>JAFIFJ010000045.1 GCA_020832085.1 Gammaproteobacteria bacterium | reverse complement strand
GCGTCGGGCTGGGGCGGGGGGGGCGGGGGGGGGCGCGCCGGCGGCGGCCGCCGCCAGCTGGCGGCGGCCATGAGCAGCCAGAGGCCTCCGAGTAACGCCAGCAGGCCGAGGCCGACCACCGGCACCACTGCAAGGCTTCGCTCCAGGCGGAGCAGGTTGGTGCCGGCCCGGGGCAAGCGGGGATTCCAGGTTGCAGGCAGGCCGGAAAGTCGTGCTCGCGGCAGGGCCAGGGAGCGGAGGCCCGTGACGGTGACCAGATCCGACCCGTCCGGCAGGCGCCAGCCGAACCGATGCCAGGACAGGGCGATGGCGCTGGCCAGCAGCAGCGGCCAGAGGCCATCCCAGACAGCTGCCAGTGACGGGGCTGATGCCAGGCCCTGGCTGGCAGCCCACAGCCACGGCACGGGAAGCGCGATCAGGGTCAGGGCCACCCAGGCAGGATGGGCCCTGGCTTCGCCGCCGTCCTGATGCAACCGGTGCAGCAGATGCCACAGCAGCAGCGTGGTGGTGATTGAACTCAGGCCAAAGGCCGCCTGGATCCAGTCAGGAAGGGCGGCCAGTGCCAGACCCTCCTTGGCCAGCCCCTTGGCCAGTCCCCCGCTGGTCAGCGGCAGGCCGGCAAGGGCGAGTGCTGGCAGTGCGAGCAGCAGCAGACGCCAACGGGTCAGGGTGGGCGCGCAGACCGTAGCCAGGAACAGGGCCGCCTTGTTCAAGCCGTGATGCAGCACCCAGATGCCGATGATCGGCAGCAGCAGGGCCCGTTCCAGTTCACCCACCGAAGCCGCAGCGAAGAGAACCAGCAGCAGCCCGAGCTGGCTCACTGTGGACCATGCCAGGATGGCCTTGGGTCGGGAGCGGGTGAGACCCATGACGGCGGCGTAGAAGGCGGCAGTCAGGCCCAGCATGGCCAGGGCCAGGATGGGCGGACTGGCGCCGTAGATCTCGGTTGGCAGGAAGCGCAGCCAGCCGAGCAGTCCCGCCTTGACGATGACGCCGCTGAGAATGGCACTGGCGGGTGCCGGCGCCACGGGATGGGCCAAAGGCAGCCAGACGTGCAGGGGCAGGACACCCATCTTGACCGCGAAGCCGGCGAGCAGGCACCAGCCCGCCAGCTCGAATCCCGCCGGGTCACCAAGCAGCGTCCCAAGGTCGGCCAGGGCAAAGTTGCCGTAGCGCGCCCCGAGCTGGAACAAGCCGGTGAGGATCAGGACTTCCCCGAACAGCGCGAGCACGAGGTAGATGCGACCTGCGCGGCGGGCCTCGTCACTGCGGTCGTGCAGGATCAGGCCGTAGGCGGCAAGCCCCATGACCGCGTAGCCGCAGTAGAAGCCAGCGGCATCCCGAGCCAGGAACGTCAGGCTGATCCCTGAGAGGGTCAGCAGCCAGAAGAACCAGAAGCTCTGCTGGCGTTTGCCGATGTAGTCCAGGGCATGCCAGGCGGAAAGACTCCAGGCCAGACCCAACAGCAGGAGGAAGGGGCGGCTCATGGCGTCGCCGCCCACCGCGACGCCGAACAGCAGCCAGTCGAGCTCGACCCTGCCTTCCGGCATCAGCGCCACTCCGAGCACCGGCAGGCTGGCACAGGGCAGCAGCCAGCGCAGCCGATGCTGCAGACCGAACAGGCAGGCCAGGGCCAGCAGCAGGGGCAGCACCAGGGCCAGCAGAATCATGGACCCTCCACGCCGACTAAGCGGACGACCCAGAACAGGGGGCTGCCGGGAATGCCGGCCAGCAGGCCGGCGCCGAGGGAGGCGACGGCCACGAAGACCGTCGGCGTGATGAGTGCCGCGCGGCGGATGCGGCCGAGGCGGTCATGACGCTGTGCCATCTCCTCGGGCAGCGGTCGGAACCAGATCCGCTGCACGATGGGCAGGAAATAGGCCGCATTGAGCAGGGTGCTCGCTACCAGCACGGCGATCACCCAGGGGGCTCCGGCAGTGATGGCGCCGGCACCCAGGTGCCACTTGGTAATGAAGCCGGCCAGCGGCGGGACGCCGATCATGCCCAGGGCCCCCAGGGTGAAGCAGACGCTGGTGACCGGCATGCGCTCACCGAGACCGTCGAGTTCCTCCACCTTGTGAATGCCGTAGGCCTCCGCATAGTTGCCGGCACAGAAGAACAGGGTGATCTTGGTCAGACCCTGGTTCACCAGATGGACCAGCCCCCCGACCGTGGCCAGCACGCTGCCCGTGGCCACCCCCAGGGCGATGTAGGACACCTGGCTCACCGTGGAATAGGCCAGGCGGCGCTTGAGGTCGTTCTGCTTCAGCGCCAGGACCGAGCCGTAGATGATGGTGGCGGCTGCCATCCAGGCCAGCAGGTCCGTCAGCCCCAGACTGGCAGCCAGCTCGAAGCCGAACACGTCCTGGACGAGGCGGACCAGACCAAATGCGCCGGCCTTCACCACCGCCACCGCATGCAGCAGGGCGCTGACCGGGGCCGGCGCCACCATGGCCCGTGGCAGCCAGCTGTGCAGGGGCAGCAGCGCTGCCTTGACGCCGAAGCCGAGCATCAGCAGCACGAAGACCCCCCGCAGGGCGTTCTCGTTGCCGGCCGCGATGGGGGCGAGACTGCCGTCGATTATGAAGTCGCCGGCGCCCGCCAGGGTGTGCAGCCACACCAGACCGATCAGCAGCAGCACGCCGCCGGCCAGGGTATAGGCCAGATACAGACGGCCGGCGGCGAAGGCCTCCGGGGTGCCCCGGTGCACCACCAGGGGCCAGGTGGCCAGGGTGAGCAGCTCGTAGAAGATGAAGAAGGTGAACAGGTTGCCCGCACTGGCCACGCCCATGGTGGCGGCCACACAGAGGCTGAAGAAACCGAAGAAGCGCGCCCGGTTCGGGCTCTGCTCCAGATAGCCGATGGCATAGACGGTGGTTACCAGCCACAGCAGGGCGGACAAGGTGGCGAACAGCATGGTCAGGCGATCGGCGTGCAGCAGCAGATCGAGGCCGGGGAGAAGGGGCAGCCTGAATTCGAAGGTCGCACCGGCCTGAATGGCCAGCAGCATGATGAGAATCAGCAGCAGCTTCAGCAGGGCCCCGGCCAGATTGAGCAGGGTGCGCGTATGCTGGCGCTGCTCGCCCAAAGCGAAGATCAGGATGGCGGTGACCACGGACACCAGGATGATGTGGAGGGGCAGCGCCTGCCAGCCGAAGCTCATGGGCTGCTCCATGTGCCGGGAGTCCCGGCCTCGATGAACTCCAGCAGGGGTGCAGCGGCGAACCCGGCCGCCAAGGCCAGCAGCGCCAGCAGCAGCGCGCAGGCGGTCTGGGCAGCGGGTATGGATCGGGTCTCAGCCGCCGGCCGCGCCTCGGTGGGATCGTCACGGCGCAACGTCGCGGCCAGGATCCGGAAGACATAGGCCGCCGCCAGCAGGCTGCCAGCCACCAGTACCGCCAGCAGCCACCACTGGCCGCTGCGCCAGGTCGCCTCCAGAAGCAGCCATTTCGCCAGAAAGCCGCCGCTCGGCGGCAGGCCCATGATGCTCACGCCGGCCATGGCCAGAGCAAACAGGGACAGGGGCTGGCGCTGATCCAGGCGTTGCAGGTCGCTGAGGCGATCCGAGCCCAGCCCATGCAGGATGTTGGCCGCGGCCAGAAACATGGCCGCCTTGGCAAGACCATGGCTCAGCAGCTGGTAGGTGCCACCCTGCCAGGCGATGGGCCAGGCGGAACTGGAAGCCATGGGCAGAATCAGCAGCAGGTAGCCGAGCTGGGCCACCGTGGAGTAGGCGATCACCAGCTTCAAGCGCTCCTGCAGCAATGCGAGCACGCCGCCGTACAGCAGGGCGCCCGCACCGAGCACGGCCAGCAGCGTCAGCGCCCCTTCGGCGGCAACCGTCGCCGGAACGCTCCACAGCCAGAGCCGGTAGAGCAGATAGATGGCCGTCTTCACCACCAGGGCGGAGAGAACGGCGCTGACGGGGCCCGGTGCGCTGGCATGGGCCTGGGGCAGCCAGATGTGCAGCGGGAAGACTGCACCCTTGAGCAGCAGCCCGAGACTGATCAGCGCGAGCGCGGTCGTGACGACCATGGGCGGCGCGGCGCCGAGGCCATCGCTGACCAGATAGAGATCCAGCGTGCCGGTGGCGTTGTAGAGCAGCGCGACGCCGAGCAGGTAGAGCAGGGATGCCAGCAGGGCCAGCAGCAGATAGCGCATGGAGGCACGGATGGCCGTCTTCGAACCCGCCAGCGCAATCAGCGGAATGGCCGTCAAGGTGACCAGTTCCAGACAGACATAGAGATTGAACAGGTCGGCGCTCAGAAACAGGGCGTTCATGGCGCTGATGAGGAGCAGCCACAGCGGCCAGAACTTCTGCCCCGTCCCAGTGCCGGGCGGAAAGTCGAACCAGGCATGGGCGGCCGCAATGCCGCCGATGATGGCGACCATCCACAGCATGAGGACGGCCAGGGGATCGACGAACAGGCGGATGCCCAGCGGCGCTGCCCAGCCGCCGAGTTCCAGCCAGGCGGGTCCGTCGTGCCAGACGGCGAGCGTCACCGCGACCAGCAGCCCCGGCAGGGGCAGCAATCCGGCGACGATGCCGAGCCGCGCCGGGAAACGGCCCGGCATGACCGCTGCACAGGCGCCCAGCAGCGGCAGAAAGATCACTGCGACCAGCGCTTCACTCGTCATCGTCGAGTGCGTCTGTAACGGCGTCTGTAACGGCGTCGCCATCGACTTCGCTGCTGCCGCTGAGTTCCTGCCAGCGCAGCAGCAGTGCCAGGGCGAAGGCGGTGGCTGAGACGGCGATGACGATCCCGGTGAGCACCATGGCCTGGGGGACGGGGTCCGGCGGTCCCTCCGCGCCGCCGCCCAGGGTGATCAGCAGCAGGAAGATGCCCCCGCCCATGAGGTTGATGGTCAGCAACTGCCGCAGGATCTGCCGCGACACCAGCAGGCCATACAGGCCGATGCCGAAAATGGCAGCGGCCGTGAGCACGTAGATCACCGCGGTGGGATTCATGGTGCCCGCCTCAGGCCAGGGGCGGCGGCGAACAGCAGTACCAGCGTGAGGGCAATGGACAGCAGGAGAGCGGTCTCCACCAGATAGATCGCCCAGACACCCGGCAGGGCCAGCATGGGCCCGCCCGTGGCCATTACGATAAGGCCCGTGAGCGAGAACACGGCAAGGCCCAGAATGACCCCCACCCGTTCCAGTGCGCTGGCCTGTGCTGCGGCTTCGAGGCGGCCGGTCAGGCACAGCAGCACGCCCCCGGCCGCAAGGACTGCGCCGCCCTGGAACGCACCACCGGGAGCGCTGCCGCCGGCCTGCAGCAGATACACGGCGACCAGAATGCTGATGGGGACGACCAGACTGAGCAGAGCGCCCACCAGGGGCACTTCCGCATGAGCGGGCCCTGGCAGGACGCCGGGCCGGAACTCGGTGGCGACGGCGCGAGCCCCGAGCCAGGCCGCCAGCAAGACCGCCATTTCCATCAGCGTGTCGTAGGCGCGAAACCCCAGCAGCACGCCGGTGACCGGGTTGCTGACACCGATGTCCTCCAGGCGCTGCAGCGTCAGTTCACCGGCAGTGCCCGGGACTGCAGGCAGCTGCAGCGCGGTCCAGCCGATGATGATGACCAGCAGCGCTGAGGCGCAGGCGATGGGCAGTGCCAGCCAGCGCGTCATCAGTCGCGGCCCATTGCTGTCGTCAGGGCCATGGACCTGCAGGCGGCGCCAGGTGACCAGCAGCAGGGCGCCGGTGATGCCGGCGCCGATGGCGGCTTCCGCCAGGGCAAGATCCGGGGCGTGCAGGCGTGCCCAGGCCAGGGACATCAGCAGCCCGAAGACGATGAACATGAGCATGGCCTGGAACAGGCTGTCGCTGCGCACGGTCTGTAACGCCATCCAGACGATGCCCAGGGCCAGAACGCTGTCGATGGCCAGGCCGATCATGGCGTGGGATCCGCAGCACGAGGCTCCGCAACCGGCGGCTCCGCCTGCCCGCTGCGTATCGCCCGTCTGGCAATCAGATGGCAGGACACCGTGGCAGCAAGCAGACCGAGGATCCAGACGACCAGCAGCAGACCGGTGATGCGTGGCGACCCGCTGTTGACGGCGAGGCCCGTGCAGATGAGAAACAGGCCGAGGTTGTCGGCCTTGGTGAGGGCGTGCAGGCGCGAGAAGACGTCAGGAAAGCGCAGCAGGCCGACGGTTCCGGCAATGTAGAAGAAACAGCCGGAGATCAGCAGCAGGCTCGCCATCACTTCCGTCAGGATCACCGCTCTTCCTCATCGGTGGTGGGCAGGCCGGCGAAGGCGACGCTGATGATGGCCGCCAGCATGACGAACAGCAGCGCGACGTCGCGCAGAGCCGGCAAGCCCACCCAATCGGCGAGCACCAGCAGGACGGCGACGGTGGTGGTGCCGAACAGCAGCGCTGCCAGCATGCGATCCGCGGGCGTCGGTCCGCGGTAGACGCGAATCATGCCCACGCCCAGATTGAGCAGCAGCACCAGGGCTGTTGCGGACAGGACCCAGTCCATCATCGACCCTCGCCCTCGGGAGCCGGCAGCGAGAAGAACCAGGCCAGTTCCCGTTCCAGATCGGCCACGCTGCTGCGGGCTTGGTCCTCGTTGCCGCCATCCAGCACGTGCACCAGCAGCATGTTGTCGGCCTGAAGTTCCGCGCTCAGGGTGCCGGGCATCAGGCTGAGAATGCTGACCATGAGCGTGCGTGGCTGCCCCGGCGGCAGGCTGAGGCGATAGCGCAGCCAGGCGGGACGGATATCCATGCGCGGCTGCAGGGCCTGCCAGGCCACGTCGATGCCTCCGGCAATGGATGTCCAGATGAAATAGCGACTGAAGCGGAACAGCCGCAAGGGGCGCCAGGCATGGGGCAGTCCAGGGACCATCCAGGCTCCGAAGACGCCGCCGATGACCGCGGCGATCGCTCCGAGCAGCAAGGCATCGAAGCCGGTTAGGGCCAGCCAGATCACAGCCAGGATCACGCTGCACTGAGCACTCCAGAGCAGGCGTTGGCCGGCATTGGGCTTGGGTATGCGCTGGCTTGCCGGTGTTTTCGCGGTCTCGCTCAAGGCGGACTCCCTGTCATGACGGCGTTGGAAACGTGCGGTTCGCAGCCTATTACAGCATGGGGATGAGCAGTCGCGCCGTGCTGTCCCGCAGGCGGAAGGCGAAGGGCTGTGCCTGCAGATCCTCGAGCGTCACCTCTGTCGCTTCTGCGCGGCGGCGCTCGAACCAGTCCCGCAGGGTGTTGCCCAGCGCAGGGCTGTAGCACTCGATGTTGAGCTCGAAGTTCAGCCGCAGGCTGCGCGGGTCCCAGTTGGTGGAGCCCATCAGCACCCACTCGTCGTCCACCAGCATGAGTTTGGAATGATCGAAGGGTGGCGGTGAGTGCCAGATGCGGCAGCCCCGCTCCAGTAGCTGCCAGTATTGGGCGTGGGAGGCCCACTGCACCAGGCGCAGGTTGTTGCGCGCAGGCAGCAGGATGTCGACCGCCACGCCGCGCAGCGCTGCAGTGTTCAGGGCGCTGATCAGCGCAGCATCGGGCAGGAAGTAGGGGGTAACGATGGTGACGGAGCGGCGGGCTTCCGCCAGGGCGCCCTGCAGGACCAGCTTCAGCGCCTCGAAATGCTCGTCTGGGCCGTCGGGTATCGCTCGGGCCGGTACGCCTTCCCCGGATGTGACCAGCTCCGGGAACCACTTCTCGCCTGAAAGCTCTTCGCTGGTCGTGAAGTTCCAGTCGTCGGCGAATACGCGCATCAGCTGGGCGACGACCGGGCCGTGAACACGACACTGCAGGTCGCGGATGGGGGACACGCCCCGGGTCGCGGTCAGGTGCCCGACGCGAATGTTCATCCCCCCGGTGAACGCCGTCTCACCATCGATGACCAGCAGCTTGCGATGGTTGCGGAGATTGAACGAGGCCAGGTCGCGGGGTACCCGGACCGGCATGAAGGCGGCCGCGCGCACGCCGGCACTGCGCAGGATCGGAACCATGCGGCGGCGGCTATAGCGTTGCCCGACGGCATCGATGAGAACCCGGACCGCCACGCCCCGACCCGAGGCTGTGGCCAACGCTTCGAGGAAGCGGTGGCCCAGCGGATCGTCGTCGAAGATGTAGGTTGCCAAGGCCACGCTGTGGCGGGCATGTTCGATGGCATTGAGCATGGCGGGAAAGGCGACCTCACCGTTCTCCAGAGGGGTGACGGTGTTGCCATCGCTGAGCGGAAACGGGCTGACCCGGTCGCAGAGGGTGGCCAGCCGGCGCAGGGAATTCGGGGGTTGGGCGGGATTGCCGGCGACGATGTCGCCGTGGCCAGCTGGCTGTGGGCGCAGGGCGCTGGCGCGGCGCCGGATGCGATTGACGGCCACCAGCCAGTAAAGCCCGGCGCCGAGCAGCGGCAGCAGGATGATGAACCCCACCCAGAGGATCACCGAACGCCCGTCGCGCTTGAACAGCAGCGCATGTCCGGCCGTCGCCACGGCAAGTGCCAGGATGGCGAGGGATGCTAGAATGGCCAGCAACTGTTCCATGGCTTAGTGGCCCGTGCCCTCGATCCGCGTTGATCCAAATCAATGCGAATCGAGCTGATTCGGATCTACGATGATCCTTGGTTTCTGCCCGAAAGGAGTTCTCGCCTCATGATCTCACACTACAAACTGATCATCGTCCCCGTGGATGGATCCGAGGGCAGCAGTCGTGCCGCAGCCTTCGCTGCCGACTTGGCCGCAGCCACTGACAGCAAGGTCCAGCTGCTTCATGTGTTTGCGCCCAGCGGCAACGAGATCGTGGGCATGGCGCAGTTGTCCAAGGAGCGCATTCGGGAGATCAGTGAGCAGTCCGGCGCGGCCTCGTTTGCCAAGGCGCGTGAGGCCATCACCCGCAAGGACGTCAAGGTCGAGGATGTCACGGTCTGGGGCGAGCCGAGGGAAGAGATCGTGGCTGCCGCGGATGCCGCGGACGCCTTGATCGTCATCGGACGTCGAGGTCTCGGCAAGGTCAAGGAACTGCTGCTCGGCAGCGTCTCCGACGCCGTCCTGCGTACGGCGAAGCGGCCGGTGGTGGTTGTTAGCTGATCCGACTGCCTTGGTCGTGGCCCGCAACACTTCGGGCCCTGACAGCGACGGGCGGCCCTGCGGGCCGGTTCTGGCGGCCGCCCCGCAAGCCCGCCCGCAGACGAGGTGCTGTACTTCCACAAAGTCGATGGCGTGGCGGTCAGCTGCTCATGAAGGATCGTTGTCCGGCGCCTGCCTGACCCCGTTGGTGAACATGTCGAGCAGATTCATCGGCACCGGGAAGACGATGGTGTTGCTGCGATCACCGGCGATGTCGATCAGGGTCTGCAGGTAGCGCAGCTGCAGGGCTTCAGGCTGCTCGGACAGGGTCCGGGCCGCGTCCAGCAGGCGGTGGGCGGCCTGCTCTTCACCCTCGGCGTGAATGACCTTGGCGCGCCGGGTCCGTTCGGCCTCGGCCTGACGGGCAATGGCGCGAATCATGCTCTCGTCGAGATCCACATGCTTGATTTCGACGTTGGCGACCTTGATGCCCCAGGCGTCGGTCTGGGAATCGAGAATCTCCTGGATGTCGTCGTTGAGCTTGTCGCGTTCGGAAAGCAGTTCGTCGAGTTCGTGCTGACCGAGCACGGACCGCAGGGTGGTCTGGGCCAGCTGGCCCGTGGCTTCCATGTAGTTCTCGACGTTGATGATGGCGTGCTGAGGATCCACCACCCGAAAGTAGATCACCGCGTTCACCTTGACGGTGACGTTGTCACGGGTGATCAGGTCCTGGGAGGGGACGTCCAGCACCATGGTGCGCAGATCCACACGCTCCATCTGCTGGAGGACGGGGATGATGATCACGAGCCCCGGACCCTTGACCTTATAGAAGCGCCCGAGCATGAACACCACGCCGCGTTCGTATTCGCGGAGGATGCGGAACGCGCTGGCGAGGAGGGTGACCACCAGCGCCAGCAGAATGGCGGCGAACATACCCATGACTTATCTCCTTGCCTCGAGTCGTCCGGACGGATTGTCCGCATGACTTCGTTGCCCATGTTTTCCTGAATCGCAGCTGCCTTCAAGAACGTCGCATTCCAAGACCGGGTCAGGCGGGCCTCGGCATCGTCAACCCGCTGCTGGCGCCGGGCTGGACTCGGCTTGCACCTGGATGATCAGGCCGTCCAGTCCCGTGACCCGCAGGTGCTGTCCCTTGGTGACGGTAAAGGGGCTTTCAGCCTGCCAGATCTCTCCGTGTACCCGCACCCGGCCATGCTCCATGCCGTCCCGGGTCTCGAAATCGGAGACCGCTACGGCCGGGGCGCCGATCATGCCCTCGCGGCCGCTGACGACCTCATGCCGGCGCGCGCGCAGGGCGGCACCGATGGAGAACACGAAGATGGCCAGGGAGCCGACGGCGAAAGCGGCGATCAGCGGCAGTGAGATCTGATAGCCGGGCAGGTCGGAGTCCATGAGCATCACCGAGCCGATGACGAAGGCCACCGCGCCACCCACGCCAAACACGCCGAAACTCGGGGCGAAGGCCTCCGTGATCATCAGCGCAATACCGATGATCAGCAACGCCACGCCCACGTAGCTGATGGGCAGCATCTGCAGGGCGTAGAACGCCAGCAGCAGGCAGATGATGCCGGTCACGCCCGGAATGCCGAGCCCGGGATTGTAGAACTCCAGGATCAGGCCGTAGATGCCGATCATCAGCAGGATGTAGGCGATGTTGGGATTGGTGATCAAACCCAGGAATTCGCTGCGCCAGTCCGGTTCGATGCTGATGACTTCAGCCCCTGCGAGGTCGAGGGTGACTTCCCCGCGCTCCAGCGTGATGTGGCGGCCGTCGACGCCTGCCAGCAGGGTTTCCACATCCTTGGCAATGAGATCGATCACGCCTTCTGCCAGGGCATCGCTGGCGGAGAGGCTGACCGCGTCCCTGACTGCGGCTTCGGCCCAGTCCGCGTTGCGGCCCCGCAGTTCGGCGAGGCCTCGAATGTAGGCCACCGCGTCGTTGATGGCTTTGCGATCCGATGCGGTGCCGGACCTGCCGCTTGCTTCCTCTTCATCGTCTTCGTCGCCGCCGCCAGGGGTCGGTAGCGGACTGCCGCCGCCGCCGATGGCAACGGGGGTGGCGGCGCCGAGGTTGGTGGCGGGTGCCATGGCCGCGATGTGGCTGGCATAGAGGATGTAGGTGCCGGCGCTGGCCGCACGGGAGCCGCCCGGCGCGACCCAGGTGGCCACGGGAACGTCGGCATCGAGAATGGCGCGGATGATGTCGCGCATGGACTGGTCGAGGCCGCCAGGCGTATTCATCCGGATCACGAAGAGGGCGACATCAGCGGCCTCGGCGGCGGCCAGATTGCGGGTGATGTAGTCACTGCTTGCAGGACCGATGGGGCCGTCGAGTTCCAGCACCCAGACCTGCCGGCCTTCGGCATGGGCGTGACCGGGCAGCGCCAGCGCAACCGCCAGCAGCAGAAAGGAAGAGAGCCAGGCCAAGCGGGGCGGGAACCGCCAGATGCCGTACAGCGCGCGGATATTCATGGCCCGACTCTACCGCTTGTTGGCGGCCTAGGGAATCTCTCCAATAGTGGACATCCAAAAACTTTTCTGGATGTCCAGTATTTTTGTGGATGTCCACTATTTCAGGGGGAGGTGACTTCCAGGCGCAGGGGGAGGCCGGCGAGCCAAGCGTCGAGGTGTTCGAGGAAGACTTCGGCGCCGCGGCGGTTGACGCCGTCTCCGGCGCCTGAGCAGTGGGCGCTGACGCGAACCTTCGGATGGGACCAAATGGGGTCGTCTGCGGGCAGCGGTTCGGTGTCGAAGACGTCCAGGATGGCCCAGCCCGGGCGACCGCTGTCCAGGGCGCGCAAGAGAGCTGTGCTGTCGATGAGGCTGCCCCGGGCCACGTTCACCAGCACGGCGTTCTCCCGCATGCGGCTGAGCACGTCCGCATCCACCAGATGGGTGCTGTCGGCATTGGCGGCGGCGCTGATGACGATGACGTCGGCCGCCGGTACTTCCTCCAGCAGATCCCCGGGGCCGACCACGCGCAGGGCGTGGGCATCCGGCTGCGGCCGGCGGCGCATGCCCACCACTTCGGCGCCGAAGGCGGTGGCGCGCCTGGCCACCTCGCGGCCGATGCTGCCATAGCCCAAGATCAGCCAGCGGCTGCCGGCGATCTCCCGGAAGTCGATGCGCTCCCAGTTCTTGGCCGCCTGGGCGGCGCGCCGGTCCTCGATGCGCTGGAAGCAGGCCAGCACCTCGGCCAGCACGTACTCGGCGATGCCAGCACTGTTGCCGTCGCTGCTGCTCAAGCGGATGCCGGCATCGAGGATGCCCTGGAAGACCGGGTGTTCGTAGCCGGCGGCCGCTGACTGCACCCACTCGACGCTGCCGCCGTGGACGCGCTTGATGAAGTCCCGTACCGGCGCCCCGGGGGTGACGATGAGTTCTCGGGAGAACCAAGCCGCCGTGGGTGCGGCATCGGGACAGGGACGGCCCTCGGGATCTACCAGGGTGCCATCGTGTTCGAGAATCAGCGCATCGACCTGGCGGCGGGACAGTTCAGCCTTCATCAGCTCGAAGCTCGGCCGGTACATAAGGATCTGCATGGGCGTGGTTGCTCCTTGTGGAAAGTAGGCCCGACCGCCGGCGGTTGATCCGCACCCGGCGGCGAGCTTGCGGCGCGTACGCGCGATATCCGCTTCACGCCAGCATTGCCGCCGGCGCTGACCCCGTGGCCTGTCCCTGGGGACGATAGAAGCGGGTCCAGCGGTGGATGGGGCTCTCGTCGAGATCGGGAATGGTATCCGCTTCGACGATGGCGAAGGTCTCCCAGTCCGGCAGCAGTTCGGGGGCAAGGCGGGAGTCGGCCAGCAGCAGTTCCGGAAATCGCGCCTGCAGCTGTGCCAGCAGGGGCAGATTGGCGCGGTCGTAGAGCACATCCGCGAGCAGCACCAGATCGACGTCGGGGACCTCGGCCAGATCGGCCCAGCAGGTCACGGTGACGCGATTGAGTTCGGCGTTGGCCGTGGTGGCGAGCCGGGCATCGGGGTCCAGATCACAGGCGTGGACCTCGGCGGCACCGGCCAGGGCGGCGGCGATCCCGGCCACGCCCGAGCCGCTGCCGAAGTCCAGCAGGCGGCGCCCGGCGACGGTTTCGGGATGGTCCAGAAGCCATTGGGCCATGGCATGACCGCTGCCCCAGCAGAAAGCCCAGTAGGCGGGTTCGGCCACCACCCGCGCCGCCACTTCGGCCGGCAGCGGGCCGCGGGGATAGTCCGCTGACAGCAGCCACAGGCGCAGCTTCGGCGCCAGGGGCAGGCGGCAGGGCGCCAGCCGTGCGTCCGGCAGGGTCGCGTGCAGACGGGCCTGCAGTTGTTCGGCGGCGGTGCCCATGGCTGCTCCCATGCCGTGGCTGAGCGTTGCTCCAGCGGGGTTTGATCCCCATCTTCGGGGCGCAGATTACCCGACATCGGCGGCCAAGGGGCCGTTGGCCCGCATTCTGCCGTGCACGGGCAGGGACCAGCGGGTTAAGCTCAGGCCCTTGAGCTGTTCTGGCCGGTGCCCCGGCCGAAACTACGGGGGTGACGGGTGTCCTTGGGAGAAGTCGACGCGCTGGTGGATGCCATGGTGGCGCCGCTGGCGGCGGGGGTGTCCGCCCTCATTTTCGCCGAGATCCGCATCTTCGGAGTCGGTTTTCCGCTGGTGGTGCTGTGGCTGGTGGCCGCCGGTGTGTTCTTCACGTTTTACCTGCGCGGCATCAGCATCTTCGGCTTCCGACACGCCGTCAGCGTGGTCATGGGCAGGCACAAACGGCCGGGTAGCCCGGGGGAGGTGTCGCACTTCCAGGCGCTGACGACGGCCCTGTCGGGCACTGTGGGCATCGGCAACATCGCCGGCGTAGCCGTGGCCATCGGGCTCGGTGGTCCGGGGGCGGCGTTCTGGCTGGCGGTGGCCGGTTTTCTCGGCATGTCCACCAAGTTCGCCGAGTGCACCCTCGGGGTGCTGTACCGGCGCCAGAACCCGGACGGCAGCGTGTCCGGCGGCCCCATGTACTACCTCGAACGAGGCCTGGCCGAGACCGGCAAGGCGCGGCTCGGACGCTTCCTCGGCGTCTTCTACGCCGTGGGCATCGTCATCGGCTGCATGGGCATCGGTAACATGTTCCAGGTCAATCAGGCCTATTCCCAGTTCGTCGGCGTCACCGGCGGCGCGGAAAGCTGGTTTGCCGACAAGGGCTGGCTGTTCGGATTCATCATGGCGGCCCTGGTGGCGTCGGTCATCGTCGGTGGGATTCGCAGCATCGCCCGGGTCACCCAGTTTCTGGTGCCCATCATGGCGGTGATCTATCTCGGTACGGGGCTCATCGTCATCGCCTTCAACGCCGAAGCGCTGCCCTGGGCCCTGCGCGAGATCGTCACCCAGGCCTTCACGGGGGAGGCGGCGGCGGGCGGTGCCCTCGGCGCGCTCATCATCGGTTTCCAGCGGGCGGTGTTCTCCAACGAGGCGGGCATCGGCTCGGCGGCCATCGCCCACAGTGCGGTGCGTACCGACCGGCCGACCACGGAGGGCCACGTAGCCCTGCTCGAACCTTTTCTCGACACCCTGGTGATCTGCATGGTGACGGCCCTGGTCATCATCACCACGGGCTACTTCGAACCCGACTTCGCTGCCGGCCGCGACGGCATTGCCATGACCAGCGCCGCCTTCGGTCGGACCTTCGCGTTCTTCCCGAACCTGCTGGCGCTGGCGGCCATCCTGTTCGCCTTCTCCACCATGCTGGCGTGGTCCTACTACGGCCTGAAGGGCTTTACCTATCTGGTGGGCGAGCGCGACACGCTGGCCCTGGGCTTCAAAGCGGTGTTCTGCGCCTTCGTGGTGCTCGGCGCCATGCTGCAGATGACCTCCATTCTCGACTTCTCCGACGCCATGGTGTTTGTCATCTGCATTCCGAATATTCTGGGGCTGTACCTGCTGGCACCGCGTCTGCGGCGGGAGATGGCCACCTACGCGGCGCAGCGCAAACAGGACCGCGTCGACGCCGCAGCGACAGAGGGGGAGCGATGAATCAATGGGCGCAACGCCTGCTGGCAGCGGGACTGCTGGCGATCACCGGCATGATGAACGCCTGGGCGGAGGGGCCGGTACCGGCGGCCGTGGCGGAGCGGATCGAGACGGTCATGCCCAAGGTGGTCGCCTGGCGCCGGGACGTTCATGAGCATCCGGAGCTGGCGAACCGTGAGTTCCGCACGGCCGCCCTGGTGGCCGATCACCTGCTGGAACTCGGCCTGGAAGTGCGCACTGAAATTGCCCATACCGGTGTGCTGGGCATCCTCCGCGGCGGGCAGCCCGGCCCCGTGGTGGCGCTGCGGGCCGACATGGATGCCCTGCCGGTGGTGGAGCAGACCGGCCTGCCCTTTGCCAGTCGCGTCCGCAGTGAGTACATGGGCCAGGAGGTGGGGGTCATGCACGCCTGTGGCCACGACCTCCACGTGGCCATTCTCATGGGCGTCGCCGAGGTGCTGAGCGACATGCGCGAGGAACTGCCCGGGACCGTCATGTTCGTCTTTCAGCCGGCGGAGGAGGGCGCGCCTCCCGGCGAAGAGGGCGGTGCGGAGCTGATGATCAAGGAGGGGCTGTTCGACGAACTGCTGCCCGATGCCATCTTCGGCTTGCATGTCGTGCCCTCTCCGGTGGGCACCATCGGCTGGCGTTCCGGCGGCATCATGGCCTCCAGCGACCGCTTCACCATCAAGGTGCGCGGCAAGCAGACTCATGGCGCCGTGCCCTGGGGTGGCGTGGATCCCATCGTGGTGGCAGCACAGATCGTTCTCGGTCTGCAAACCATTCCCTCGCGGCAGCTCGATTCGACCCTGACGCCTTCCATCGTCACGGTGGGTGCCATCCGCGGCGGTGTTCGCCACAACATCATCCCCGACGAAGTGGACATGACCGGCACGCTGCGCACCTTCGATCCCGACACCCAGCGGCAGATTCACGAGCGGGTGACGCGGACGGCAGAGAGCATCGCGGCCAGCGCCGGCGCCAGCGCCGACGTGGAGATTTTCCTGGGCTACCCGGTGACCTACAACGATCCGGAGCTGACCCGGCGCATGCTGCCGACGCTGGGCCGGGTGGCCGGACCCGGCCTCATCGAGGCGCCCCGGGCCACCGGTGCAGAAGACTTTTCCTTCTATCAGAAGGAAGTTCCTGGCATGTTTTTCTTCGTCGGCATCGGTTCTGACGACCCCAGCAAGGTGCACCCCAATCATTCTCCGCTGTTCTACGCGGATGAGCGTGGGCTGCCCATCGGCGTGACCGCCATGACCGCCCTGGCCCTGGACTTCCTCCAGGGGCAGGCGCCCTGAGGGCGACGATGGCCCCCGCGGCATTGTAGGCTTGGGGCAGTCAGCGCCGAGCGGGTGGTGCCATGTCGGTGGCGGCTTATCGCGCCAGCAGTCATTTCGGACTTGGTCCGAGACCGGGTGAACTTGAGGCCATCGAGGCGCTCGGTGCCGACCTCTGGCTCGCCCGCCAGCTCGTCGGCCGGCCGGCGCCCGCCGCGCTTACCGACGTCCCGCCGAGCGACGTCAGCCTGCGGGAGATGCTGGCATTCCAGCGCGATCGCAACATGATGCGCCAGGCCGGCGACATGCGGGTCACCAGCGCCGGCGACTACCTGCGCAGCACCATGCTGCCCCAGTTCGAGGCCCGCCTCGATGCCGCCATCGCAACTTTGGACGGGTTTCGCGAACGTCTGGTGGCGTTCTGGTCGAATCATTTTACCGTCTCCACCGCAGGTGCCCGAACGCTCATCGCGTCGAGCTGTGTGGCCTTTGAGCACGAGGCGATCCGGGCCCGGCTCGATGGTTCCTTTGCGGCCATGCTGCGGGCCGTTGTCCAGCACCCGGTGATGCTGGCCTACATGGACAACCTCGATTCCTTCGCGGCGAACTCCGAGCTCGGGCGCGCTCGCGGTCGGGGGGTGAACGAGAATCTCGCCCGGGAGGTCCTCGAACTGCATACCCTCGGTGTCGGCGGTGGCTACGATCACCGGGATGTCCGGGGATTGGCAGCGTTGCTGAGCGGCTGGAGCATGGGCCGCGAGGGTGATGACAGCGGCCGCTTCCGTTTTCGCGAGCAGGGCCATGACACGGGTACCCTGCGCCTGCTCGGTCGCGACTATCCGCAGCCCGGCCTCGCCCGGGGCGAAGCCGCCCTCGATGATCTGGCGCGGCATCCAGCCACGGCGCGCTTCCTGGCCACCAAGCTGGCCGGCCATTTCGCAGGTGAAGGCGCTGATGAGCGCGTAGTCAAAGCCCTGGAGCACAGCTATCTGGATTCGGACGGGGATCTGCCGAGCGTTCACGCCGTCCTGATCGACCTGCTGCTCGAAGGTGAGACTTCGCTGCGGAAGCTGCGCACGCCCAACGATTTTCTTGTGGCGGCATTGCGCGGTCTCGATCTTGCCGGCGAGGATCTCGAGCAGGTGATTCCCGCCCATCGGCTGGAGACTCTGGCGGCCATGGGGCAGTTTCCGTTCCAGGCGCCTTCGCCGGCCGGTTGGCCGGACAGCGCGGAACACTGGGGAGCGCCCACTGCGCTGCTGCAGCGCATCGATTGGGCCCATGGCCTGGCGGCGCGACTGGGCAGCAAGGTGCTGCCCACCGCTCTGGCAGCGTACATGCTGCCACCTCAGGCCGAGGGCAGCCGACGTGCCGTAGCCGCGGCGGAAAGCGCCGCTCAGGGGCTGACCCTGCTGCTGGCCGCACCCGAGTTTCAGTGGCGTTAGCGATGACTATGATCAGACGTCGTACGTTTCTTCGAAGCAGTGGTCTGGCCTCCCTGGCCCTGGGGTTGCCGGGAGGAGCGCTGCTGGCTTCGAGCCGCTTCGAGGCGCGCTTCGTGTTCATCATCCTGCGTGGCGGCATGGATGGTCTGATGGCGGTGCCAGCCTGGAAGGACCCGGATTTCACCCGCCAGCGTGAGGGACTGGTCATGCCGCCGCCCGGCCAGGCTGGTGGCGTGCTTGATCTAGACGGCTTCTTCGCCCTGCATCCGGACCTGCGGCAACTGCATCGGACCTGGCAGGCCGGCGACCTGCTGCCCATCCATGCCGTGGCCACGCCCTACCGGCAGCGCTCCCACTTCGATGCCCAGAACGTCCTCGAACACGGACTCGCAGTTCCGGACCGGCGCGGAGACGGCTGGCTCAATCGTGCCTTGCCGGGATTGGGGGGAGGTGCTGCAGCGCCGGGTCGGGAGCTGGCCATGGCGCTGGGGCATACCATTCCCAGGGTGCTGCGCGGCAGCGCAGCGGTGGGGGCCTTCGACCTCGATCTGCTGCCCGATCCTGACCCGGACACCGTCGAACGGCTGCGCGGCCTCTACGCCGGCGACGCGGTCCTCGGACCCAGGCTGGAGGCGGCTCTGCAGGCCCAGGGCCTGGACATGGGCGCCAGCAGTCATGGCCGGTCGCTGCGACCGGAACCGCGACTGGCTGAAGCGGCGGCGGGTTTCCTCACCCAGGATCAGGGGCCACGGTTGGCGGTGCTGGAAATGGGGGGCTGGGACAGTCATGCCGACCAGCCCGGGATGCGATGGCGTCTGCGCGTCCTCGATGAAGCCCTGGCTCGACTGCGTGATGGGCTGGGCACGGTCTGGCGTCACACGGTGGTACTGGTGGCCACGGAGTTCGGCCGTACGGTAGCCATGAACGGCAGTGGTGGGACCGATCACGGAACGGGTGCCGCTGCGTTCCTGCTTGGCGGAGCGGTGGCGGGAGGGCGTGTGCTGGCAGACTGGCCGGGGCTGTCTCACAAGGCCCTGCGCGACGGCCGGGATCTCGCTGCGACGCTGGATCTGCGCCGGGTCACCCGCACTGTTCTGCACGATCATCTCGGGCTGGCCAGACGCCGTCTCGATGAGGACGTCTTCCCCGATGGCGCCGACCTCGAGCTGCTGCCCGATCTGCTGGTCTGAACATTAGCGCTTCGCCGTCGCTGCCCGATGATGGGAACCGGAGCTGCGGGGGATGTTGACGGGCACATGGTATTGGCACATATTGTGTCAATACAATGGAGTCGGAGAGAGGCTCAGAAAGCGCCCGAAGCTTGCAGCAGCGACATGGGGTTGCCGCTGCATTGGGAGCGTTGGGGAGGAAGGGATGCGCAGATGGATCATTGGTCTGGTCGTGCTCTCGGTCCTGCTGGGCCTGGGAGCCGTTCTGGCCGATCGCTACTGGATCTACCTGCCCGGGCTGATGACCGATTGGCGCAGCCCCATCGGCCCCAATGAGCCCCTGGCTTTCGAGGCGGGACCTGATGAGCCCGGGCCATCGCCGCGACCGCCCAACGTCGTGCTGATTCTTGCCGATGACATGGGCTTCAACGACATCACCTTCTATGGTGGTGGCCTCGGTGGCGGTACGGTCGCGACGCCCCATATCGATGCCATCGCTTCCGAAGGCGTGCACTTCACCCAGGGTTACGCGGCACACGGCACCTGTGCACCGTCCCGGGCGGCGCTCATGTCAGGGCGTTACGGCACCCGCTTCGGCTTCGAATTCACGCCGACACCGAACATGATGCTGCCGGTGGTCCGGCGCCTGCACAACAGCAATCCCGACAACATCCATCCGGTCTATGAACCCGAATTGCCGGATGATGCATCCACGCTGCCCTTCGAGCAGATGGGCATGCCCCAGAGCGAGATCAGCCTTGCGGATCTGCTGAGCAGCCACGGTTACCACAGCATCCACATCGGCAAGTGGCATCTCGGTCACACCCATGGCTCCGCACCCATCGACCAGGGGTTTGCGGAAAGCCTGAACATGGCCAGCGGCCTGTATCTGCCGGTTGACGATCCCGAGGTGGTGAACTCGCGGCAGGACTTCGATCCCATCGATCGCTTCCTGTGGGCGAACCTGCGTCACGCGGTGAACTGGAATGAAGGACCGCGCTTCCGCCCCGACGGCTACCTCACCGACTACTTCACGGATGCGGCCGTGCAGGCCATCGAGGCCAACCGCCACCGCCCGTTCTTCCTCTACCTGGCCCACTGGGCGCCCCACACGCCGCTGCAGGCTTGGCGCGCCGACTATGACGTACTCGATCACATCGAGAACCACACCGAGCGCGTCTACGCCGCCATGATGGTGGCGTTGGATCGAGGGGTGGGCCGGGTGCTGGAGGCATTGCATGAGCACGGGCTCGAAGACAACACGCTGGTGATTTTCACCTCGGACAACGGGGGGGCCGGATACCTAGGCCTGCCCGACGTTAACGCCCCTTTCCGCGGCTGGAAACTGACGTTCTTCGAGGGCGGCATCCACGTGCCGTACTTCATGCGCTGGCCCGGCGTCATTGCTGCCGGCAGCCAATACGATCGTCCCGTGCATCACTTCGACATCTACGCCACCGCGGCCGCCGCTGCGGGCGTGCCGCTGCCCGACGATCGCATCATGGACGGTGTCGACCTCTTGCCCTACGTGCGGGGCGAAAAGGAAGGCGATCCCCACGACGCGCTGTTCTGGCGGGCCGGGCACTATCAGGTGGTGCTCACGGATGGCTGGAAACTGCAGCGGGCTGAGCGGCCAGAGCGGCAGTGGCTGTTTCACCTCGAGACGGATCCCACAGAACAGCAGGATCTGGCGGCGGCGCGGCCGGACAAGGTGGCGGCCTTGGGCCGCCTTCTTGATGCCCACAACGCAGAGCAGGCGGAGCCGATGTGGCCGTCCCGTGGGGAGTTGCCGGTCTTCATCGACAAGCATCTGGCCGAGCCCCAGCATCCGAGCGACGAGTACGTCTACGTGCCGAACTGAGGAGGAGTCATGATCCGTCGTCTCCTGATGGCCGCGGTGCTGCTCGTGGCGTTCGGTTCGGGCCTGACCTGGCTGTATCGGGGTGAGCTCGCCACATGGCTGTTCGAACGTGGTGCCCTGCGGGCTTTGAGCACGGATGTCATCGCTGAGCTGCCCCACGGCCTGCACCTGTTCGTCTGCGGTGCGGGTGCTCCCCTGCCTGATCCGGTACGTTCCGGACCATGTCTGGCAGTCATCGCGGGCGAGCGTCTGTTCGTGGTCGATGCCGGCAGCGGCGGCGCGCGCAATCTGCAGGCTGCGGGCGTCTCACCCGGACGCATCGAGGCACTGTTCCTCACCCATTTTCACTCCGATCACATCGACGGTCTCGGTGAGATGGCCATGCTGCGATGGACCGGGGGCGGCCACGCGACCCCGCTTCCTGTTCATGCCCCGCCCGGGGTCGAACGGGTCGTCGATGGTTTCAATCGTGCCTACGGACAGGACTTCTACTATCGCGTGGCTCATCACGGCCGGGACGTGGTGCCGCCATCCGGGGCAGGTGCCGAGGCCGTGACCTTTCCGATGCCCGGACGCGGCGAACCACGGGTGGTATTCGAGGAGGATGGCGTCAGGGTCACGGCGTTCAGCGTCAGTCACCACCCGGTGGAACCGGCGGTGGGGTACCGCTTCGATTTCGGTGGACGCTCGCTGGTGATCAGCGGCGATACCACCCGGGACGAGGGCCTCCTGGCCATGGCGAAGGACGTGGACCTGCTGGCGCATGAGGCCCTGGCACCCCATCTGGTGGCCGTCCTCGAGCGGGCCGCCCGCGCCACCGGCCAGGATGGGCTGGCGAAGCTCCTGTTCGATATTCCCGACTATCACACCACGCCGGTGGAGGCTGCGGAGGTTGCCGCCGCCGCAGGGGCACGGGCCCTGCTCCTGTATCACATCGTGCCGCAACTGCCGCTTCCTGGCCTCGAAACGGCATTCCTCAAAGGCGTGGGATCGGCCTATTCTGGCCCTGTGACGCTGTCGCGGGATGGCACTCTGGTCTCTCTGCCCACGGGCACGGATCGTATCGAAGTGGGCAAGCTGCCATGAGTCCGATGGATGACATGAATGACGGTGGATCGACGTCCGGGATAACGGACGGTCGTATTCATCGCAGTATCCGCACCAGGGCGGCCATCGCGGCGGCCTTCGTCACCCTGGTCGATGGCGGCAATCTCGCGCCGACCGGCCACGAAGTGGCGGGGCAGGCCGGCGTCGGGCATCGGACCGTGTTCCGACACTTCCAGGACATGGATTCGCTCTACGCCTCCATTCGCGAGGAGATCGCCAAGCGCGCCCAACCGATTCTGGCAGGGCAGGCCTCCACAGGCCCGTTGCCGAAGCGGGTGCAGCAGCTGGTGCTGCAGCGCACCCGTTTCCACACCCGGATCACCAACTTCCGCCGCGCGCTGGTGGCTCGCTACTGGACGTCGCCCACCATGCAGGCACTGGTGCAGAAGGATCAGGCCATGCTGCGCGAACTCACGCGCCGCGCGCTGCCGGAGGCGCGTGAGCTGCCGGCGCAGGACTTCGAGCTGCTGGAGTTGCTGCTGTCCTACGAGGCCTGGGCCCGGCTGCGGGAGCTGCAGGGCCTCTCGGAGCGCAGGGCCCGGGCGACCATCGAGTCCGGCGTCCTGCGGCTGCTGACGGGGGCGTCGTCATGACGGTCATGAGAGGGCTCGCGAGGACCGCCGTGCTCCTGGCCGCTGGGATGGCAGCTCTCACCGTGGCCGCCGACCGGCCCAACATCGTGGTGCTGCTGGCCGATGACGTCGGCTTCAGCGACTTCGGCGTCTACGGCAGCGAGATCAGGACGCCGAACATCGATGCGCTGGCTGCCCGGGGCATGCAGTTCACCAACTTCCACGTTTCGCCCAACTGTGCCCCCACCCGGGCCATGCTGCTGACCGGGGTGTCCAACCATCGCGCCGGGCTGGCCAACATTCCGGAGACCATTCCCCCTGAACAGCGCGGCCATCCAGCCTATCTCGGCCGCCTTCGCGACGACGTGGTCACTGCGGCGAGTCTGTTCAGGACAGCCGGCTATCGCACCTACGTCACCGGCAAATGGCACTTAGGCCACACGCCGGATACCCTGCCCAATGCCCGCGGCTTCGATCGCTCCTTCGTCCTCGATGCCTCCGGGGCGGACAACTTCGAGCAGCGCAGCTATCTGCCCTACTACAGCGAGGCGCCCTGGTTCGAGGACGGTAAGCCGGCCACGCTGCCGGAGGACTTCTATTCATCGGCGTTCATCGTCGATCAGATGATCGACTACCTTGCGAAGCCGGCGGGCGCCGAAGACGAGGGCCGACGTCCCTTCTTCGCCTACCTGGGATTCCAGGCCATTCACATTCCGGTGCAGGCGCCTCGGGAATTCACGGAGCGCTATCTCGGCGTCTACGATCAGGGCTGGGACGTGCTGCGCCAACGGCGTTTCGAAGGCGTCATGGAGCGGGGGCTGTTACCCGAGGGCACGGCGATGGGACCCATGCCCGCCGGTGTGCCCGCCTGGGACGACCTCGATGCCGGGGCGCAGCGGCATGCCGCGACGAGCATGGCCGTCAACGCCGGCATGCTGGAAGCCATGGACTTCCACATCGGGCGCTTAGTCGATTATCTGCGCTCGACCGGAGAGTACGAGCGGACGCTGTTCGTGGTGCTGTCTGACAACGGCCCGGAGCCGAACCAGCCGCTGGATCTGGCGGCCATGCGCCTGTGGCTGCGTGCCGTGGGCTACAGCACTGACCACGAAACGCTGGGGGAGCGTGGCTCTTACGCGGCCATTGGCCCCGGTTTCGCCAGTGCGGCAGCAGCGCCCGGCGCGTTCTTCAAGTTTCACGCGGGCGAGGGCGGCATGCGGGTGCCCCTGATCATCGGCGGTGAGGGAGTTCGACGGGGCACGTCGCCCGCATTCACCTTCGTCACCGATCTGCTGCCGACCCTGCTGCAGTGGGCAGACGTCGAAGTGCCTGAGGTTGTCGAGGGTGTCCGGGTGCAGACCTTCTCCGGCCGCTCGCTGCTGCCCTTGCTGAGGGGCGATGCGCAGACGGTTCATGGCCCTGACGACGTCATTGCCATGGAAGTCGGCGGCAACGTCGCGCTGTTCCGGGGCGACTACAAACTGCTGCGCAATATGCCCCCCTACGGCGACGGCAGCTGGCAGCTGCATGATCTGGCGACCGACCCCGGTGAGACCCGTGATCTCTCGGCCACGCATCCGGAACTCATGCAGTCCATGCTCGAGGCCTACGCGGTGTATGCCGAGCGCGAAGGGGTGCTTGAAATGCCGGCGGGCTATAACCCGATGCAGCAGATGCTCCGGGCGACCCGGCAGCGCTGGCTGGCCCAGGCCTGGCCCTGGCTGGTGGCGGTGCCGCTGGGTGGTGTCGTGATCGTGGTACTGGGATGGCGGGCATGGCGGCGACGAAGCGGAGCGAGACTGGAGGCAGCATGAGTGAGCATGACATCGATGGATCTGCGCTGCTGTTCAAGGGCGCACCCGGGTCACCCTACACGCGCAAGATGCTGGCCTTGCTGCGCTACCGCAGGATTCCCTACCGCTTCCTCATCGGTGCCCAGGCCGAAGCCCTCGGGTTGCCGAAGCCGAAGGTGGAGCTGCTCCCCACCTTCTATCTGCCCGATGGCCGGGGCGGCATCGAGGCCGTGGTGGACTCCACGCCGCTGATCCGCCGTTTCGAGCAGGATTATGCCGGCCGTGCCGTGGTGCCGCCTGATCCGGCGCTGGCCTTCATCGATGCCCTGCTGGAGGACTATGCCGACGAGTGGCTGACCAAGGCCATGTTCCACTACCGTTGGTCCTACGCTGCGGACATTGCCAAGGCGGGCGCCATCCTGCCGCTGTGGCGCAATACCGCCATGTCGCCGGAGACCCATCAGCGGATGTCCGGGTTCTTCTCCGAGCGGCAGATCTCCCGGCTCTACGTGGTCGGCTCCAATGTCGTCACGGCAGCGGTCATCGAGGCCAGCTATCTGCGCTTTCTGGATCTCTTCGAGGCTTTGCTCACGCAGCAGGGCTTTCTCATGGGTGAGCGTCCGGGAAGCTCGGATCTCGGGGTCTACGCCCAGCTCACGCAGCTGGCCAAGTTCGACCCCACGCCGATGGCGCTGACGCTTGAGCGTGCGCCTCGGGTGTCGGCCTGGGTGGATCTGCTGGACGACCTGTCCGGGCATCCGGCCAGCGAGGATGGCTGGCTGCCCCTGTCTGAGCTGCGGGATCGGCTGGGACCCCTGCTGGCGGAAGTCGGGCGCGTCTACGTCCCGGCACTGCTCGCCAATGCCAGGGCTCTGGCCGCCGGTGAGGCGTCCTGGTCGACCACCATCGACGGCCAGCCCTGGGAGCAGCCGTCGTTTCCCTATCAGGGCAAGTGCCTGCAGTGGCTCAGGCAAGCCCACGCCGAGCTGCCCGAGTCCGCTCGTCAGGAGGTGGCGAAGATTCTCGCTGGGTCCGGCTGTGAAGCGTTGCTGACGTAGGACCGGTCCGCTCCCGGCGATCCGCCCTGTAGGAGAGCCCTATTCGCGCAGCGAATGGGCCGATTGCGCAGCGCTCTACCAAAAGCGACGGCACCGGCTTCGCTGCGCGTCATGCCAATCGGCGCATCGCCCTGCGGGCGCTAGCGCTGCCCATTACCCACAAATTTATCCGTGAAAGCTTCGCTTGCGGTAGCTGATGTCATTTCATGGCCTCGCTGAGCAGATAACCTTCACACATGCCGGCCAGTTTCGCGTAGCCGTACCACATCAATTGGTGACC
>JAFIFJ010000044.1 GCA_020832085.1 Gammaproteobacteria bacterium | reverse complement strand
CCGGGCGGTGGCCCCCGCGGCCGCGGCCGGGGTGCAGACTGCGGACCCCTAGCGCCGGACGATTCTTGCTCCGGGCCCGCCCCTGCCGTAACGCGCGGGGGTGGATCCACCGGACCCACCCGCCCTGGAGCATGGCGCCGTGCTGGCAACGGAAACCGTGCGTCGCATCGGCTGCGATGCGGCGCTGGTCCGGGTAATCGAGAGCGGCGACGGCGAACCGCTGGACGTGGGCCGCAAGACCCGGGTGATTCCACCGGCCATCCGTCGGGCCCTGAAACGTCGGGATGGCGGCTGCCGCTTTCCGGGCTGCACCCACACGAGATTCGTCGACGGACATCACATTGTGCACTGGGCCGACGGTGGTGAGACGCGACTCGATAACCTCGTCAGCGTCTGCCGTCACCACCATCGGCTGCTCCACGAGGGCGGTTACTCCGTCGTGAAGCGCGATGCAGACTTCCTCTTTGTCCGCCCTGATGGCCTGCAGGTGCCCAAGGTCAACGATCGGCTGCAGCCCGGGGAGCTCAATGCCGAGTTCGGGCAGGGCGTGGCGATTCGCAGTAGCGCCACAGTGGGCGCCGACCCAGGGTCGGCATGGCGTCTGGCCCGGGCCCGTGGATTCCGTCGGACAGGAACGCGCCAGCGGGCGGCGTGGGAGGCTTTCGCGAGTGTTCTGCAGCGTTAATGTGCGGGGTTGGTACCAGCGTTTCGCCAACCTGCGCTCAGGCGCCCGCAGCATGCTGCCATGGATCGATGACGTCGATACCGCAGCCGTTGAAGTCGCCGACGTTACGGGTGGCCAGCGCGGCGCCATGGGCACGGGCGATGGCGGCGATCTGGCAATCGAACTGGCTGATTGGGCGCCCTGCTGCCCTGCGCGCAGCACCAATGTTGGCGTACTGTTCAGCGGCGGCGCTGTCGAAGGGCAGGATGCGATCACGAAAATCCTCGCTCAGCATGCCAGCAATGGCCGCGGCCAGCGCCTTTCGCTTCCTGCCGTCAGTCAGGACGGCCACGCCATAGCGCAGTTCGGCCTCACTGATGGACGTCAAATAGACGTCTGCCCCATCCTGACCGGCGAGCCACGTCTCCACCGTCGCTGCGGGCGATGGGCGTAGCATTTCGGAGACCACATTGGTGTCGAGGATGATCATCCCATCCTCAGTCCAGCGTTGGCGGTTCGCGCATCGGCTCCCGGGACGGAAGGTCGATATCTGCACCACCGAATACGGCAACTCGTGCGCGTATAGCCGCCACAAGGTTCGCAGGCGGCGCCGGTTTGCCGACGACCTGGCGCAGGATTTCCCGCGCCTCCTCTTCCATCGACCGACCGTGCTCGGCCGCGCGGATGCGCAGGCGGCGCTTCAAGCCGTCGTCGAGATTTCGGATGGTGATGCTGGCCACAGTGTTCTCCCCAGCGCCGGTGGGCTTTCCGCGACATTAAGCAATGATTGCATTGAAATCAATCTTGCTGCGTTTGCAGCCCACAGCGGCTAGAGCGGCAGCCAATCCACACCCACCGTTTTTCCCCACTCCACCCGGCAGCTGGCGATACAATCCGGTTGACCCACGGTTGCAGTCTGCTCAACAGGGAGCTTGGTATGGCCACCCCCATCAACCTCGCACAAGCAACACCCACCATCGCTGCCGTCAAACACCCCACTCGATTCGGCATCAGCCTGTCCATGGGACGGAAGGCCGGCACCGCCATCTCACCGGTCTGGACCATGGCCGGCTGGTCGCTGCAGTTCCTGCGCTTGGCGCCGGGCAGCACCCTGGAACCGGATCACTCCCAAGGCGATGTGTTCGTCAAGGTCATCCACGGTGCGCTATCGAGCCCGCCCCGCAAGGCCTATCCGGAAATCGGTGCGGTGGTGTCCACCCACCTCAGCAGCGAATCCGTCACTGCAGGCCCGGAGAGTGCGCTCTTGGCCATCTACACCCGCACCCCGTCCGCACCGGCGCAGCTCAGCAACGTCAGTCAACTCACTGTCGCCGGACCGCTGGCCGAAGCGCTGGTCTGGGAGACCTTCGAGGATCGCTACAGCCGACTGACGCCGTACTTCAATGGCCTGGACGCCCACCTCGTTCCGGGCTTTCATCTGCTCGATGACGACGGTGCCGAAATCGCCTACGTGTTCTTCTGGACCGCCGGCAAGGGCGTGGATCTCTCGACCCACAATCACGGTCACACACCTTCCGAAGCTTCACCCGCCTTCGCCGAAGTCCATCAGGTGCTCTACAACGGTACCGGAGCCGGTGGCATGTACACGACCCCCGAGCCCGGAGCAGCAGAGCGGGAGCGGCTGCCCATGCAGCCCGGTGAGGAGCACGGCCCCTTCTTTGTCGTCGACCCGGCCACCGGCATGGCCAAGCTGCGTGAGAACGGTGCGGTGGAGTATCCCTGGCACGGTTGGCAGGCCGGTCAGGATGATGAACCCGGCCAGCGCTACGATCTGGTCTGCGCCTACGAGATCACGGCTCCCTACAGTGAGGTGGCCTGAACGCCTCAGCCCATCACGGCCATGACTTCGCCGGTATCCATCTGCTTGACGTAGTCCACCGTCCTGCCGTTCCAGTGGTAGGCCCAATGCCCGCCCTGCACGGGGATGGCAATGACGTCCGGCCAGAATACGCCGATGCACTGCCCACCCGGATAGCGGACGCTGGGCCAGGTGATGCCGTTGGATCCGGCTGCGCGCCTTTCGGCGCCGAAGCTCTGCGACAGCGTGTAGTCATCAGGGTCGAGCATTTCCGCCCGGCCCGCGACGTCGTCGAGCCGGGCATCCACCGGCCCGATCAGTTCCCGGAACTGCGAGGTCCATCCAGGCGCTTCCCCGGTGGCGCCCATGAACTTCGCGTGGTGGTGGATGGTCTCGGCAATCGCCACTTCGCGGCGGTCGCCGGCGTGGTAGACGCCGAAACTGCCATCTGAGAAGCGCGACGGGCGCAGCGGCGAGCAGTGAACGAAGGGTGCCATGACCCAGCTCGCACCCGGCCCGGTGACGCGCCGGGCCACCGGCACCCGGGACAGATCGCCGATGCTCTGACGGATGCGGGGGTTGAACTTCGCTTCTGCCGAGGCCAGCGCCTCCCAGTCTGCAGGGTCGGCGATGTCTTCGAAGAGGTCGATGGGGGGATGGATGGAGCGAATGATGCGGACGCTGCGCCGCCAGACCACGCGGCGGACCGGCACCCTCACCAGGCGCTCCGCTCGGCATCCAGGTAGGCACGCAGATCGATCAGGTCGGTGATCTCGCCGCGCATCATGATGTCCAGCGCGCTGTGCCCGTCGAAGGCGTCGTTGGGCTTGCGGATCCACCCGTAGCCTCGTGCCGGATCGCTGAAGAGGTAGCGCAGGCTTTTGTGGATGCCCATCAGAATCGCCATCCGCGCCCGCAGGTCACGATCGATGCGACCGATCTCGCCTGCCTTCCAGCGCGCCCAGGTGCGCTGGGCCATGTCGCCGAGCAGGGTGCGGGCCTCGACGTCAGTGAGCTGCCAGGCGCGGAACAGATTAACGGTGGCGCGGGCAAGGGCCGCCGCCTCGTCATCCGTAATGGCTCCGAGGTCCGGACGTGCTGTGATGGGCTCGATGGTGGCGAACTGCATGGGACCTCCTTTGGCACCAATTCGATCACATTATGCCAAATGACATCCCTGTCTGCCACGACTCCCACTCATGCCAACCCGCTGCGGAGATGGCCGTCAAGACCACCTCCGCAGCCGCCCCCTCACTGAATCTGCGCTTTCTCCAGGTAGCGGAAGTAGTCCGAGTCGGCGCGCAACATGAGCGTGCTGTTCGAGCCAAGGGCCCGGTAGCTCTCCAGGGTGCGGAAGAAGGCGTAGAACTCCGGGTCGGCGCCGAAGGCTTCGCCGTAGATCCTCGTAGCTTCGGCGTCCGCTTCACCGCGGATCTCTTCGGCCTGACGGGCCGCCTCGGAACGGATGCCCTGCAGATCCCGCTGCATGTTGCCGAGGATCTCCTGGCTGCGCCCCCGACCTTCCGAGCGGAAGCGCTCGGCGATGGACTGCCGCTCGGCCACCATCCGGCTCTCCACCTGCCGGCGGACCGATGTGATGTAGTTGACCCGCTTGACCCGGACATCGTCGAGGTAAATGCCAAGGTCCGGCATGGAGTCCTTGGCGCGGGCCAGGATCTCGGCTTCCAGCAGCTCACGCCCCAGGGTCGGCCGCTGCTGCAGATCCAGATCGTCACGATCCGCCAGGGTCGGATCCTCCAGGTCTTCGAGGTCCACCTCCCAATCCCGAGAGCGAACGATCTCCTCGAGCTCGGTGGAGGACACCATGTCCCGGACCACCGAATCGATGATGTCATCGAGGCGCGAGCGCGCACCGTTCTCGTCGCGCACGCTGGTGAGGAAAAGCAAGGGATCCGCGATGCGCCAGCGTGCCGTGGTATCCACGAGAATGAACTCGCGGCCGAGGGTCGGGATCTGGGTGACGTCGCCATCCCAGACCAGCAGACGCCGGTCGAAGTAGCGCACGTCCTGCCAGGGCAGTTTGACCTTGAGTCCGGGCTCGTCGATGACGTCCCCGATGGGTTCGCCGAACTGCACGATGATGGCCTGCTGCGCTTCGTCCACGGTGTAGAGCATGAAGTTGGCGGCGCCCAAAATGACGATGACGGCAATGACAGCGATGATCGACTTCATGGTTGACCTCCGGCGCTACGCGCACTTCCGCGGTTGACATCAAGCAGCGGGAGAGGACCCACCTGACCGTCCTGAACCACCAGCACCTGGCCGATCTTCGGCAGCACCTCGTTGAGCGTCTCCAGATAAAGGCGCGATCGGGTCACTTCCGGTACGCGCTGATACTCCCGGAGCACGGCAGTGAAGCGGACGCTTTCCCCAAGCGCCCGATTGACGCGCTCAGTGGCGTAGCCCTCCGCCTCGGCAATCATCCGCAACGCCTGGCCCTGGGCGTTCGGGATCTCCTGATTCACCCGCTTCTGGGCCTCGTTGATCATGCGCTCGCGCTCCTGCCGGGCCTCGTTCACTTCGTTGAATGCAGGCTGCACCGCCGGCGGCGGCACCACGTCCTGCATCTCGACGGTGCTGATCCGGATCCCCACATCGTAGCCGTCGAGGATCAGCTGCATTTCTTCTCTGGCCTTGCGCTGCACCTCGACCCGGCCGATGGTCAGCACCTCGGAACCGAGCATGTTGCCGACGATGCGCCGCATGACCGACTCGGAGATGTCGCGCAGGGTGCGGGTCGGCTCACGCATCCGATAGAGGAACTTGATGGGATCGGATATCCGGTACTGCACCACCCACTCGACGTCGATCATGTTCAGATCACCGGTGAGCATCAGCGACTCGTCTTCGAAGGCCTCACTGCTGTAGCCGGTGCGCCCGCTCTCCCGGGTTCCTTCGGTACGGAAACCGAACTCCTGCTTCAGCACCCGCTCCGTCGCCACCAGCTGCACCTGATCGATGCCGAAGGGAATCCGGAAGTGCAGCCCCGGATCGGTGATGGCCACCACCGCCCCGAAGCGTTTGACGACGGCCCGCTCCTCGGGCTGCACCGTATAGAAGGAAGTCAGAACGCCCCAGACCAGCAGGATCAGCATCGCAATCAGGAAGATGCTGCCGAGACCTGCCGGGGCCTTCCCCCCACCTCCGAAGCCAAGGCTGGCAAGGACCGCTTTCAGATCAGGCGGCCCCGACTGCCCTTGAGGGCCACTTTTGACGGACTGGATCATGGTCTGACTCCACTGAATTGAGGGGACACCCTAACCCCAACTGGTGAGAAATGTATGTCCATGGACACTTCCGCCTGCCGGAACGGCACGACGCTTCCCATGCTCGATGGCCCCCTGTGCCTCACTCGGCTGGGCAGCACTGTGCTGGACTGCAGCAGCCCGTTTCAGCGACCATCCGGGAAGCATAAGGGAATACGGCAGCAGCAGGATGGGTCTGGAACCAAAAAGGGGAGAGGGGAACAATGGAGATCGAAGGCGGTTGTTACTGCGGAAACGTTCGTTATCAGGCCGCGGGGGAGCCCATTTTCAAAGGCCAGTGTCATTGCCGGGAATGCCAGTACATCACCGGAGGCTCGGCGAATGTGTTCATGGCCATGCCCGGTGACGGCTTTCGCTATGTCAAAGGTGAGACCAAGGGCTTCGCGCGACAGGACATCCCCAACGCGGTCACCCGGGAGTTCTGTCCCGACTGTGGAACGCACATCGTCACCCGCTCACCGCAGATGGCTCAGGCCGTCATTCTCAAGGTCGGCTCCATGGATGACCCCAGTGCATTCGGCCAGCCTCAGATGGCGATCTTCTGCTGCGACAAGCAGCCCTTCCACGCCATCCCTGAAGGCCTGCCGGCTTTTGATCGCCTGCCCGGCTGATCGAGGCCGGCAGTCCACAGGGGCAAACCTTGCAATGCGCGCATACAGGCCGTATATACAGGACCGAGGATTGCCTGCCGCGCTGCGGCCGCCAACAGACATGCACATTGACATGAACAACGAGGAGTAGTCATGGAAACGCGACGCCCCCTGGGTCAAGCGAACGTAGAGACCACCACCACAGCTCAGGTCACGACGCTCGACCCTGCTGCCGCCAAGGTGCTGCGCAACACCTATGCCCTGCTCGCCATGACCGTGGCCTTCAGCGCCATCACCGCTTCGGTGGCGATGGCCATCAACATGCCGTTCATGGGCCTGTGGATGCTGCTGCCCTACTTCGGCTTCCTGTTTGCCATCCAGAAGACCAAGGACAGCGCCTGGGGTCTGGTCTGGACCTTCGCGCTCACGGGCTTTATGGGCCTGACCATCGGTCCCATCCTCAACGCCTACTTGGCCATGGGCGGCATGCAGCCGGTGCTGATGGCCTTGGGCGGCACTGCCGTGATCTTCTTCGGGCTGTCGGCCTACACGCTGATCACCAAGCGTGATTTCAGCTTCATGACCGGCTTCCTGTTCGTAGGCATCCTGGTGGCCTTCATCGCCGCCATCGCCAACTACTTCATGCAGATCTCGGCCCTGTCCATGACCATCTCCGTGATGTTCCTGTTCCTGGCCTCCGGTCTGATCATGTGGCAGACCAGCGCCATTGTTCACGGCGGCGAGCGCAACTACATCAGCGCCACGGTCACGCTCTACGTGATGCTCTACAACATCTTCCTGTCGCTGCTGCACCTCATCGGTATCGGCAACGACTGAATGCAGTCTCCACAGCGGCTTGCGCCCTGACGCCATGGCGCGTCTTTGGCGCAAGCCGCTGTTCTGGTCCCACCCATGAAATTTGCCATCGTCGTGCGCGCAGGTCCGCTGGCCAGCGAAGGGTCACGCAGTGCCCTGCGCTTCGCCCGTGCCGTGCTGGCCAGTGGCCACAGCCTCGAACGGGTCTTCTTCCACGGTGAAGGCACCTACAACGCCTCCTCGCTGACCGTTGCCCCCCAGGACGAGGACGACCTCACCGAGGCCTGGGCCGAACTCGGACGGCAGCAGCAGCTGGATCTGGTCATCTGCGTTGCCTCCGCCCTCAAGCGCGGCGTGCTCGATGAACGGGAAGCCGAACGCTATGACAAGGCTGGCGCCAACATGCGACCGGAATTCGTCATATCGGGCTTGGGCCAGCTCGCGGATGCGGCCCTGAGTGTGGACCGCCTCGTCACCTTCGGCGGCTGATCATGACTCACCTGCTCTTTCACCTGCGCAAGCCCCCACACGGCAGCACGGCTGGCGAAGAGGCCGTGGAAGCCATCCTCGCCGCGTCCGTGTTCGAGCCCACCCTGACGGTGCTGTTCGAAGGCGATGGGGTGCTGCAGTTGCTGGCCGGACAGCAGGCCGAGGCCCTGGGGGTGCGGGACGTGGCCGCCAACTGGACCGCCCTGCCGGTCTACGAAGTGGAAGACCTGCGGGTGCATGAGCCATCCTTGCGTCAGCGCGGCCTCAGCCCCGCTGACCTCATCCTCGATGTCACCTTCATCGACGATGCCGGGATGTCAGCGCTCATCGCCGAGGCCGATCAGATCCTGGCCTTTTGAGACGCAGCCATGGCCACCTTGCACCTGATCAATAAGTCCCCCGGCAGCAGTGATGCCCTCACCGCCTGCCTGCGGGTGATGGCTGAGGGCGATGCCATCGTGCTGATCGAGGATGGCGTCTATGCCGCCCTGGCGGGGGGCGACACGGCTGAGCGTCTGCGCGGCGTCGCATCCGCCCTGGAAGCGGACGTTGCGGCACGCGGCCTGCAATCGCGCCTCGGCAATGGCATCGAGCAGGTGGACGACAACGACTTCGTCGAACTCTGCACCCGCTGTGACCGGGTCATGAGCTGGTTCTGATGGTGAGCGAGCTGCCGCCCCGCGACAAGGAAGGCTACCTCCGGGACCTCACGAGCTGGACGCCCGGGGTGGCTGAGGCACTGGCCGCCGAAGAAGACATCATGCTCACCGCGGCCCACTGGGAAGTGTTGAATCTGCTGCGGGCATTCCATGCCCGCCACAAGCTCGCGCCCAACAATCGCGCGCTGGTGAAGGCCGTCGGCGCCGAACTCGGCCCTGAGCGGGGCCGCAGCCTGCATCTCATGCTGCTGTTCGGCGGCAGTTTCGCCAAGACAGCGGCCCGCATCGCCGGTCTGCCGCGGCCCACCCATTGTCTATAGGCGAGCATACCGACCTTCAACCGGCGCGACGTCCCGCCAGGGCACGATCCGTGATGGACACCACCGTGGTGATCACGAGCAGCCAGGCCAACAGCGCCGCGGCGGCGAACAGCAAGTCCGTCAAGCCGGCCTGCAGCTCCAGCCGCGCCACGGCCAGCACCACCAGCGGCACGAAGTAGCCGATGCCGTTCCAGCGCCCGATGACGCTGGTCTTGAGCGTCTTCTCCCGATGCAGGAAGTGGGAATCCAGCACGTACTGCCCAAAGGCCAGCGCCACCAGCAGCGGCAGGATGGGCGTCAGCAGTCCCGCATAGGCCGCCGCAGCCAGCGCTGCCGTCACGAACAGGCAGTCCGTGCCGTGATCGAAGAGCTGACCGGCTGCCGAGGCCGTGCCCAGGCGCCGGGCGACGACGCCATCGAGCAGATCCGTGGCGATGGCCAGCAGGATGCACGCCAGCAGCCAGATCGGGGCCAGCAGGTCCGGCCTGGCGAATCCCAGGACGGTGGGCGCCACCAGCAGCAATCGCAGCCCGGTCAAGGCATGCGCGATCATGCGGCCGGCCTGCTCCCCACCGGCCCGAACAGCTCCCGCTGGGCGCGCTTCCAGAACAGCAGGCCGATCAAGGCATTGAAGAGAATGAAGAAGTTGTGCTGCACGAAGCCGAAGGCCGCCATCTGCCCTTCGTTGTCGGGAAACAGCACCACCCAGAGGGTGATCGCAGCCGCCCGCATGGGCGTGGGCACCGAGGCGGCGAAGAAGATCACCGGCAGAAAGCCCAGCAGCCCGAGGAAGGTCGCTTCCACTCCGAACAGGTTCAGGGCGGTGCTGTAGACGAAGACTGCCGCCAGCAGGGCCGGCGAGCGCAGCAGGAAGAACATCAGGTAGTGGCGGAATCGCGCCCGGCGAAAGGCGTGCAGCAGCCGTCGTTCCTTGAGCTGATTGTTCGGCAGCAGCACACCGCTGAAATAGAGGTTCCACAGCACGAAGAACACTGCGGCACCCACCGCGATGATGGGAATCATCACGAACACGTCCGGCAGCACGCTGCTGCTGAAGAAGTAGCCCATCGTGGCCCAGAGCAACAGGTAGAAGAACTCGCAGAACATGATGAACAGCATCACCGAGGTCACTTCCCACCCCGGCGCCCCGTCCCGCCGATTGAGGTAGTAGGCCATGGCCCCCTTGCCGATCTGTTCGTTGAAAACCGAGATGATGTAGGCACTGGCGCGAATCGGCAGGATGTCCCGATAGCGTATCCGCACCACGAACCAGTTCAGGGCGCGGGTGACCACCAGCGTGTCGATCAGGAAGAAGAAGCAGGAGTAGCTCATCATCAGCAGCAGCCAGGGCAGCCACTGGACGTTGGCGAAGACGTCGGTCATGTAGGCCACCAGCGTCATGCCTTCACGACTGGCCGCACCCTGCAGGCGGAAGTAGAGATACGCGAAACAGGCCACCGTGATCAGGAGGAAGAACGCTCTGCCGAGGGCGCTGCGCCTGTTGCGGGCGGCGGGTGTGGGAGTGGGGTCCGGCATGGGTTGTGGATCGGTCATGAATCGTTCCCGATGAGTTTGCCCAAAGTCGCCTGCAGCGGCGTGAGTTCGATACCCAACTTGGCATCGCCGTTTTCAGCCACCTGTTCCTGCGCCGTGATCACGTCGATGACCGCAGGAGATGCCCCGCCACCGGTGACGGCATGCACTACAGCAGCCACTGACTTCGCCAGCCCTACCGGTACCGCGCGGACCCGAACGGAGCGGCCCTGCAGGCTTCCCATGAGGCGGATCAGCGCCTCCTGAGTGATCGGCTCAGGCCCGGTGAGTTCCCAGGTAGCGACCCCGCCGGGCGGCTGTCGGACAACGTTGAGAATGGCTCGACTGAGATCATCCAGATCCAGTGGGCGGAGCATCTGACGGCCACCGCCCAGCACCCAGGCCTGGCTCCGGGAGGCACTGCGCAGCAGCGCAGAGGCGGCCGCGCTGCCCGGACCGAGCAGCATGGGGGTACGCAGAATGGTCCCCGGCAAACCGCTGGCCCGAACGAGGTCTTCGGCTTCGCCCTTGGATCGAAGATAGGGATTGGCTGAACCGGACGCCGCGCCCAGCGCGCTGATGAAAATGACCTGCCCGGCGCCCGCCGCTTTGGCCGCCGCCACCACTGCGGCCGTTGTGGCCACGTTGGCGCGGGCATAGCTGCTGCCCCGGGCCTCGAACAGGACGCCCGCGAGGTGCACCACGGCGTCCACGCCCTCGAAGTGTCGAGCGAGTTCAGCCGCGTCCTCGTAATCCGCCACCACCGGCCGGATGCGATCGGATGCCGGCAGGGCGTCTGCAGCCCGCTGCGACCGCACCATGGCCACGGCGGTGATGTCGGCGGCGGCCAGCACATGCGCGAGCAGGTTCTGACCGACATTGCTGTTGGCACCGCATAACGCGATTTTCATGGGGTCGGATCACCATCCGCATGGGCCCGAGCGACGGCGCGTCGGCCAAGTCGGGGCTCAAACATCTGCCATGGCTTCTGCTTCATCCCAGGCTTCTGCATCCTGCGAGGGCACTGCGTCGTCCGTGGCTCCCGCCGGAGGCGCGGCCACGGGATCGAGCCTGACGAAATAGCGCGGCGGGAATCCGGTCAGGAAGCGGAAGAACAGCCCCACCGCAAACTCTTCGGCAATGCGGTCGTGCTCGCTGCCCGTCATCAGCACGGCGCGATAGTCAGCGCGCTCGCCATTCATGGTGAGCTGAACCTCCGGATTGTCCAGAGCGCGCTTGTACCAGGCTCGCGGCCAGTGATTCGCCGCCACGTAGAGTTCATCGCCCCTTTCCAGCAGGGTCAGCACCCGATCATGGGAGCGGCCATCAGCCGTGGTGGTGATCACCACGGTGTTGCCACCCTCGGGCTGGAAGTAGCCCAGCAGCGATTCGAACACCACCACGATGCCCACGTAAACGGCCAGCACGATGGCGATCACCTTGATGGCCCGGGTCTGTCCAGTCGTCATTGCCCCCTCCTTCTGCTCATCACCATGCAGCGATCCCCATCCGGGACAGCCTTGCCCATACTCGACACGAAGCGCTGCCGTTTGCACTCTGCCCCGGAGTTTACACGTGGGCCGGCCCCGTCGCTTCGCCCGAGGCCGCCCCCACTGTTTGCCTCGTCAGGGCTTTCGTCAGACCGTCGGTTGAGGGATATTGCGTGGCGTTCCCTTAAGCGCGCACAGGGTCCGGCATCAGGTGGCGATGGCGGACGCTCCATCACTCCGTCGTCCCGGACCATCCCCATGGCTGCATCCCGGCAATCCGACTCCCACGGCCTGAAACGCCCGTCGTGAGCAGTACCTCCGATTTCTCGCCCCAGCCTTTGCCCAGGCGCCGCGACTTTGCCGGCTACCTCGGCGGCAGCGCGCTGTGGATGGCGGGAGTCAACCTGCAGCAGTTCCTCGTCACCTGGATGCTGGTGGGAATCCTGGCCGAACCGGGAACGCGGGTGGGTCTCGCACAGTTCCTGATTGCCCTGCCCGGCTTCGCGCTGATGCTCTTCGGCGGCAGCATCGGCGACCGCCGTGATGGTCGCAGCCTGCTGATCGGCATCCACCTGCTCGCCTTTGCGCCGCCGCTGCTGATGGCCGCCGGCACGGCCGCGGTGGGTCTAAGCTACCTCTCCGTGATCCTGTTCGGCATCTGTGTGGCCGCGGTGGCGGGCTTCTCCGAACCGCCCCGCTCCGCCCTCCTCAACCGCGTCACCCATGGCCACATTCACCGCACGGTGGTGCTGACCACCACGGTCTCCGCCACCATCGGTCTGGCCGGAACCTGGCTCGGCGGCCGCATCGACACCTTCGGCCTGCAGTGGATCCTCGTCGCCCAGGCCCTGCTGTTCGGCAGCGGCGCGCTGGCCATGGCCATCATCGCGCCGGGCCTGACCCGCATGCCGGCCACGAGCCGGCCATCCAAACCCCTGCGGGAACTGGCCGACGGCTTCCGGGTGCTGTGGCGGACGCCGAACGTGCGTGACGTCATCGGCCTCAACTTCCTCTCCAGCATCTTCAACGCGGGTGCCTGGTTCGTGGTCTATCCCTTCCTCGTCACCCGGGTCTACGCCGCCGATGCGGCCCTGCTGGCCATCCTGGTCATCGTCTTCTTCGCCGGCAGCATCGCCTCCAACCTGGGCCTGCTGCGCTTCGTGCCCATGGCCCGGCCCGGGCGGCTGTTCCTCATCATGCAGATCACCCGGGTGGTGCTCTTCGCCATCCTCTGGGCTCAGCCTCCCCTGTGGCTGATGATTGCCGCCACCATCGGCTGGGGCATGAACATGGGCATCACCAGCACCACCGCCCGCATGATGGTGCAGAGTGGCGCCCCCGAGGCCCACCGCTCGCGGGTGCTGAGCATCTTCATCCTCGGCACCCTCTCCGCTGCCCCCCTCGGCGCGATCCTGCTCGGGACCCTGGTGGATCTGGCCGGCGTTCGCGCGGGTTTCGTACCCGGGCTCGCGGTATCCATGATCATCTTCGTCGTCGGGATCACCGCCACCCGCCTGTGGAGCGAACGCGAAGGCACAACCTGAGGCCAACACACTCGCGGTGAACTAAACTGCGCCCGTTAACGAGCTGCAAGGCTGGCGGCGTTCGACCGCAAGGCGTTGCGGCCCCGGCCCACCCCACGGCCAGCCCCACGGTCAGCCCCACAGGAGACTCAGACGCCATCATGGTCGATGGACAGGAATCAACGGCTGGCGATGCGTCCTCGCTGCAGCTGACGGCCATTGCCAACGACTTCTTCGAAATGGCACTGGACCACGTTGCGGTGGCCGGGCTCGACGGCTACTTCAAGCGCATCAATCCCGCCTGGAGCCGCACGCTGGGCTGGAGCCACGAGGAGCTGATGTCGCGACCGAGCATCGAATTCGTGCATCCCGAAGACCGGGAAGCGACGCTGGCCGGTCGTGGCCGGCTGCGCGACGGCGGTGAATTGGGGCCGCTGCTCAATCGCTACCTGTGCAAGGACGGCAGCTACCGCTGGTTCGAATGGCGTTCCGTGGCCGAGCCGGACAAAGGGCTCGTGTACGCCGCCGCCCGGGACGTGACGGCCCAGAAGGAGGCGGAGGCTGAACTGCAGCGAGCCATCGAACGCCAGCAGCATCTGCAGCGGCAATTGATGTTTGCCGATCGCATGGCCTCGGTGGGTACGCTGGCTGCCGGCGTCGCCCACGAAATCAACAACCCCCTGGCCTATGTCACCGGCAACCTCGCCCTGCTGATCGAGGACCTCGTGGAGCTCCGGGACACGCTGCCCAACGAACGCCTCGATGATGTTCTGGCCATGGCAGCCGACGCCCAGGAAGGCGCCGAGCGCATCCGCAGGATCGTCGGTGGGCTGCGCACCTTCTCCCGCGCCGAGAAGGAGGAGCGGCAGGTGATTCAGATCCGCCCGCTGCTCGACGTCGCGATCAACATGACCATCAACGAGATCCGCCATCGGGGCCGTCTGCAGCGTGAGGACAGTCCCATCCCGCCGGTGGAAGCCGACGACGCCCGCCTCGGACAGGTGTTCATCAACCTGCTGGTCAATGCTGCCCACGCCATCGGCGAGGGTGCCGGGGGCGATCACGAAATCCGTGTCGTGACGGCGACCGATGACCAAGGCCGGGCCCTCATCCGCATCGAAGACACCGGCCCGGGCATTCCGGAGGAGATCCTGCCGCGGATCTTCGATCCGTTCTTCACCACCAAGCCCGTCGGCCTCGGTACGGGCCTGGGACTGTCCATCTGCCACAACATCGTCGAAAGCCTCGGCGGCAGCCTGACGGGGCGCAATCTTCCCGGACGGGGCGCCAGCTTCGAAGTCCTGCTGCCGGCAGCCAGCGCCGCCGCAGACATCACCGACACGCCGGCTGCGGCAGAATCTTCAGCAGCCCGCGGCGACTACCCTGACCCTGCTGTCCGTGCCAAGGTGCTCGTGGTCGACGACGAGCCGGCCATCGGCACCATTCTGGGGAAGGTCCTCAAGGGTCACGACGTCACCACCGTCACCGCCGCCCGGGATGCGCTGGCGCTGCTCGACGACGGCCATCGCTATGACGTGATTCTCTGCGATCTGATGATGCCGGAGATGTCCGGCATTGATTTCCACAGCGAACTCGATCGCCGCTTTCCAGACCTCGCCCGCCGCGTCGTGTTCATCTCCGGCGGCGCCTTCACGCCAGCGGCCCACGCCTACCTCGACCGGGTGCCCAACGAACGTCTCGCCAAGCCCTTCCAGTCGCAGCAGATCCGGGCGCTCATCTGTCGCTACGCTTGAAGATATGCAGAACCCGACTCGGGTACAGCAGCCCGGGTCAGGCCATCAGTGCTGCCGGATCGATGTCGCGGACACGGGCCGTGAGCCGGCGCATCCAGGCCTGCATCATGGCGTCACCGCGCTCATTGCCGAAATCCACCTCATCGGTACTCGCCAGCATGGCCAGATGCATGAGCATGGCGCGCTGATAATCGCGCTCGAAGGCGGTGAAATCATAGTCGTCCATGTCCAGGACCCGGTGATAGTGCTCAAGCACCTCCTGCTCGGCGTCCGCACCACAGTCCTCATGCAGCGCCCCGCTGAGGAAATAGGCCACGTCCAGCGCCGCCGGTGCCCGCCGCAGAAGCTGCCAGTCGATGAAGGCACAGTCGTCGGCGCCGAACATGACGTTGTCCAGGCGCAGATCGCAGTGGGCCAGGGTCTCCGGAGCCTCAGCGACGAAGCGGCGCACCAGGGCTTCACCGTTGGGGTCGAGCCAGGCCAGCGTTTGGCTGAGATCCACGTCGAGACTGGCGGCGAAACGCTCCCGATTCTGCCGGAAGCGCCCATGACGCAGGCGTGCATCCACATCGAAGGGCAGCAGCCAGAAGTGCCCCTTGAGCCGTTCGCTGCGCCAGAAATGGCGATGCATGGGTGCGATGGCTTCCAGCACCCGCTTGCAGCCGTCGGCGTCGAGACCGGCCAGCTGATCCGCAGGCTGCATGGGTGCCAGATCCTCCAACAGCAGCACGTAGCGACGCTGCTTGCCGGCAGCGATCCGCGCCCCGGCCGCAGCGATGGCCCCGATCAGGAAACGCGGCATCCGATCAAGAAAACGCAGGATCTTCTCCTGGTTCTCGGAACCCCGGTCCCGATCGAAGTTCGCATAGACCAGCTTCGGAATCCGCACCGGCATTTCTTCGGACAGGGTGCGGAAGAACATGATCTCGCGCTCGTAGACCCCGATCATCTCACCCATGCCGCGATTGGCGCGTTTGGGCAGTTTGGCGATCACGCTGGCCGGTGCAGCCTTCTCGGCGCTGTGCAGCGACAGGCGCAGAATGTCACCCATGAATCCCTGGCCTTCGCCGAGAACCGTCTGTTCGACGGCCTCCACTTCGACCCCGAGGACCTCCGTGAGCCACTCGGCGGTGAGTTCCTCTGGCAACTCCGGCATGAATTCAGCGGGCGTTGGCATCATCGATAATCCCGATCAGCGCCTGCAGGGAACGCACCTCGAAGGTGGGTTCGGCCACCACTTCCAGACCATGGGTCAGCGGCGTTGCCACACCGTCTTCGACGATGCGCGCGCTGCGCATGCCCACCCGATGGGCCCCGGCGACGTCGTGATGCAGCGAGTCACCCACGAACAGCGCACTTTCCGGACCGCGCTGCGCCTTGCCGAGGGCATGGCGGAAAATCTCCGGATCGGGCTTGCAGGAGCGGGCCTCCTCGGAGCTGGTGCAGTGGTCGAACAGCGACAGCAGGTCGTGGCGATCGAGCAGCGGATACAGATAGTCGTCGTCGATGTTGGACACCAAAGCCACGTAGAGTCCCCGCTCGCGCAGCGCCGTCAGGGTCCCCCGGCAGTCTTCCCGCAGCGGCATGTGTTCAAGAAGCCCCTGCAGCTGGCGTTCATGAAACGCCGCGAAGACGGCCTCATCCAAGCCATGGCCGAAGTGCTCGAGGAAATGCGCCAGCGTGCTGCGGAACAGGTCCCGATGCAGGAAGTAGGACTGCCGGCCGTAGAACTCGCCGGCACGATCCGCCGCACCGCGCCAGGCACGGCCGATGTCTTCAGGCGCAGCCTCGATGCCGACGGCTTGCACCACACCCTTGATACCGCCGCCAAGGCGACCGCCATAGCTGAACAGGGTGCCGCCGAGATCGAAGAACACGGCCTCAATGGGTCCGCCGTCTCCCGGCAAAGCCTGCACGTCCTCCCGCATCGCTCCAGGCTTCAGGCTCAATCTGCCACCGCCGCCGGGATCCAGCTGCCGTGGAAGCCCGAAGGAATGCGCGGCAGGGCGATACTCGCCACTGGCGTCGCGTCCATGCTCGCCGCATCGAAGATCACGAACCGGCTGCTGTCGCTATCGGCATCATGGACGAAGGTCATCAGATAGCCTGCGTCCTCGTCCGCCGCACCGGCCGCCGGCACGAACACCGGCTCACCCGGCGTGCAGCCCCGGCCCAGGGACAGCTCCGTACAGCTGCCCCGCTCGCGGTCGTACTTGAGCAGGGTGCCGCTGGTCGTCATGGGATCGGCACCGAACGCAGCAGTCATGCCCATCATGTAGCCGTAGCGATGCTTCAGACCGATGCGGTCGTCCGCCACCCGCGGGAACTCGGCCGGGCGGTCGTCCACCTGCTCCTCGCGCACCTGCCCACTGCGGGTATCGAGGGTCCAGCGCCAGAGGTTCGGCAGCGGGAAGTCCATGGAAGAGTCGCGCCAGATGTGGCTGAAGCGGGCCACGTCGATGACGATGCGGCCGTCTTCCTCGTAGGCATTCATGGGGTGGAAGACGTAGCAGGGATCGATGTCGTACCAGCGCACGTCCGCGTCTCCCCCGTCCCGCGGCATGACCCCGAGCCGGGCCGGATAGCTGTCGTCCCAGCGGATCGGCATATCGCCACGCATGGCCAGCGACAGGTCGAAGACCGCCGGCAGATCCATGAAGATGACGTGATTCCGGGTGAGATTGAAGTCATGCATCATCGTCGGCCCGCCGACGCTGATGTCTTCCGTCTGCACCATCCGGCCATCCGCCGCCACCCGCAGATAACGCAGGTAGGGCGGCATGGCCGAATAGCCGAAGGCGAACATCTCGCCCGTGACCGGGCAGATCTTCGGATGAGCGGTAAACGAGCCCGGCAGCTTGCCGTCGAAATCCGTCGGCCCCACGGTTTCGAGATTGCCGTCCACCACGTAGGGAAAGTGACCCTCCTCGAGGGCGAGGATCCTGCCGGCGTGACCCACCACGTGAGTGTTGGCCTTCGAGGCCGTCATGTCACGGGCAGCCGAAGGATCGAGCATGTCGCGCTCCGGATCACGGATGAAGGGCGTCTGCACATAACGGTTGCGGTACCATTGCGCCCGCCCGTCACGCAGGCGGACACCGTGCAGCATGCCGTCACCGAAGAAGGGATGGGCACTGAACCCGGATAGGGGATTGGCCCCGTTGCGGACATAGCGCCCGTCGAGCTCCGGCGGGATGGACCCGACGACTTCGAGGTTTTCGAGCGTGCGTTCTTCGGCCACCGGGCGGCCGTTGCCGCGCAGGTGAACCGGTACCGATTTCTCGACGGCAGACATGGCCTTCTTCTCCCTTTGTGATCGAGGCTTCAGGTTAATATGGAAGTTGCCACCGAATCTACCATGAGTAATTAAAAATCATGAAGGCCGGAAACCCATCATCCAAGCGCAAGCCGCAGGCCGTCCGGCCCCCCGGTCGCCCCGCCGGCCGTACGCTTCGCGACGGTGTCCTGGCCGACCGGGAGACCCTGCTCACGGCCGCCGAGCGGCTGATCCGCGAGGCCGGGACCGGGGTGTCCCTGGAAGCCATCGCCACCGAAGCGGGGGTCACCAAACCCATCCTCTATCGGGGCGTGGGCGACCGCCACGCCCTGGTCTACGCCCTGGCAGAGCGCCTCGCACAGCGTATGGCCGTGGAAGTCGAGCGGGACGTGGCGGCGGCAAGCAGCACGGAAGATGCACTCAGGCGCCTGGTGGCCGGCTATCTGCAGCACGCCAGGGCAGAGCGGAATCTGTACCTCTACGTCACGGCCGGCGTCACCGGCGACGGCCAGCTCGAACAGTCACTGCTGCTGGCAGACCGGACGGCACAGCAGTTCGCGGCGGGTATTGCAGCCTTTCGCTCCACTCACGGCGCCGACCCGGAGGTGGCGACGGTATGGTCCTTCGGTCTCGTGGGCGCGCTGCACTACGTCACCCTGTGGTGGCTGCGTGAGGAGACGGCCGATCAGGCCGTGGTCACCGAACACCTCACGGATCTGCTGTGGTCGGGTATGAAGCTCGAACCGGCTGGCGGCCCGAAGGCGGACTGAGCACAGGGACGATTCAGCGCAGAGGCTGGGCGATCCAGATATGATGACGGGGCCCCTTGCCGGCACGATGGGGCCGCACCGTGACCTCTTCGACCTGCAATCCCGCCTGGGCAAGGCGCTTGCTGAAGCGCCGATCCGGCCCCGCCGACCACACCGTCAGGATCCCGCCCGGGCGCAGCGCGGCGCGGGTGGCCTGCAGACCTGCGGGCGAATAGAGCCAGTCGTTCTCGCGCCGGATCAGCGCTTCCGGTCCGTTGTCCACATCGAGCAGGATGGCGTCGAAACCTGCGGGCTCGGCCCGAATCAAGGTACCGACATCGCCAACGTAGACCCTGCTCCTCGGATCCTCCAGGGGATGTCCGGAAGGTGTGCCCATGGCACCGCGATTCCAGTCCACCACTTCCGGGACCAGCTCCGCCACGACGACCTCGGCATCCGGTCCCAGCGCATCCAGCGCCGCGGCCAGGGTGAAGCCCATGCCAAGGCCGCCCACCAGCACCCGGGCCTGAGACCGGTCTGCGAGACGTGACGTGGCGAGATCGGCCAGGGCCCGCTCCGAACCGTGGGCCCGGCTGTTCATCAGGTCGCCACGGCCGGGAATCTTGATGGAGAACAGCTCGCCGGACTGATACAGCCGCAGCTCACTGCGGGTGTCAGGAACGATGGCGGTGCCGATCAGGACGCGGGGGATCATGCCCCACCGCCGGGCACGGCCGCGACATCGCGCCAGGCCAGAGTGTCCCGCAGCCGCACCACTTCGCCGATGATCAGCAGCGTTGGCGCGTGCACTTCCAGGGTGGCCAGGCGGCCGGCCAGATCCGCCAGGGTCGAGGTGATCACCCGCTGTTCAGGCAGCGTGCCGCGCTCGATCAGGGCCACCGGCGTCGCCGGATCACGGCCATGTTCGATCAGCCCCGAGCAGATGACTTCCAGACCCACCAGGCCCATGTAGACCACCAGCGTCTGCCCCGGCTCCGAGAGTTCCGGCCAATGCAGATTGACGGAATCGTCCTTCAGGTGACCCGTGACGAAGCGCACCGACTGGGCGTAGTCGCGATGGGTGAGCGGAATGCCCGCATAGGCGGCGCAGCCATTGGCGGCGGTGATGCCCGGCACCACCTGAAACGGAATGCCCTCCGCCGCCAGCGAAGCAATCTCTTCGCCTCCGCGGCCGAACACGAAGGGATCACCGCCCTTCAGACGCAGTACCCGCTTGCCGGCCCGGGCATGTTCGAGCAGCAGCGCATTGATGCCTTCCTGACGTACCGCGTGCAGGGCCCGGCGCTTGCCCACGTAGATGCGCTCCGCGTCCCGGCGCACCAGATCGAGAATCTGCGGCGACACCAGATTGTCGTGCAGCACCACGTCGGCACGCTGCATCAGCCGCAGGGCCTTGAGGGTCAGCAGATCGGGATCACCCGGACCGGCGCCCACCAGCCAGACTTCACCACCGCGATCTGCGGCCACCGATCCGGCTTCGATCTCGGCATCGAGCAAGGTCCGAGCCTGCTCCATGCGGCCACTGACCGCCGCTTCGGCCACCGGACCTTCGAGCACCCGCTCCCAGAACCGCCGTCGCCCGTCGCCATCCTGGATTGCCTCCCGCACCCGCTCGCGGGCACTTCCCGCAAGCCGGGCCAGCTCTCCGTAGGCGGCCGGAAACATGCGCTCCAGACGCTCCCGCAGCAGGCGCAGCAGCACCGGCGAGGCGCCACCGCTGGACAGGGCGATCACCAGCGGCGAGCGATCGACGATGGAGGGGACGATGTAGGTGCAGAGATCCGGTTGATCCACCACGTTGACGGGAATGTTGAGCGTCCGGGCATGCTCGGACACGGCGCGATTCACCGCGCCGTCGTCAGTGGCCGCCACCACCAGCCGGGCACCATGGAGATCTTCCGGCTCGTACCCGCGCTCGGCACAAGCCCCACCGCTGGAAGTCGCCAGCTCGCGCAGCTCGGCACGAATCTCCGGCGCGATCACCTCCACCGCCGCCCCTGCCCGGGCCAGTGCTTCCGCCTTGCGCAGGGCGATCTCACCGCCACCGATGACCACGCAGCGCGCGGCGCGGATATCGATGAATATCGGGAAGTAGTCCATGACATCGGTTCCGAGGAAGCAAAAACTGGGGTCGCCCACCCGGTGGGAAGGCCCTAACCACGCAGCGATTGGGCCGATCTCGCTCCGCTCTGCCGCAGCTGAATGCGCTGCCTTCGCTCGACGTCATCGAAATCGGCGCATTTCGCTGCGCGAAATAGCGCTCTCCCACAGTTGGCAGCGCCCTTGCTTGTGGGAAGGCCCTAATCGCACAGCGATTGGGCCGATCTCGACGCGCTTGAGCGAAACTGACGTCGCTGCCTCCACTGCGCGCCATCGAGATCGCTGCTGCGAAGATTCGCACAACGGCCTCAACGCGGCTCGATGACCTCCAGCCCGCCCATGTAACCGCGCAGTACCGGCGGCACCACCACCGAGCCGTCCTGCTGCTGATAGTTCTCCAGCACCGCCACCAGGGTCCGGCCCACTGCCAGCCCCGAGCCGTTCAGCGTGTGCAGCAGCTCCGTTCCCTTGCGTTCCGGGCTCCGGAACCGGGCATGCATCCGCCGCGCCTGGAAGTCCAGGAAGTTCGAGCAGGAGGAGATCTCCCGGTAGCAGCCCTGGGCCGGCAGCCAGACCTCCAGATCAATGGTCCGGGCCGCAGAGAAGCCGATGTCCCCGGCACAGAGATCCATGGACCGGTAGGCCAGATTCAGGCCCTGCAGGATGGCCTCCGCATGCCCCACCAGTTCGTCCAGCGCCGCCCAGGAGGCATCCGGGTGAACGATCTGCACCAGCTCCACCTTTTCGAACTGGTGCTGGCGGATCATGCCGCGGGTGTCCTTGCCGTAACTGCCCGCTTCGCTGCGGAAGCAGGGCGTGTGGGCCGTGAGTTTCAGCGGCAGCGCGTCGGCATCGAGAATCCGGTTCCGGACCATGTTGGTCACCGGCACCTCCGCCGTGGGCGCCAGCCAGTAGTCCTGATCCCCTTCCAGGCGGAACTGATCGGCGCCGAACTTCGGCAGCTGCCCGGTCCCGCGCAGCGACGCACCGTTGACGATGGCCGGGACGTTGACCTCGGTGTAGCCATGCTCGCGGGTGTGCTTGTCCAGCATGTACTGGGCCAGTGCCCGATGCAGCCCGGCGATGGCGCCCTGCATCACCACGAAACGGCTGCCGGTGATGGTGACGGCGGTCTCGAAATCCAGGCCACCGAGACCGGCGCCGAGATCCACGTGATCCAGCACGGGAAAGTTGAAGGCAGGGGGCGTTCCGGTACGCCGCAGTTCCACGTTGGCCGTCTCGTCAGGACCGTCGGGGGTCTCTGGCGCCGGCAGATTCGGCACGCCCTCCAGGTAGCCATCGAGTTCCGCGGCCACCGCGTCGAACTGCGCTTCCACGGATTCGAGCTCGGACTTCAGGCGATTGACGTCAGCCTTCGCGGCCTCGGCCGCCTCCCGTTCACCGGCCTTCATCAGCTCACCGATGGACTTCGAGCGGGTATTGCGTTCGGCTTTCAGCTGCTCGGTGGTGACCTGCAGAGCCTTGCGCTTCTCTTCCAGCGCCCGCAGCCGGGGCACGTCGAGTTCGAAGCCACGGCGGGCCAGGCCGGCGGCCACCCCATCGAGATCACTGCGAATCAGTTTCGGGTCGAGCATGCTTCAATCCTTGTTTTTGCCGCCGCTGTCCGCCGCCCAGCGCTGCCAGGTGGAGGCCTCATCCTGCTGACGCAGCCACTGGAGCTTCTGGGCCAGACGCTGCTCGAGGCCCCGATCCACCGGCGCGTAGAAGCGCTGATCAGCCAGTTCCTGCGGCAGGTAGGACTCTCCGGGCACGTAGGCGTCGGGCCAATCGTGGGCGTAATGGTACTCGGCCCCGTGCCCCATCTCCTTGAGCAACTTGGTGGGTGCATTGCGCAGGTGCACCGGCACTTCCATGGAGCCGCCGCCGCGAATCGTCGCCAGCAGGGCGTTGTAAGCGCTGTAGACCGCGTTGCTCTTCGGCGCCAGGGCCAGATAAGCCACGGCCTGGGCCAGGGCCAGCTCCCCTTCCGGCGAACCGAGTCGCTCCTGCACGTTATAGGCCTCAAGCGCCAGACCCAGGGCCCGGGGATCAGCATTGCCGATGTCCTCGCTGGCCATGCGTACGATGCGGCGCGCAACATACAGAGGATCGGCACCGCCGTCGAGCATGCGCAGCAGCCAGTACAGGGCACCATCCGGAGACGACCCGCGCACCGCCTTGTGCAGGGCCGAGATCTGGTCGTAGAAGACGTCCCCGCCCTTGTCGAAGCGACGCAGATCCCCTGCCGTGACCTCGGCCAGCACCTCAGCGTCCACCCGGCGCGCCCCGCCCTCCGACGGCGCCAGATCCGCCGCCAGCTCCAGCAGGTTCAGCAAGCGGCGGGCATCACCGTCGGCAGCCGCAAGCAGCTGCTCCGCTGCCGCGGGCGCAATGGCCAAGGGCCCGGCTTCCGCCTCGAGCTGCCGTCGCCCCCGTTCGAGGACGACCGCGAGATCCTCGGGCGTGAGGGAACGCAGCCGGAACACCCGCGCTCGGGACAGCAGCGCGGAGCGCACCTCGAAGGAGGGGTTCTCGGTGGTGGCACCGATGAAGGTCAGGGTGCCGTCTTCCACGAAGGGCAGAAAGGCGTCCTGCTGAGCCTTGTTGAAGCGGTGGACCTCATCAATGAAGAGGATGGTTCCGAGTCCCGACTCGCGATCGAGGCGGGCCTGCTCCACAGCAGCCCGGACGTCCTTGACCCCCGCCATCACCGCCGACAGCGCTACCAGCCGCTGGCCGGAGGCGGCGGCGAGAATGCCCGCCAGGGTGGTCTTGCCGGTGCCGGGAGGGCCCCAGAGAATCATGGAATGGACCCGCCCCCGTTCGATCATCCCTGCCAGGGGGCGGCCAAGTCCGAGCAGGTGCTGCTGACCTGCCATGCCGCTCAGCGCATCCGGCCGCAGGCGCGCCGCCAGCGGCGCCGCCGGCGCGTCGGACTCAGTCATTGCCGGCGGATTCCGACGTTTCGCGGATGACGTCGGCGCCCTCGGGAATCTCGAAACGGAAGCGGTCCGGGTCCTCGGCAAATGCGGTGCGGACGTCCATCAGCTCCACGTCGGTGCGCTGGCCGAGGCTGTCGTGAATCACCAGGAATCGCGGCTGTCCGTTTTCGAACATGAACTCCAGGCGTTCGAACAGGGCATCATTCGCCCGCGGCCAGAGGGTGAAGCGCTCCGCACCGTCGCTGCCTGCGAGCCGGTCGACATCGAAGGCCTCCAGCAGATCATCCACGGCCCCGGACAGCAGCCGCGCCGGTGTCGCCTGCAGGCGCTCGTCGTAGGGCCGCACCGTGACCTGTTCCAGATCCGGATCCCACAGCCACAGCGTCCGGCCATCCCCGATCAGCACCTCGGCAAAGGGCGCCTCCACTTCCCAGCGGAAGCGGTCCGGACGCTCGGCCCACAGCCGGCCGCGGGTCCGCCGCAGTTCCATGCCGCGACCGTCCACCAGACGCTGGGAGAAACCCGCCTCGAGCTGCTCGAGTTCCCCCATGCGCTCAGCGAGATGTTCGGCGGCGCTGAGATCACCGTTGGCAGACGGAAAGGACACCAGAAACAGCAGCGCAGCGCCGGCCAGACAACGAAACATCACTCCTCCCGGCCGGGGGCGAGAACTTCCCGGCTGCCGTTGGTATCCATGCTGCTGACGACGCCAGCCGCTTCCATCGCTTCGATCATCCGTGCCGCCCGGTTGTAGCCGATGCGGAGCTTGCGCTGCACCGCCGAAATGGAGGCTCGCCGGGATTCCAGCACGAAGGCCACCGCCTCGTCGTACAGCGGGTCGTCCTGCTCGGTGTCACCGCTGCCACCGTTGCCGCCGGCCTCCCCTTCCACCGGACCTTCGAGCACCTCGGGCAGGTAGTCGGGCTCACCGCGCCGACACCAGTCAGACACCACCCGATGCACTTCGTCGTCAGCAACGAAGGCGCCGTGGACGCGAATGGGCACCGCCGTGCCCGGAGGCAGGTAGAGCATGTCGCCATGACCGAGCAGCTGCTCAGCCCCGCCCTGGTCGAGAATGGTCCGGGAATCGATCTTCGAGGACACCTGGAAACTGATGCGGGTGGGGATGTTGGCCTTGATCAGGCCCGTGATCACGTCCACCGAAGGCCGCTGAGTGGCCAGGACCAGGTGAATGCCCGCCGCCCTGGCCTTCTGGGCGATGCGCGCGATCAGTTCCTCCACCTTCTTGCCGACGATCATGATCATGTCGGCGAACTCGTCGATGACCACCACGATCTGCGGCAGGGTCTCGAGGTTTGGTGCCTCCGGCGGCTGCTCGCCCTCGAACAGAGTGGGCGGTTTCCACAGCGGGTCCTTCAGCGGCGCGCCGGCCTTTTCCGCATCCTTCACCTTGCGGTTGTAGCCCGCCAGATTGCGCACGCCCATGCTGGCCAGCAGCCGGTAGCGCCGCTCCATTTCCGCCACGCACCAGCGCAGGGCCGAGGCGGCCTGCTTCATGTCCGTGACCACCGGCGTCAGCAGGTGCGGAATACCCTCGTAGACCGAGAGTTCCAGCATCTTCGGATCTACCAGGATCAGGCGCACGTCCTCCGGCGACGACTTGAACAGCAGCGACAGCAGCATGGCATTCACGCCCACGGACTTGCCCGAGCCCGTGGTGCCGGCCACCAGCAGGTGCGGCATGCGCGCCAGATCCACCACCACGGGATTGCCGGAAATGTCCTTGCCCAGCACCAGGGTGAGATGAGAGCTGGCGCTGTCGTACTCCTTGGACACCAGGACTTCCCGCAGGCGGACGATCTCCCGATCCTCGTTGGGAATCTCGATGCCCACCGTGGACTTGCCCGGAATGACCTCCACCACGCGCACGCTGATCACGGCAAGGGAACGGGCGAGATCCTTGGCGAGTCCGGAAATGCGGCTGACCTTGACTCCGGCGGCGGGCTGAATCTCATAGCGGGTGATCACCGGCCCCGGCTGCACCGCCACCACCTCCACCTCGACGCCGAAGTCCTTGAGCTTCAGTTCGAGCATGCGCGACACCGCTTCGAGGGCGGCATCGGACACCGTCCGCCGCTCGTGGGACTCGGTGGCATCGAGCAGATCGAAGGGCGGCACTTCACCCTGAATGGGGGTATCGAAGAGCTTGCGCTGCTTCTCCTTCTCCACCCGCGGTGCCGGCTCGATCTTCGCGGTGGGCTTGGCGATCTCCACCTTCGGCCGGCTCTGTTTGCGCTCGACCTCCACTTCCACCCGCTGCCGGCGCCGCAGCTGTTCCGCGCGGGCAGCGGCCTTCTCACGGCGCTGGGCCAGGACTGCCTGTACCCGGCCGTGCAGTCCGGTGACGCCGGCCACGGCCGCGCGCCCCAGCGCTTCCGACAGGGCGAACCAGGACAGGCCGGTGAACAGGGTGATGCCGAGCAGGAATACGGCCAAAGTCAGCAGCGTGCCGCCGGTCACTCCGAAGGTGGCGTGAGTCCCTTCCGCCAGCCACCAGCCGAGGATGCCACCGGATCCTGAGGGCATCGCCTCGGTTCCGGCCACCACGTGCAGATCTACCAGCACACAGCCGCTGGCCAGGGTCAGAATGAATCCGGACAGGCGCAGGCCCAGGGTCAGGCGATCCACCCGGGCCGGCATGCGCCGGGTCCAGAACATCCGCAGCGCCAGCAGCGCGAAGGCCACCGGCAGCAGAAAAGCGAACCACCCCACCAGGGTGTAAAGCACGTCCGCGACCCAGGCGCCCGTGGCCCCGGCCAGATTCGCCACCCCCTCCCGGCTGCCGGTATGGGAGAAGCCCGGGTCCTCCGGCGCAAAGGTCACCAGCGCCAGCAGCAGCCAGCCCGCGACGGCCAGGGCCAGGATCAATCCGGCCTCGCGCAGACCATGACGGACGTGGGTCAGCAGGCGTCCGGTGCCGCTGCTGCCCTCGGCCTCGACGCTTTGCGTCCGCGCAGTGCCTGCGGCACCTCTCTGTGGCAACGGCCTACCCTCTTCGAGAAACAGTCGTGAGTCTACGCCCATTCGGACGCGGCTGCTATTTCTTCATTTCAAATCAGTCTGTTAGAGATCACACTTCAGGGCCAGTTCATGCGTCGCAGCGCCGCGGGCGGCGCCGATTTGTCCGTTCGGGCGAAACGGGTATCATGCCCGCCTTTCTTCCCATCCAGTGAGCACCCCATGGCCAGCCGTCCCGACAAGCAGCAGATCATCGACGAAGTCTGGGATGACGCCCGCGTCGAGAGTTTCCTCCATCGCACCTGTCACGAAGATGACCTCGATGCCGATTTCTTCGTGCTCTGGCAGGCCTATCAGGCCATGCGCGAAGGCGATTTCCGGCGATTCCTGCGCATGTTCGTCGCCGCCGGCCGCAACCTCGATGCGGTCAACGAGCACGGTGAAACCCTGGCGACCATGATCTCCACCCACCGCCATGGCGCCCCCTTCATCGACGCCCTGATGGCCGCAGGCGCCAAAGCTCCGGCCAAGGGAGTGAGCGCATGAGCGAAGTCCGTCACCGCCGTCTGCTGATCTTAGGTTCCGGCCCGGCCGGCTGGACGGCCGCCATCTACGCCGCCCGCGCCAACCTCGACCCCACGGTGATCACCGGCCTGGAAGCCGGCGGGCAGTTGACCACCACCACCGACGTCGAGAACTGGCCGGCCGGTGCCGAAGGGCTGCAGGGTCCGGCCCTGATGCAGGACATGCAGGCCCACGCCGAGCGTTTCGCCACCGAGACCATTTTCGATCACATTCATACTGCCGACCTCGAAAGCCGACCCTTCCGCCTCACCGGCGATGCTGGGGTCTACACCTGCGACGCGCTGATCATCGCCACCGGCGCCTCCGCGCGCTACCTCGGCCTGCCCTCCGAGGAAGCGTTCAAGGGTCGCGGCGTCTCCGCCTGCGCCACCTGCGACGGCTTCTTCTACCGGGACAAGCCGGTGGCCGTCATCGGCGGTGGCAACACCGCCGTCGAGGAAGCGCTCTACCTCACCAATCTGGCCAGCAAGGTCTACCTGGTACATCGGCGGGACAGCCTGCGCTCGGAGAAGATCCTCCAGGATCGCCTGTTCCAGCGCGCCGATGCCGGCAAGGTGGAACTGGTCTGGAACCACACCCTCGACGAGGTCCTGGGCGATGGTTCCGGCGTCACCGGTGCCCGGGTCGCCGCCACTGACGGCAGCGGCCAGCGGGATCTGACCGTGGACGGTGTCTTCATCGCCATCGGCCACACGCCCAATACCGGCATCTTCGAAGGTCAGCTGGACATGCGCGGCGGCTACATCATCACCCACAGCGGTCTGGACGGTAATGCCACCGCCACCAGCATTCCCGGTGTCTTCGCCGCGGGTGACGTGGCCGATCACGTCTACCGGCAGGCCATTACGTCAGCCGGGTTCGGCTGCATGGCGGCGCTGGATGCGGAAAAGTATCTGGATGCCCTGGCCCGCGGCGAGGAAGGCAACAAGGTCCAGGCGGCCGGTTGAATCACCGCGGGAGGGCTATCGCATCATGAGCGTGCTGCCCTGGCTGCCCTCGGGCAAACTCGCGTTTCCGCGGCCCGAGCAGGCGCTGCGCGATCCGCCGGGACTGCTCTGCGCCGGCGGCGACCTGTCTCCCGCCCGCCTGGAACTCGCCTACCGGCACGGCATCTTTCCCTGGTACGAGGCCGGCTCCCCCATCCTCTGGTGGTCACCGGACCCGCGCACGGTACTGCGGCCGGAAACGCTGCACATCAGCCGCTCCCTGCGGCGGCGGCTGAACCGGCGCGACTACCGGGTGACCATGGATCAGGCCTTCGATGCCGTGGTGGCAGGCTGTGCCGCGCCCCGTGCGGACAGTGACGGCACCTGGATCACCCGGGAGATGGCCTTCGCCTACGGCCGGCTGCACGAACTCGGTCTGGCCCATTCAGTGGAAGTCTGGATCGATGACGAGCTCGCCGGAGGCATCTACGGCGTCGCCATCGGCGGCTGCTTCTTCGGCGAATCCATGTTCAGCCAGCGCAGCGGCGGATCCAAACTGGCCATGGTGCATCTGCTCGGGCAGATGCAGGCCTGGGACATGCCCCTGCTGGACTGCCAGCTCCACAATCCCCATCTGGCCTCCCTCGGCGCCCGCCCCATGCGCCGCGCGGCCTTCTTAGCCGAACTGAAGGTCCTCACCGCCCGCCCCGCTCCCCCTACCCGGGGGGTTTTGTAGTCCGGGTGTTTGTCCTGCGCGGCGCGCAGGACTACCGTGGGAAGTTTCCCGGAGCGCAGCGCAGGGGAACGATGGCGTCACCCTCCATCGAAATCATTCAGATCGGCCCCCTGCGCTCCGCTCCGGGAGCCTTCCCACAGGTTTTCCCAGAGTCCAGCTGCAGCGCTCCATCCCCGGCGCGTCCCGCTTCGCGGCGCACTGCGTGCGACGCATTTCGCTCCCGGCGAAATGCCCCCACGACAGCGCCTTCCACCGCAGCTTTGGGCCACCACACTGGCGGGCGCCTGCGCCCTCGCCTAGACTGAGGTCGTCTGTCCTGCAGGGCTCTGCAACGTGACCAATCTCGCCCAGCTCAAGTTCTTCGCAACGCCGAAGCATGCCTGCAGCTACCTGGAGGCGCGCCAGGCCACGACCCTGTTCGTCGACCCGGCGGCGCGCATCGACAATCCGCTCTATTCAGCCCTGTCATCCCTGGGGTTTCGCCGCAGCGGCCGCCACATCTATCGTCCCCACTGCGAGCATTGCTCTGCCTGCATCCCCATCCGCATCCCGGTGGATCGCTTCCGAGCGCGCCGTGCCCAGCGCCGCGTGTGGCTGCGCAACGAGGATCTCGAGGTGCGCCTCACGGCGCCCGCGCTGACGGCAGAGAACTACGACCTCTACGCCCGCTACATCGGCGCGCGGCATCAGGATGGGGACATGTACCCGCCCTCGCCGGATCAGTTCCGCTCCTTTCTGCTCTGCGACTGGAGCGACACCCGGTTCGTGGAGTTCCGCAGCGAAGGCACGCTGCTGGCGGTGGCCGTCATGGATCGGGTTCAGGATGGCCTCTCGGCCATCTACACCTTCTTCGATCCCGACCGCAACGAGCGCTCTCTGGGCGTGCAGGCCGTCCTCTGGCAGATCCAGCATGCCGTCGACCTCGGCTTGCCCTACCTCTACCTGGGCTATTGGATCAAGCAGTGCCAGAAGATGAGCTACAAAAGCGGCTATCGCCCGCTTGAAATGTTCCTGGGCGAGCGCTGGATCGAGGCCCCCTGACGCGGCCGCCCGCCAAGCCAGTCAGCCGCATTGAGACCACTGCTGCGAAAAGTTCACGATATCGTGCTTTGCCAATTCCCCGCCCTTCGGGCAGAATTGCGCGCGCTCCAGGCGCAACCCCCCCAAGTTTCCGAGATCGAGGCCGCATGGCGAAGGAAGAACAGATCGAGATGGAAGGCACCGTGGTCGACACGCTGCCGAACACCATGTTCCGGGTGGAACTCGACAATGGCCACAAGGTCACCGCCCACATCTCAGGCAAGATGCGCAAGCACTACATCCGCATCCTCACGGGCGACCGGGTGAAGGTGGAGCTGACGCCCTACGACCTGAGCAAAGGCCGCATTACCTACCGCGAACGCTGACAGAGCCCCCCGCTCTACCGGTTGTCCAGCGCCCGCAAAGCGGGCTCCCACAGCTTTCAGATCCAACGCGCTGCCACCGTGGCCGACGCCCTGGCGTCGGGCCGGCCGTGACCTGCGAATGCGATGGTTCGTGCCTGTTCTCTCAGGCAGGGAGCAGGCCCCGCCTCAGGCGGGACCTTCCACGTCGAGATGCAGGACATCGTCGCGAACGGTCACGCGCACCGTACCGCCCTTGTCCGACAGCTTGCCGAACAGCAGATCCTCTGCCAAAGGCCGCTTGATCTTCTCCTGGATCAGCCGCTGCATGGGCCTTGCACCCATCTTCTCGTCGTAGCCTTCCCGGGCCAGCCAGGCGCGGGCAGCCTCATCCGCTTCGATGGTCACCCGCTTGTCGTCGAGCTGGGCCTGCAGTTCGGTGAGGAACTTGTCCACCACCGTATTGATGACGATGGGATCGAGCGGATTGAACTGAATCACCGCATCGAGGCGGTTGCGGAACTCCGGCGTGAACTGCTTGCGGATGACCTCGATGCCGTCGAGGGCATGGTCCTGCTCGGTGAAGCCGATGCTGGCCCGGCTCATTTCCTGGGCGCCCGCATTGGTGGTCATGACCAGGATGACGTTGCGGAAGTCCGCCTTGCGGCCGTTGTTGTCGGTGAGGGTGCCGTGGTCCATGACCTGCAGCAGCAGGTTGAAGACGTCCGGATGAGCCTTCTCGATCTCATCGAGCAGCACCACCGAATGGGGGTGTTTGGTGACCGCCTCGGTGAGCAGGCCGCCCTGATCGAAGCCAATGTAGCCGGGCGGCGCACCGATCAGGCGCGACACCGTGTGGCGCTCCATGTACTCAGACATGTCGAAGCGCAAAAGCTCGATACCCATGATGCCCGCGAGCTGACGGCAGACCTCGGTCTTGCCCACCCCGGTGGGACCGGCGAACAGGAAGGAACCGATGGGCTTCTGCTGATCACGCAGGCCGGCCCGGGCGAGCTTGATGGAGGACGCCAGGGTATCGATGGCCTCGTTCTGTCCGAACACCACCATCTTCAGCTTGTGGTCCAGGTCCTTCAGCGCTTCCTTGTCGGACGTTGTGACCTGGGCGGAGGGGATGCGGGCGATCTTCGCCACCACCTGCTCCACCTCGGCGGGCCCGATCTGCTTCTTGCGCCGTGACGGCGGCAGCAGCTTGTTGGCGGCACCGGCCTCGTCGATGACGTCGATGGCCTTGTCCGGCATGAAGCGGTCCGTGATGTAACGGGCCGCGAGCTCTGAGGCAGTCCGCAGGGCCTTGTCTGTGTAGCGCAGGCCGTAGTGGTCCTCGTAGCGGGACTTCAGGCCCTTCAAGATCTTGTAGGTGTCCTCCACGTCGGGCTCGTTGATGTCGATCTTCTGGAAGCGGCGCGACAGCGCCCGGTCCTTCTCGAAGATGCCGCGATACTCCTGATAGGTGGTGGAGCCCATGCAGCGCAGCTCGCCCGAGGTCAGCAGGGGCTTGAGCAGGTTGGAGGCATCCATGACCCCACCTGACGCGGCGCCGGCGCCGATGATGGTGTGGATCTCGTCGATGAACAGGATGGCCTTGGGTGTCTTCTTCAGTTCCGCCAGCAGGGCCTTGAAGCGCTTCTCGAAGTCACCCCGATACTTGGTGCCAGCCAGCAGCGATCCTAAGTCCAGCGAGAACACGATGCTGCCCTCGATGACGTCCGGCACCTGCCCGTCGACGATCTTCTTCGCCAGACCTTCGGCGATGGCGGTCTTACCGACCCCGGATTCGCCCACCAGCAGCGGGTTGTTCTTGCGGCGCCGGGTGAGGATCTGAACCACACGCTCCACCTCGTCCTCGCGGCCTACCAGCGGATCGATGCGCCCGGCCTTGGCCTGCTCGTTGAGGTTGGTGGCAAAGCTCTCCAGCGGCGACTGGGCAGGCTGCTCGCCGCCCGCCACATCGGCATCTTCCTGCTCCGGCGCCGGCTCACCGCCGTCGGCTGCGCCCGACACCTTGGAAATGCCGTGGGCGATGTAGTTCACCACGTCGATGCGGGCCACGTTCTGCTGTTTCAGGAAGTAGACCGCCTGGCTCTCCTGCTCGCTGAAGATGGCCACCAGCACGTTGGCGCCGGTGACTTCCTTGCGGCCGGAAGACTGCACGTGGAACACCGCACGTTGCAGCACACGCTGAAAGCCCAGAGTGGGCTGGGTCTCACGGGAGGAGTCCCCCACCGGGATCAGCGGCGTGGTGGTGTCGATGAACTCTTCGAGGTCGGCACGCAGCTTCTCGAGGTCACAGCCGATGGCCTTCAGCACCTGTACCGCGGTGCTGTTGTCCAGCAGCGCCAGCAGCAGGTGCTCGACGGTCATGAATTCGTGCCGTTTGCTCCGGGCTTCCTTGAACGCCAGGTTGAGGGTGACTTCAAGGTCCTTGCTGAGCATGACTGCGATACTCCAGGCGAACTGCTCATGATCCCGAATACGGGGCTTAGTCTGTCATCTCTACTTGGGACATGAGTGGATGGTTGTTTTCCTGCGCGTATCTGTTTACCTGCTCCGATTTGTTCTCCGCGATGTCGCGCGGATAGATGCCGCAGACTGCGCTGCCCATGGTGTGGATCGTGAGCATGACCTGGGTCGCTTTCTCCCGGTTCATGCCGAAAATCTGTTCCAGTACATGGACGACGAACTCCATGGGAGTGTAGTCGTCATTGAGAACGATGACCTTGTACATCGGCGGCCGCTTGAGCTTGGGCTTGGCGGTGTCCACCGCCAGACCATCACCGTCATCCTTCCAGTCCTCATCCGAGCCACCGCCAGGACCCGCGGCGCGCGGCAGGCGGCGACTGAAATCACTCATGCTTCGGCCTGCTGCACTCACTACATCCACCAACATGATACCAATGCCCAGGATTTCAAGACCAGAACCGAAAAACACAGCCCGCTGGGACGGACGGCAACCCTAATATCACGGCTTGACTGCAGCCATGACTATAATCAGAGTGCGTCTGGGGGCAAACCCGCACTGCTGTCGGTGCTTCGCGGCTCGCGTACAAATCAATTATAGCGCGTGTCCGCCCAACATCTGTTGGCACCGTGTCCGGGTAAGGCCGTTTGCACCCGGGGAGGGACAGCTATGCCAACTGGAACAGTCAAATGGTTCAACAACGCCAAGGGTTATGGATTCATCCTGCCCGAAGGCGGTGGTGAAGATCTTTTCGTGCACTACTCTTCCATCCAGATGGACGGCTACAAGACCCTGAAAGCGGGTCAATCCGTCCAGTATCAGAACCAGCAGGGGGACAAAGGCAGCCAAGCTGTCGAGGTCACCGCTACCGACCAGGGCATCGACGATCAGGGGGCCGATCGCGGGCACGGCGGTGGACTCGGGACCCCCATGCCCATGGCTGCAGGTCCAAGGTCGGGCTGACGGGCCCACCGGCTCGCCATTCGTCCGTCAACGGCGGGGAGCAGCTTCATCACTGAGGCCTGCTCACCCGCCTGCTTCTGACGCACCGGTTTTGCCGCTGCCTGCAGCGCAGCCGTGTGGGCGGTGATCCATGCCCGGGGAATCACGAACGCCTTTTGCCGGCTGGCAGTATAGCATTGTCAGCCGCCCCCGCGGCATATGCGTCTGCCGGGGCCTGCCCTCTGCGTCACCCAAGGAGCAACTTTGGCGATCCTGATCCGGCTTTGGAAACCCCACGGCGTGCTGTCGCAGTTCACCGACGCCGAGAACCGCCCGACCCTGAAATCATTGCTGAAGCTGGCCGATGTCTATCCGGTGGGGCGCCTCGACCGGGACTCCGAGGGCCTGCTCCTGCTCACCGACAGCGGTACCCTGCAAGCCACCATCAGCCGTCCGGGCAGCGGTTTCCCCAAGACCTATCAGGTGCTGGTGGAAGGCGTTCCTGAACAGGCCGCCATCGATCAGCTCACCTGTGGAGTCGAGCTTCGTGACGGTCCGGCACGCGCCCTGGCCGCACGGCGTATCGAGACCCCTGACCTGCCCGCCCGGACCGTCCACCCCCGGGCCGGACGCAAGTGCTGCTGGCTGGAAATCGACCTGGACGAGGGACGCAATCGGCAGGTCCGGCGCATGTGCGCCGCCATCGGCGTACCGGTCTTGAGACTGGTGCGGACCCGCATCGGACCCTGGACGCTGACCGGACTGAGTCCCGGCAGCTGGCGTTCCGAAACCCTGCATGCGCCGGTCAGTGATCCGAAGCGCCCAAGCCGGCCCACTTCGACGCGGCCGCATGATCGTCCGCGCGGGACTCGACCCAGCGCGCCCCGTCCGGGTAAACCTCGCGCTTCCAGAACACCGCGCGGGTCTTGAGATAGTCCATGACGAAGCGCGCAGCGTCGAAGGCGGCCTGCCGGTGCCGGCTGGCGGCCAATACCAGCACGATCTGCGCACCGGGTTCGAGTCGCCCCACCCGGTGAATTACCGTCAGGGCCGACAGCGGCCAGCGCTGCCCCGCCTCCTGCGCCACGGCTTCGACGCTGAGTTCGGTCATCCCCGGGTAGTGTTCGATTTCCAGCGCGACGACGTTCGAGTCCTCCGCGGAGCGCCTGACCCGTCCGGTAAAGCTCACCACGCCGCCGACGTCGGCGCCTGCGTCATCGATGAGGGCCTGTTCCCGGCCAACGTCGAAGTCCTCGGCCTGGATGCGCACGGTAAGGCGCATGCTCAGCCCCCCGTCACCGGCGGCAGGAAGGCCAGCTCGTCGCCCGCCATCAGCCGCAGGCCGGCCCGCTCCACCAGTTCCTGATTGCAGGCCACGCGCACGTTGTCCGCGCTCAGGGCCGCCACCGCCGACGGACCGTGACGGCGGCCCAGGGCTTCCAGCACCTGTTCGAAATCGCAACCGGATGCCGGGACATCGAGGGTTTCCTCGGCGGTGCCGAGCTGTTCCCGCAAGCTGGCCAGATAGCGCAGGCGCAGGCTGCTCATGAGCCCTCCCGCACCCAGCTGCCCGAACGGCCGCCGTGTTTTTCCATCAGCTGCACCTGCTCGATGGTCATGCCCCGATCCACGGCCTTGCACATGTCGTAGATGGTCAGTGCGGCCACGCTGACGGCCGTGAGGGCTTCCATCTCGACCCCGGTGCGGCCGTCGATGATGCAGCGCGCCTCGATCCACAGGCGCCCGCCGTCCGCATCCGGCTCGAAATTCACTTCCACCGCCGACAGCGGCAGCGGATGGCACAGCGGAATCAGATCACCGGTGCGCTTGGCAGCCTGGATGCCGGCAATGCGGGCCACCGCCAGCACGTCGCCCTTGGCCACGCCCCCCTCCTGAATGCGCGCCAGAGTCGCCGGCGCCATGCGCACACAGCCCCGGGCCAAGGCCACGCGGCGGCTGACGTCCTTTTCGGAGACATCCACCATGCGCGCCCGGCCGGCGGCATCGAGATGGGTCAGCGGTGCTGCATCGGTGGATTCGGTCATGAGGTTCCCACTGCGGGCCGGGCCGCCACGCAGGTGGCCGGGCATGGTTCGGGTGGCTACAATACCGCGCCTCGTCGACCCCACCAATCCCGGAACCCATGGCTGCCACGACTTCCAGTGCAGGGACTGCATCCACCCGCGTGATCGTCGGCATGTCTGGCGGTGTGGATTCGTCCGTGGCCGCCCTGCTGCTCAAACAGCAGGGCTACCAGGTGGAAGGTCTGTTCATGAAGAACTGGGAGGAGGACGACGGCAGCGAGTACTGCACCGCCAAGGCCGATCTCGCCGATGCCCAGCGCGTCGCCGACAGCCTCGGCATTCACCTGCATACGGCCAACTTCGCCGCCGAGTATTGGGACAACGTCTTCGAATCCTTTCTCACCGAGTACCGTGCAGGCCGGACGCCGAACCCGGACGTGCTCTGCAACAGGGAGATCAAATTCAAGGTCTTCCTGGACTACGCCGCCATGCTCGGTGCCGACCTCATCGCCACCGGACACTACGTGCGCAGCCGGCAGTGCGCCGGTAGCACCGAACTGCTGCGCGGCCTCGACGCCAACAAGGATCAGAGCTATTTCCTCCACGCCGTCCCCGGTGAACAGCTGGCGAAAGCCCTGTTTCCGGTGGGCGAACTGCCCAAACAGGAAGTGCGCCGCATCGCTGCCGAGGCCGGGTTCCACAATCACGCCAAAAAGGACTCCACCGGCATCTGCTTCATCGGCGAGCGGCGCTTCAGCGACTTCCTCGCCCGCTACATCCACGCCCAGCCAGGACCCATCATCAGCGTCGAGGGCGTGGAACTCGGCCGCCACCAGGGTCTTGCCTACTACACCCAGGGCCAGCGCCAGGGGCTGGGTATCGGCGGCATCCGGGGCGCCGACGAGGCGCCCTGGTACGTAGCCGACAAGGACCTTGCGCGCAACGCCCTCATCGTCGCCCAGGGCAGCGGACATCCGGCACTGCACCACGACTGGCTGGTCTGCGAGAACCCGTCCTGGGTCGGGCTGGCTCCGGAGTTGCCGTGGCGGGGCAGTGTCCGCATTCGCTATCGCCAGGCGGATCAGCCGGCCCGGGCATCGCGACGGGCAGATGGCAGCCTGCTGGTGCAGTTCGATACCCCGCAACGGGCCGTCACGCCGGGGCAGTTCGTCTGCTTCTACGCTGGCGAGGTGTGCCTGGGCGGCGGCGTGATCAGCAGCCGCGGACGCGACGCCTCGCTGCCCGCTCACCGGAGTGCCGCTTGAACTACACCGCAGAAGATCGCGCCCTGGCCCTGGCCGGCGTCTTTCAGGTCGGCGCCCTGGTGGCCGATGTGGCCCATGGCCGCAGCGTCGACGAACAGGCCTATCGCAGCAGTCTCGAAAGTCTCTTCGTCGAGACCCCCGAAGCGGTAGCGGACGTGTTCGGCGGCCCCCGTGGCGTTCGCCTCGGCCTGCTGCTGATGCGGGACGCCCTGGCCAGCGACCGCCAGCGCAGCCATGCGGAGGTCCTGCGCTATGCCCTGAACATCGTTCACGTGGAGCGGCGCTTCGCCGGCCAGCCTGCCCTGCAGGCGAAACTGGAAACCCGCATGAAGCGGGTCAAGGAGCAGCTCCAGCATTTCGACATCGGCCACACCACCATCATCGGCGCCCTGGCCAGCGCCTATCAGGACACCCTGTCGACGCTGCCCCAGCGCATCCAGGTGGTGGGCAATGCGCAGGCCCTGCAGGAAGAGCGCAACGCCGAACGCATTCGAGCGCTGCTGCTGGCGGGAGTGCGCTCGGCGCTGCTCTGGTATCAGGTCGGTGGCCGCCGCTGGCGACTGGTGTTCAGTCGGCGCACCGTGCAGGCCGCTGCCAGCCGGTTGACCGATCAGCTGTCCGCCCATTGACCCGCGCTGAGCGTTCAGCGTCGACCCAACTGTTCTGGAGACGAACATGGACCTGTCCAGCCTGACTGCCATCTCGCCCATCGATGGCCGCTACGGCAGCAAGACCAAGGCGCTGCGCCCGATCTTCAGCGAACTCGGCCTGCTGCACTTTCGGGTGCTGGCCGAGGTGCGCTGGTTTCAGGCCCTCGCGCGGGCCCCGGAACTGCCGGAACTGCCGGAACTGGACGGCACGGCCAATGCCCACCTCGAATCCATCATCGACGAGTTCGACGAAACGGCGGCCTTGCGCATCAAGGCTTTCGAGCACACCACCAACCACGACGTGAAGGCCGTGGAGTACTACCTCAAGGAGCGGCTGGCAGAGCACCCCGGGCTGCGCGATCACGTCGAGTTCGTCCACTTCGCCTGCACCTCCGAGGACATCAACAACTTAGCCCACGCGCTGATGCTGCAGGCCGGCCGGGATCAGGTCCTGCTGCCCGCCATGGAGGGGGTGATCGCCGCCCTGACCAGCCTCGCCCACGATCTCGCCGATGCCCCCATGCTTTCCCGCACCCACGGTCAGGTGGCCTCTCCCACCACCATGGGCAAGGAACTGGCCAACTTCGTCCACCGGCTCTGCGCCCGCCGCGACGACTTCGCCGCGGTGCCGTTGCCGGCCAAGCTCAACGGCGCCGTGGGCAACTACAACGCCCATCTGGCCGCCTGCCCGGAACTGGACTGGCCGGGCCTGTCCCGGCAGGTCATCGAGGGACTCGGACTGCAGTTCAATCCCTACACGACGCAGATCGAACCCCATGACGGCATTGCCGCCTACTGCCATGCCCTGATGCGCTTCAATCAGGTGCTGCTGGATTTCAATCGGGACATCTGGGGCTACATTGCTCTGGGCTACTTCCGCCAGCGCGCCGTGGCCACCGAGACCGGCTCCTCGGTCATGCCCCACAAGGTCAACCCCATCGACTTCGAAAACTCCGAAGGCAACCTGGGCATCGCCAACGCCGTGCTGGCCCACCTGGCCGACAAGCTGCCCGTGTCCCGCTGGCAGCGGGACCTCTCCGACTCCACCGTGCTGCGCAATCTCGGGGTCGGTTCCGCCCATGTGCTCATCGCCCTTCAGGCCACCCTCAAGGGCATCGGCAAGCTGGACCTGGATCCTTCCCGTCTGGCTGCCGACCTCAGCGAAAGCTGGGAGGTCCTGGCCGAGGCCATTCAGACCGTGATGCGTCGCGAAGGCGTGGCCGAGCCCTACGAGAAACTCAAGGAGCTGACCCGGGGACGGCACATGGACGCGGCTTCCATGCAGGGCATTCTCGATCAGTTGCCCCTTTCGGATGCGGCACGGGGCAGGCTGGCCGCCATGACCCCGGACCGCTACATCGGCCTCGCGGTGGAACTCGCCCGCTCCGTCAATCGCGGCCCATGAGCCGCCGTCCCGATCCGGCCACCCTGATGCTGGCGCGGGCCTTCCCCGAACAGCCGGATTGGAGTGCTGCAGAGCGGCTCACCCATTTTCTCGATCACTACTGGCAGCAGCAGAGCCTGCTGCTGCCCGGCGCCATCACCGACATGGCAGCGCTGCAGTCCCTGCTGGACGGTGACGAACTGGCGGGGCTGGCCTGCGAACCCGGGATCGATGCCCGCATCGTCCGCCACAGCGGAGACCACTTCAGCAGCGAGAGCGGGCCCTTCGATGGCGAACGTTTTGCCACCATCGGTGAGGCCGACTGGACGCTGCTGGTCAATGGTGTCGACCTGGAACTGCCGGGTTTCGAACCCCTGTTCGCGCTGCTGCGTTTCGTCCCGGACTGGCGCCTGGACGACGCCATGGTCAGCTTCGCGGCGCCGGGCGGATCGGTGGGGCCGCACTTCGATCACTACGACGTCTTCCTGGTGCAGATGGCCGGACGCAGGCGCTGGGAACTTGGCGGCGCCTGCGATGGCGCGGATCGACAACGTCGAAGTGATACCGACCTGGATCTGGTCGCCGACTTCGTGCCGGATACCACCGTCACCTGCGAACCCGGTGACGTGCTCTATGTGCCCCCCGGACTGGTCCATCACGGCGTGGCCGAAACGCCCTGCCTGACCCTGTCCCTGGGTCTGCGTGCCCCCTCAGCGGACGATCTGCTCAGCGCCTGGGCCGCAGCCGGCCGCAACAGGCTGCCCCTGGCCCTTGACCCACCGCTGCCGGCGGATCCCGGCCGCCTCACTGCCGAAACCATCGCAGCAGCCCGCTCCCAGCTCCGGCAGCAGTTTCTGCAAAGCCTCGATGCAACGTCTCCGGAAGCCTTCGCCCGCTGGCTCGGCACGGCCCTGACCCGGCCCGGGCGACTGACCCCGCTGGCGCCCCCGGCGTCGATTTCGGCGGCGGAACTGGCCGCCGAACTGGCCGCAGGCGCCGTCCTGGAGCGCAGTCCCGGGACACGGCTGCTGGTTCACGAGGATGCTCTCGGCCGGACCCTGTTCGCGGGCGGCCAGGCCTTCAGGGCCGACGACCTGTCCGAAACGGCCCTCGCCGCCTTCATCGACAGCACCGTGCTCGACGCCAGCGACCTGACCGAGGCCGCTGCCCTCAAGCTCGGCAGCGAACTGTACAATGCCGGCTGGATGCTCCTGAGCGAGGACCCTGCATGAACACCGGCGTCAACGTCCGCAGAGCGGATTGGGAACAGGACCGTGATCTGCTGCGCAGCATCCGTGAGCAGGTGTTCATCGAAGAGCAGAAGGTCCCGAAGGATCTCGAATGGGATGACGCCGACGCCGATGCCATCCACTTCCTCGCCGAGGACCATCGGGGCACCGCCGTGGGCACCGCCCGGCTGCTGCCCAGCGGCCAGATCGGGCGCATGGCCGTCGTCGCCGAACGGCGTGGCTTCGGCGTCGGCCGGGCCCTGCTCGATGCGGCCATCGAAGCGGCCCGGGACGAAGGCCGCTACAGTGTCTTCCTGCATGCCCAGACCCATGCCCAGCCCTTCTACGCCAAGGCAGGATTCCACGCCGTGGGTGAGCAGTTCGAGGAGGCCGGCATTCCCCACGTGCAGATGGAAATGACCTTGGGCATTCACTTCGCGGCCCAGCCGGATGCCCCACGCACGGTGATCAAGGCCGAGGAAACCCGCATCCCCTACGAGCATCCGGCACTGGGCGACCACCCGAACGACACGCGCATGCTCGAAGGCAAGGGCGCCCTGGCGGCCGCCATCCTCGAACTCTGTGAGCGGGCGCGACGGGAGATCCTCATTCTGGCCCAGGACTTAGACCCCGCCCTCTTCGACAGCGTCGAGCTCAACGAAGCCCTGTCCCGTTTCGCCCGCCGCAACGAGCAGACCAAGGTCCGCATCCTGGTCCACGACATCACCCGCATGGTCCGCGACGGGCACCGGCTGCTGACCCTCTCGCGCCGCCTGCCGAGTTCCATTTCCATCCGCCTGGTGCATCCGGACATGCAGGACCGCAGCGAGAACATGGTCCTGGCCGATCGTACCGGCCTCGTGGTCCAGCCCCAGTTCGACACCGAGCGCGGCTTCGCCAACCTCAACGACGCGCCCCTCACGCGCCAGTACGGTGACGTCTTCGATCGCCTGTACGACCGCTCCCTCACCGATCCCAATCTTCGGCAGATGACGCTCTAACAGCCTCTCGGAATGGGCTTCTTCGGGATCGCAATCTTTGCCCGCGTCACGCGCATGTGATGAAATGCCGGCTGTGTGCCATTGAGCGACATCCGGTCGCTCCTACAGCCGGATCCGGATGCGCGATTACTTCCTGCGTCGTTTGCTGCTGGTCATTCCCACGCTGATCGGCATTACCCTGCTGGTATTTGCGGTCACCCGTCTGGTGCCGGGCGGCCCCCTCGAACGCGCCATCATGGAAGCCCAGCAGGCCTCTCTGGCCAGTGGCGCCGCTCCCGCAGCCGGCGAGGGCATGGCGCTGTCCGAATCCCAGCTCCGCCAGCTGGCCGAGTACTACGGCTTCGACAAGCCCTGGTATCTGAGCTACGTGGACTGGCTGGGCAAGGTGGTGACCGGGGATCTCGGGCAGTCCTACCGCTACCATCAGCCAGTGTGGGACGTGATCCGTGAGCGCTTTCCCGTGTCGCTGTTCTTCGGGCTCACCAGTCTGGTCATCACCTACCTGATCTGCATTCCCCTGGGCGTGGTGAAAGCGATACGCCACCGGACCCTGTTCGACAACGTCACCTCAATCATCATCTTCACCGGCTATGCCGTCCCCGGCTACGTGCTCGGCGCTTTACTGCTGCTGTTCTTCGCCGCCGACCTGCAGTGGTTCCCCATGGGCGGATTCACCAGTCTCTACTTCGACGAACTGTCGTTCTGGGAGAAAACCAAGGATCTGCTGCATCACGCCACCCTGCCCCTGATCTGCTATCTGGTGGGCAGCTTCGCGGTGACGACGCTCTTGATGAAGAACAACCTGATGGACAATCTGGCGGCGGATTACGTGCGCACCGCCCTGGCCAAGGGTGTGTCCTTCGAAGGCGCGGTCTACGGCCATGCCCTGCGCAACTCCCTGATCCCCATCGCTACCACCTTCGGCCAGAACATCACCCTGCTGGTGAGCGGGTCCTTCCTGATCGAGACCATCTTCGATATCGACGGTTTCGGCCTGCTCGGACTCAACTCCATCTTCGACCGCGATTATCCGGTGGTCATGGGCGTGGTGCTGCTGGCCAGCCTGCTGCTGCTGATCGGCAACATCATCTCCGACCTGCTGGTGGCCCTGGTCGACCCCCGGATCAGGTTCCAGTGACATGCGCCTGAATCCCCTCACCCTGCGCAAACTCAAGCGCTTCCGGGAGATCCGGCGCGGCTACTACTCGTTTCTGATCCTCGTCGGTCTGCTCGGCCTGTCGGCCGTGTCCGAACTCATCATCAACGATCGTGCCCTGGCGGTGCGCTACGAGGGGACGTGGACCTTTCCCACCTACGGCCCGGTGGAACTCGGTGCGGATTACGGGCTGGAAGGCACGGCCGCCCGTCGCCCTGTCGACTACCGCCGGCTGCAGGCCCACTTTGACGAGCAGGGCGACGGCAACCGCGTGATCATGCCGCTGATTCCCTGGGGGCCCTACTACAACGATGCCGTCGGCGGCATCCTGCGTGCGGAACCCCCGAACTTCGAACGCGGCCACTACCTAGGCACGGACACCACGGGCCGCGACATTCTGGCCCGCCTGGTCTACGGCTTCCGGACGGCCATGCTGTTCGCCCTGGCCTTCACCGCCCTGACCTACCTGATCGGGGTCACCATCGGCTGCGCCATGGGCTACTTCGGTGGCCTCTTCGACCTGCTGTTCCAGCGCATCATCGAAATCTGGTCCAACGTCCCCTTCCTGTACATGGTGATCATCATTTTCTCGGTGATCCCCGCCACCTTCAGCGTCGGTGCCCGGATCGGTATCCTGCTGATGATCATGGTGCTGTTCTCCTGGACCGGCCTGACCTATTACATGCGCACCGCCACCTACAAGGAAAAAGCCCGGGACTACACCGCAGCAGCACAGGTGCTCGGCGCCAGCACCGGCCGCATCGTGTTCCGGCACATCCTGCCGAACACCGTGGCCACCATGGTCACGTTCGTTCCCTTCACCGTGGTCGGCGCCATCACCGCCATCACGGCGCTGGATTTTCTCGGCTTCGGTCTGCCACCGCCCACGCCCAGCATCGGTGAAATGCTCAAGCAGGGCACCGCCAACCTGACCACGGCACCCTGGATCGTATCCTCGGCCTTTGCGGCCCTGGTGGTGATCCTGCTGCTGGTCACCTTCATCGGTGAGGCCGTCCGGGAAGCCTTCGATCCGCGCCAGTTCACCCTTTACAAGTAACGAGGAGTGACCATGCCTGCCGTTCTGAAATCCGCCTTCCTGCTGCCCCTGCTCGCCATGCTGCTCGCCGCCTGCGGTGGCGCGGACGATGGCACGGCGGCGAGCGAAGAGCTCGAGCAGCGCCGCGCCGAGGCTCGGGCGGCCATGGAACAGCACTTTGCCAACCAACCCAGCCTCCGGCCGGCCTTGAGGGAAGCCTTCGAGCGCGGCGAGGTCACCCAGGAAGAGATCGACGCCATGGCCGCGGCCGGCGAACTCGAACCCTTCTTCGTATTCGCGACTCCCGACGATCTGCCCGACGACCTGACCTGGCAGGACGGCTCGGATCTGCCCGAGTTCGCCTCGCCGGACGCGAAGAAGGGCGGCACCTGGTACACGGCCGTGCAGGACTATCCCCGCACCCTTCGGCGGGTGGGACCGGATGCCAACAGTGGCTTCCGGCCGTTCATTCTCGACGACGTGGTCATGAACTTCGGCCAGCGCCACCCGGAAGACATTTCCATCGTCGACGGCAACTTCCGCTACTACCCCGGCATCGCCGAGTCCTGGGCCGAGGACAAGGTCAACCGCACCGTCTACGTCCGCATCAATCCGGCGGCGCGCTGGTCCGACGGCGAGCGCATCACCGCCGACGACGTCATGTTCATGTTCTACTTCTACCAGAGCGAGTGGATCAACGAACCCTGGTACAACAACTTCTACAGCCGCAATTACGTCCGCGTGGTCCGCTACGACGACCTCACCTTCTCGGTGACCGTACCGGAAGCCAAGCCGGACATGCTCGGGCGGGTACTGGGCCTCGAACCCCTGCCCGCGCACTTTTTCGACGATCTCGGACCGGACTTCGTCGATCGCTATCAGTGGCGTTTCGTGCCCACATCAGGGGCCTACGTCATTCGGGACGAAGACGTTCGCCGCGGCCGCACCATTGCCCTGACCCGCAACCCCGACTGGTGGGCGAAAGACCTGCCGTTCTGGCGCCATCGCTACAACTACGACCGCATCCACTTCAGCGTCATCCGCGACACCGCCAAGCGCTTCGAGTCCTTTCGGGCCGGTGAACTCGATGGTTTCGGCCTCAACCTGCCGGACTACTACTACGATCGCCTGCCCGATGACGACGATCTGGTGGCCCGGGGGCTGATCGGCAAGTACACGTTCTACAACGAGCGTCCCCGTCCCACCTACGGCTTCTGGATCAATTCCTCGCGCCCGCTGCTGGACAACCGGGACATTCGCGAGGGCATTCACTACGCCAGCAACTGGGAACGGGTGCTGCGGGAGTACTTCCGGGGCGACTACACCCGCATGCACACCACCGCCGACGGCTATGGTGAGTTCACCCACCCCGACATTCGCGCCCGTGACTTCGATGTGGACAAGGCCCTGGAGGCCTTCGCCCGCGCCGGCTTCACGCGCCGGGACAGCGAAGGCGTGCTGGTGAACGACCGCGGTCAGCGCCTGGCGTTCACCCTGACCACCGGCTACGAGAACCTGCAGGACATCCTCACCATCATGCAGCGGGAGGCCCTGCAGGCCGGACTGCTGTTCCGGGTGGAAGTCCTAGACGCCACGGCAGCTTGGAAGAAAGTGCAGGAGAAGCAGCACGACATCCAGTTCACGGCCTTCAACGTCGGCCCCGAGATGTATCCCCGCTACTGGGAAACCTACCACTCGGTGAATGCCTTCGATCGCGCCTTCCTGCCCGATGGCTCCCCCAACCCCGAACGCCGGCCGAAGGTGCAGACCAACAACCTCCAGCTCATCGCCATTCCCGAACTCGACACTCTGATCGAGCGCTATCAGGCCTCGGAAAGCGCGGCAGAGATGCGCGCCATCGCCTTTGAGATGGAGGAAATTCTCTACGATGATGCGTCGTTCGTACCGGGTTTCGTCATGCCCTTCTATCGGGTAGCAGCCTGGCGCTGGGCCCGCTGGCCCGAGCACTTCGACGTGCGCCTGTCCCGGGATCCGCTGCAGTACTTCTTAGGCTGGATCGAGCCCGGTGAGCGCGAGCGCACCCTGGCGGCCCGACGTTCCAACGAACGCTTCGAGCCCATCATCCAAGTCCACGACCGCTACCGGCCCGAGTGATCAGGTGACGTCACAGCACCTGCTTCAGGTCCGAGGCCTCGTCACCACCTTCGCCACCGAAAGTGGTGAGGTGCGAGCGGTGGACCGCGTCGATCTCACCCTGGACCGGGGCCGGACGCTGGGCATCGTCGGCGAATCCGGCTGCGGCAAGAGTGTCACCGCCCTGTCCATCATGCGGCTGCTGCCCCAGCCCATGGGCCAGATCAAGGCCGGCACCATCCACGTGGAAGGCAGGGAGCTGGTGGGGGCCGACAGGGAAACCCTGCACCGCATCCGCGGCAATCGCATCGGCATGATCTTCCAGGAGCCCATGACGGCGTTGAACCCGGTGCATCGCATCGGCCGTCAGATCGCTGAATCCCTGATCCTGCACAAAGGGCTCGATCGCCGTGAGGCCCTGGTGAAAGCGGTGGCCCTGCTGGAACGGGTGGGTATTCCGGCGCCGGAGGTCCGGCTCTCGGAGTATCCCCATCAGCTCTCCGGCGGCATGCGTCAGCGGGTCATGATCGCCATTGCGCTCGCCTGCGATCCCGCCCTGCTCATCGCTGACGAGCCCACCACGGCGCTGGACGTGACGGTGCAGGCGCAGATTCTCGAACTGATCGCCACCCTCCGGGCCGAGTCCGGCATGGGCGTCATGCTCATCACCCACGACCTCGGGGTGATCGCCGAACACTGCGACGATGTGGTGGTCATGTACGCCGGCCGCGTGGCAGAGCAGGCCTCGGCGCAGGCCTTGTTCGCCTCGCCCAAGCACCCCTACACCCGCGGGCTGCTGGCCTCGATCCCCCATCTTGAAACGCCGCGCAAGTCGCGCCTGCCCACCATCAAGGGCATGGTCCCGACCCTGGCTGATCTGCCCGACGGCTGCCGCTTCAACAATCGCTGCCCCCATGCGGATGACCGTTGCCGGCAGCAGCAGCCAGCCCTCACCTCGGCCGGAGCCGGTCATCAGGTGGCCTGCCATCACTGGCAGCGCATCGCCAGCCTGGAGGTGACCGCATGAGTACACCGCTGCTCGAACTGCGCGATCTGGCCACCCACTTTCCCGTCCGCGGCGGCGTGCTGCTGCGGGCCCGCGGCACCAACCGCGCCGTCGATGGCGTCTCCCTGGCCGTGGAACGCGGCGAGACCCTGGGCCTCGTCGGTGAATCCGGCTGCGGCAAATCCACCCTCGGCAAGACCGTGGTGCGCCTGCTCAACCCCACCCGCGGTGCCATCCTGTTCGAAGGCGAGGACATCGCGGGCCATTCCAGACGTCAGCTCAAACCCCTGCGGCGCGAGCTGCAGATGGTGTTCCAGGACCCCGCCGAGTCCCTGAACAGCCGCCATACGGTGGGCAACCTGATCGAGGAACCGTTGCTCATCCACCGCATCGGTACCGCTGACGAGCGTCGCCGGCGCGTGGACGAACTGCTGGATCTGGTGGGTCTTCCGGCCACGGCCGCTGATCGCTTTCCCTTCGAGTTCTCAGGTGGTCAGCGCCAGCGCATCAGCATCGCCCGGGCCGTGGCGTTGGGACCGAAGTTGCTGGTCTGTGATGAACCGGTGTCCGCCCTGGACGTCTCCATCCAGAGCCAGATCCTGAACCTCTTCCTGGATCTGCAGACCGAACTCGGACTGGCCTACCTGTTCATCGCTCACGACCTGGCGGTGGTGCGCCACGTCTCCGACCGCATCGCCGTCATGTACCTGGGCAGGATCATGGAGTACGCCGACGCCGACGGCCTCATGTCCCGGCCACGCCACCCCTACACCCAGGCACTGATCGCCGCCATCCCGGTACCGGACCCCAGCCGCAAGCGCGCCCGGACCGTGCTCGGCGGGGACGTGCCCTCGCCCATCGACCCGCCTTCAGGCTGCCCCTTCCACACCCGCTGCCCCCATGTGGAAGACCGCTGCCGCAGCGAGCGCCCGGAACTGAGAGAAGTTACCCGCAATGGTTCCATCGCCCACCAGGTGGCCTGCCACTTCGACTTCTGACCGGCCGTCGGTTCAGCAACCCGCCCGGGACAGCTTCAGGAATCGTGACAGGCGATCGATGATGACCGTCAACCCGATCATCACCAGCAGGTAGGTGCTGGCCTGCTCGAAGCGGAACCACTCGAAGTTGAAGCTGAACTGAAAACCGAGGCCGCCCACGCCCACCAAGCCGAGCACCACCGCCATGCGCACATTGGCCTCGAACTGAAAGAAGCTGTAGGTCAGCCAGTCCCGCCAGCACATGGGTGCGGCCACGGTGGCGAAAGCGTTCAACCGGGAACCGGTGGCTGCCTGCTCGAATCTGCGATACGGCAGGTTGTCGACGGATTCGCTGAACACCCGCAGCAACAGCCCCATGGAATGCAGGCCGATGGCCAGCGTCCCGGCCACCAGCCCCGGCCCGAAAAAGGCGATGAACAGCAGCACCCACATCACTTCCGGAATGCCGCGCAGGGTCATGGCCAAAAGCCGGGTGGTGACCAGCATCACCCACCGAAGAAGTCGCTGCAGGATCCCGACCGATTCGCCCGTGAAGCGTGAGGAATCGATTTGAAAGGCGCGGGAGTGGGCATAGCCGAGCAGGATGGCCCCAACGACACCGATGAGGGTTCCAAAGGTGGCCATGGCCAGGGGATCGATGGCAGAACGCAGTGCCCGCAGCACGAGATCGCCGCTGAGATCGGGGCGCAGCAGGCGTTCGAAGAAGGCCAGTTTGGTCCAGGCCTCTCCTCTGACGATCTCGCCGAGGGGGGCCAGATGTTCCCCCATGTACCACAGTGCCCAAGCTCCCACCGCCAGCACCGTGGCCAGAGCACCATAGCTGCGGCCGATAGCCCGCCTCGCACCGCCGGGTCGGGGATGATTGGGATCTTCCCGCCACTGGCGTCGTAGGTGATTGCTGGCCAGATCCACCGACAGGGTCAACAGCAGCGTGAAGAGAATCAGCGTGCTGACCCTTTCCCAGGCCCCGAACTGGATCTGATACAGCACCTCGGCCCCGAGTCCGCCGCCACCCACGGCACCGATCACTGCCGCATTGCGCACCGCGCACTCCACCCGCATCAGGGTGAAGGTCAGGGCGCTGCGGGCCGCCAGCGGTCGGGTGCTGTAGAAGAACGTGGCCAGACGGCCCGCCCCGGTGGCCCGCACGGGCTCGCTGCCGCGGTCTTCGACGCTGTCCCAGAGTTCGCTGTACACCTTGGCAAGAATGCCGGTCATGTTCAGGGCAATGGCCAGCGCGCCGGTCACGGGGCCGAGCCCGATCAGCGCCACCAGGATGACGGCCCAGACAAAGTCAGGCACGGCGCGCAGCACGTCCTGCAGCAGCCGGCAGGCAGCGCAGAACAGGGCCATCGGTCCCAGCAGCGAAGACCAGCCACGGACATCCGCACCCACGGTGACGCTGCGCGACGCGCCCATGGCCAGGATGAACCCGAACACCACGGCCAGCAGGCTGCCGATGATGGCAGCCGCCAGGGTCTGCAGGGTCAGGTCCCAGACGGTGGCCAGGAAGCCGGCATCGAAATCGGGCGACGCAAAGGCCGCCATCCACTCACCCATGCGTGCCAGGGCGAAGCGCCGTTCACCGGCATCGAGCAGGACGCGCAGGTCCCACTCGGCGGCCATGCCCGCCATGGCCACCACCAGTGCCAATGCCAGCAGCGCCACGAATGGCACCAGTGGGCGCCGCGCAACGCTGTCAGTCAGCACGGCGCTCATGACTGTTCGGCCGCAGCTCCGGCAGCAACGCGATCCGCGATGGCATCGAGCTTCAGAGCCCGATACTCAGCGCCGTAAATCTCCTGCAGGAGCCTGCGGTCCAGATCGCCCACCGGACCGTCCCAGAGCAGGCGCCCATCCCGCAGGGCGATCACCCGCTGGAAGTGAGTGTCCAACAGTTCGAGACTGTGCAGATTGACCATCAGCGTCGCGCCCTGGGCGGCCGCCAGATTCGCAAGCAGATCGATGACGTCGCGACCGAGGCGTATGTCGAGCTGACTGACGGGTTCGTCCGCCAGCATCAGCCGGGGCTGCTGCAGCATGAGGCGGGCGATGGCCACCCGCTGCTGCTGGCCACCGGAAAGCTCACCGGGCATGGCCCAGAGCCGGGGCTCCAGTTCCACCTGCCTCAGTGCCGTCCGGGCACGTTCGAGCTCCTGGGGCCAGAGCAGGGACAGCAGCGCACGCGGCAGGGACCAGTGACCCAAGCGCCCCATGAGGACGTTGTGGACCACGCGAAGCTGGGGAATGAGATTGTCGTTCTGGTAAATCAGGCCCACGTCAGCACGCAGCTTGCGCAAACGGCGACCGCGCAGCCGCGCGGTATCCTGCCCCAAGGTGAGGATCCGGCCCTCATGGGGCTTGAGGATGGCGGCAATGGCCCGGAACAGGGTCGTCTTGCCGGCTCCGGAGGGACCGATCACGGCCACCCGCTGCCCCGCAGGCACCGTGACATCGAGGTCGGCCAGTACGGTGGTGGAGCCGAAGCGAACCGCCGCATGTTCCAGCAGGACCGCCGCTTCAGTCACCACCTCAACCACCCTCTCAACTCCCTATGTCGATACCGCTTTCGAGCAGCGCCTTGTAGTCCGCCCATTCGGACAGCTCCGCCGGTATGAAGGCGCCGGCTCCGAGATAGCCAAGAATGCGACGCCCCGCTTCGGATCCATCGGATAGATCGAGCAGGGCGGATCGCAGCCGCCCGAGCAGGTCTTCACCGAGATCGGCCCGTGCGGTGAGCGCGTAGTTGGTGAAAGCAGGGGTGCGATAGACGATGGGCGCCCGCGCCTTGAGTTCGTCGCTGGCCCGATCCCAGGAGGCATAGTTCATCGCCCCCAGGGTGTAGCTGCCCTGGGCCACCATCTGCATGACCACGTCGTGGCTGCCGCTGTAGGCCACCCTGCGGAAGACCCGCTCGGGCGTGGTGCCGCTCTGATCCATGAAGAACTTGCGCGGCATCAGATGACTCGACGTACTGCTGCGGCTGCCGAAGGTGAAGGTCCAGTTCCTGTCACGGGCCAGTTCCGCGAGTTCACCGAGGTCAGCCACCGCGGGAATATCGGCACCATGATGGGCCACGAAGTAGGTGACGAAGCCTTTGTCGATATCGCGACAGCCCAACACCGTCAGGTCATCACCCATCAGTTGCCAGGCCTGGGCCGTGGTCACCGCGCCCAGCCAGGCGACGTGGGCGCGGCCGGTGGCCAGTGCCGTGACGCTGGCGGCGTAGTTCTGCACATGCATGTACTCCACCGGCCGGCCGACGGCCTCACCCAGGTAACGGGCCAGGAGACCGAAGTGCTCGCGCATGCGGTCGGCGTCGCCATCGTCAGGAATGGCCGTGATGATCAGCTTTTCGGCGGCATGCAGGGGACGTGCAGCCCAGGGCGCCAGGGCCAGGGCGCCGGCCAGACCGCTCATCTGCAGCAGACGGCGACGCGTCAAATTCCTCGAACGATTCATTAAAACCTCTTCAAGTATATGTTTTTTAAAACCTTATTATGTATTTTTTTCAGTCACCATCGCGGCTGAAGCCGCTCCCACAGGCCCCTTCGACCAATCTTGATGCGAACCGGCACGCAGCCATCCAGCGCTCGGCTCTCAGAGCTTGCGGGCATCGCCTTCGAGTTCAGCGATCAATTCGGCGATCCCGGTGAGATGGGGCGCCTCGGCCGCCAGAATGGCGAGGAAGAGCTCCTTCTTGAACGACGGCAGATCGAGATCCTTAGCTTCCGGCACGGCGCTGCCGATGATGTCCACCAGCCGCTCGGCCGCCGTCAACCGACCCCACAGATAATCGTTCTCGCGAAAGCGCCGGGAGAAGAAGGCACCGAAATTGCCGAACTCCACGCCCTTGAGCAGATCACGGGCACCGCCGGCGCGCAGGGTGTTGGCGTCGTCCACGGCGATGCGGTCCACCTTGATCGCTTCCAGCGCGTCCATGTCCCGGGTCTGGGCCATGGGATAGGTCAGCACGTCATAGTAGGCGAACCCCAGATAGGCCGTCAGGATCTCCCGCATCAGCTGCTGATCGCTCAAGTCTGAACACCAGTCGGCGAGAATCTCATCGAGTTCGGCATCCTGCTCCACCAGATCCAGATGTTCCCGCACCCGGACCAGAAAGACGTTCAGGTGATCACCCTGGGCTTCCGGACTGAACCAGTCCAGCTGCAGGCTGCGCCAGTCCAGATGCCCCCGCAGGCGCTCGGCATGGCCGTAAAGATGCTTCTTCAGCCGGTCGAGGTCCTTGCGAGCTGCCACCGACGCCGCCACGGCCGGGTCGGTGTAGAGTTCGTTGGCGCGGCGGATCAGCATCAGCACCCGCCGCAATCGATGCCTGACGTCGTAGGCGCGCAGAAATGCCACCCACGGCACTTCAATGCCCTGCTGCGCGCTCTTCGCCGCCTCACCCAGGGGTCGAATCCCCTCCACCCGTGCCCAGGCCTGCACCCGGGCACTGGCTTCGCCACGGCTGATGTCCCCGACGCTGCGGCGGAACAGCGTGGCCAGTTCCTCCAGCAGCCCGAGCACCTTGAGCCGGGCATAGCCTTCGTAGGCATAACCGGCATCCGTGGCCGCAAGGGTGTTGGCCGCCCGCCGCCACTCCCGGATCAGGGTGGCATCAGGGGCGGCGGAGAGTTCTTCATCGAGGTTCGAACCCATGGCGGCCAGCACCTGGGCCCGGACCCCATCCGCCACCTCCCGATGCAGCGCCACCTGCTCGTTGAAGCGGGCGATCCAATCGAGATCGTCCCGGATAGGCTGATGCCGCGGAATATCCGACAGCGCACCCTTGATGGTCTTGAAGAAGCCGGGAATCTCATGGGCCACTTCCCGCTCCACTTCCGGGTTGGGCTCCAGATACACCAGCCGGCGATCGGTCTGGCGGTGGGCCACGTGGCGCTGCACCGCATCGAGCGCCACCGACACGGGCTTGTTCATCAGCACGCTGCCGTCGATGAACGCAGCATCCTCCGGCGACTCACCGGCCCGCCGCAGGTTTTCGAACTGGGCCTTCAGAAAGTCCGGCCGCCCCGCCCAGGATTCACCGCGAGCCTCCAGCAGGGTATCGATCTCCGCCAGACGCGCCGGCGGAAAGGCTCCCGGGAAACTGCTGGTGGCCCGGGCCGCAAAGGCCAGCGAGGGCAGTTGATCTGCGCCCAGCTGGGAGACGACCCCGCCAGCCTGAGCGAACCAGTGACGGAAGTGCAGGATGTGTCGGTGTTCCCGCTCCCGTACCTCCGGCGGGTCGTGCAGAGGAATGGTCTGGGGATGACCCCAGAAGTCGGTGGTGGTGACGAACAGCTCCAGGGGCAGTCCTGGCGGCAGCAGCGAGGCCTGGCCGTCCTGCTGTTCGAGCCCGATCTCCTGCAGCGCGTCGAGCATCATCTCGCTCATGCGCCGGCCGGAGAACGGCGGCTCGAACCAGCGCGAACGCATGAACAGGGACAGATTGCGCAGCACCTCGGGATCCTCGGTGGGAATCCCCAGGCGACGGGCCCGCCGCCGTTGCCACCAGCCCGCCGTCCAGAACAGTGGCCGCATGTACCACTTGGACATCCGCCCGGCACGGGCGTCCGGGTCCAGCAATTCACCCACGTCCGCCAGATCGAGCCAGAGCTTGCGATGCCCGTCCAGGGACAGGTCGAAGGCCAGTGCCCGCGCCAGCATGATGCCGTTGATGCCGCCGGCGGACGCGCCGGCGATGACGTCGATGAGCACCCGCAGCCGCACCTGACCGCCCGCGGCCTGCAGCAGCCGGAAGTAGACCTCTTCAGTGTCGAGCTCACCCTTGTGCTCACAGCCGTCCCGGTACCCGGCCGCAGCCGCCTCGGCCTCGGGAATGGCGTGATAGGCCCGGGAAGCACGGGCGACCTTCAGCACCTCGCGGCTGATGCCGTGCATGTACACCGCCAGCGACACCCCCCCGTAGCACACCAGCGCCAGGCGCAGCTCCCGTTCCGGGACCGCATCAAAGCCAGCGCCCGTCATGCCATCAGGTCTCCAGGGCCAGGGCCTCAGGCGAGCAGATCACGCCGTTGGCATCTGCATAGAGGTGATCACCGGGTCGGATGGTCACGCCGGCAAAGGTCACCGGCACATTCAGTTCGCCGATGCCCTTCTTCACGCTCCTGCGGGGATGGGCGGCCAGGGCCTGCACGCCCACAGGAATGTCGGCCAGGATCTCCACATCGCGCACGCAGCCATAAATCAGGATCCCGGCCCAGTCGTTGTCGGCGGCTTTCTGCGCCAGATTGTCCCCCAGCAGCGCGCAGCGCATGGAGCCGCCGCCGTCCACCACCAGCACGCGGCCCTTGCCCGGCAGCGCCACCTGCTCGGCCACCAGGGAGTTGTCCTCGAAGCATTTGACGGTGACCACGGGGCCGCCGAAGAACTCCAGCCCGCCGAAATCGGAGAACATGGGCTCGAGTACGGTGACGATGTCAGCAAAGGCATCGCAGAGGTCAGGCAGACTGGCAGCAGTCATGTGGCAGAACTCCCAGAGCGTGAGTGGGTGGGCATGTGGATGGCTTCCTTGACTGGATTCGCTGCTGATTTCCCGATGCTGATCAGATCACCAGCAGATCCATGAATTCGTTCACGGCTGTGGCCTCGAACCGGGACTGATCCTGGCACAAAGCGATGATCCGCCGGACCCGTCCGGCCGGAAAGCGCGTGCCGAGGGCGTGCTTGAACTTCCGCTCCAGCACCGGAATGCCTTCCTCGCGCCGGCGGCGATGGCCGATGGGATACTCCACGGCGACCTTGTCGGTCTGGGTACCGTCGTTGAAGAACACCTGCAGGGCATTGGCAATGGAACGCTTGTCCGGCTCGTGGTACTCCCGCGAGTAACGCACATCCTCGATCACCTGCATCTTTTCGCGCAGCGCATCCACCCGCGGATCCGCAGCGACGTCGTCTTCGTAGTCCTCGGCCTGAAGGCCGCCCTTGAGCAGGCCGATGGCCACCATGTACTGCAGGCAATGATCGCGATCGGCGGGATTGTCGAGCCGCCCCTCCTTGGCGATGATCCGGATGGCTGATTCGTGGGTGGCGAGCTCGATGCGCTCGATGTCATCCAGCCGTCCAGCCACCTCCGGATGCAGCGTCACTGCCGCCTCGACGGCGGTCTGGGCGTGGAACTCTGCGGGGAAGGACAGCTTGAACAGGATCTGCTCCATGACGTAGCTGCCGTAGTCGCGCTGAAACGCGAACGAACGACCGCCGAAACTGACGTCATAGAAACCCCAGGTCTTCGCCGACAGCGCGCCCGGATAGCCCATCTCTCCCTTCATGACCATCATCGCCAGGCGCACCCCGCGGCTGCTGGCATCGCCGGCCGCCCAGGATTTGCGCGGCCCGGCGTTGGGCGCCTGACGGTAGGTGCGCAGGGCCGAGCCGTCGATCCAGGCGTGGGACAGGGCGTCGACGATCTGATTGCGGTCGGCGCCCAGCAGCTTGGCCACCACGGCCGCAGTGGCCACCCGCACCAGCAGCACATGGTCGAGCCCCACCCGATTGAAGCTGTTCTCCAGCGCCAGGCAGCCCTGAATCTCGTGGGCCTTGATCATGGCCGTGAGCACGTCCCGCATCAGCAGCGGTGCGCGATTGGCAGCCACGGCCTCCCGGCTCAGCCAGTCCGCTACCGCCAGGATGCCGCCGAGATTGTCAGAGGGGTGCCCCCACTCCGCGGCCAACCAGGTGTCGTTGAAATCCAGCCAGCGGATCATCGCCCCGATGTCGAAGGCCGCCTTCACCGGATCGAGGACCAGCTGCGTGCCCGGGACGCGGGCGCCGTTGGGCACGGTGGTCCCGGTGACGATGGGACCGAGATGTTTCGTGCATTCGGGAAATCGCAGGGCCAAGAAACCGCAGCCCAAGGTGTCCATCAGACACAGGCGGGCGGTGTCGAAGGCTTCGTCGGACTCGATGACGAAGCCGTCGACGTAATCGGCGATGGCGAGCAGTTCCGGATCGGGATCAGGGCGTTCGCTACTCATGCCATTGCTGGCCATCTTCGCTACTCCTCCCCCTGTTCGCGGACACGTCCGTTGTTGTGGAACAAAGACCCTTTCGTTGCTGCACAAGCGACAGCAACGTGGGACGCGCCGCCTGTGGGAGCCCAATTCGCGCAGCGAATGGGCCGATTGCGAAGCGCTCCATCCAGGGCAATGGCGTTGGCTTCGCTGAGTGTCATGCGAATCGGCGCATCGCCCTGCGGGCGATAGCGCTCTGTTGCGCGCCATCCATGGCGCGCCCCGCTTCGCGGCGCACTGCGTGCGACGCATTTCATTGCAGATGAAATGCGCCCACAGTCAGCGCATCGCAAGTTTCTTCCGCGACAGCGCGAACGAACGTTAATGGCGAACTCCCACAGGGCGATGTCACGCCCCGCCTCGAAACCCGCTCAGCGCTTGGCGATGGGCACCACTTTGCGCGCTTCGGGTCCGGTGTAGTCGGCACTCGGGCGGATGATGCGATTGTTGGCACGCTGCTCCATGACGTGGGCCGTCCAGCCGGTCACCCGGGAGCAGACGAAAATCGGCGTAAACAGCTTGGTAGGAATACCCATGAAGTGATACGCCGAGGCATGGAAGAAGTCGGCATTGGGGAACAGCTTCTTCTCGTCCCACATGGTCTTCTCCACGGCGCAGGACACCGGGTAGAGGACCTTGTCACCCACTTCGTCAGCCAGTTTATTCGACCACTCCTTGATGATGGCCTTGCGCGGATCCGAGGTGGAATAGATCGCGTGGCCGAAGCCCATGATCTTGTCCTTGCGCTGCAGCATGCCCTTGATGCCCGCGACGGCGTCGTCTGCCGAGGAGAACTTCTCGATCATGTCCATGGCCGCCTCGTTGGCGCCACCGTGCAGCGGGCCGCGCAGGGAACCAATGGCTCCCGTGACGCAGGAATGCATGTCCGACAGGGTCGAGGCACAGACCCGGGCGGTGAACGTGGAGGCGTTGAACTCGTGCTCCGCGTAGAGGATCAGAGAGACGTTCATGACGTCCGCATGCAGCTTGCTCGGCACCTTGCCGTGGAGCATGTTCAGGAAGTGGGCACCGACGCTGTCATCGTCGGTCTCGACGTCGATGCGCACGCCCTCGTGGCTGAACTTGTACCAGTAGACGATGATGGACGGCAGCACGGCCAGCAGCCGGTCGGACACGTCGCTCTGATTGGAGAAATCGCCCTCCTGCTCCAGGTTGCCGAGCATGGAGCAGCCCGTGCGCATGACGTCCATGGGGTGGGCGTCCTTGGGAATGCGCTCCAGGGTCTCCTTGAGTGCCTCCGGCAGGCCCCGCAGCCCCTTGAGCTTGGCCCGATAGGCATCGAGTTCGGCCTGCTTGGGCAACTCGCCCTTGAGGATGAGATAGGCCACCTCTTCGAAGGTGGTGTTTTCGGCGAGATCCGTGATGTCGTAACCGCGATAGGTGAGGCCGGTGCCGGTCTTGCCCACCGTGCACAGCGCAGTCTCCCCTGCCACCTGCCCGCGCAGGCCGGCGCCTGTGAGTTTCTTTGCTTCCGCCATGTTTGTGGTCTCCCTCTTGAATGCGATGAAGTCTGTGTCTGCCAACCGGCGCGAATGATCGCATGAATGGCCGGGGGCATGTCGAACTGGCCCGGCCCGCAGGGCCCCTCGCAACTGTTTTCGCCTCCCGCCATACTGCCCGGTCGGGCCCCGAGACCCTCCTGTCAGAATCAAGGGAAACGACGTGTTCCACCAGCGCCGGGCGAAGTCCTGATGGGCCGCAGCGCCCTGCCCTACATCGACGACCCGCTGCCCCTGCTGGCCGCCCTGCGGCCGCTGGGCGGCGCCGTGCTGCTGCACAGTTCCGACCGCGTCCATCCGGACGGCCGCTTCGAGATCCTCTCCGCCGCGCCCGAACGCTGGCTCACTTTCCACAACGGAGAGACCCGGGTGCACACGGCCGGGCACAGTGAAAGCAGTGCCGAAGCGCCCTTCGCCCTGCTCGAAGCCTGGCTGGCGGAGGCGGAGATCGATCCCGGGATGGAAACCATGCCCTTCAGCGGCGGCGTCATTGGCTTGGCCGGCTACGATCTCAACCGCAGCCTGGAGCCCTTGCCGCCTCGCAGCAGCCAACCCTGTGACTTTCCCGACCTGATTGCAGGCCGCTACGCCTGGGCCGTGGTCAACGACCACCATCGGGGCGAAAGCTGGCTGCTGCAGGAGCCACAGGCCAAGCCGCCACCCATTGCAGCCCTGCTGGCCCAGGGCCTGCCAGCCGTCGCCGATCTGCCGGGCGCCGCTCCCCACCTGCAGCCCGATACGGACGCCGAAGCCTACGCGCGGGCCTTCGAGCAGGTGGCCGAGTACATTCGCGCCGGAGACTGCTATCAGGTCAATCTCGCCGTTCGCTTCTCCGGCAGCTACGGGGGAGACGCCCTGTCCCTGTACCGGCACCTGAGCCGGCGCCACCCGGCCCCCTTCGCGGGATTCCTCGATTCGCCCAACGGCTGCGTGCTGTCGTTCTCACCGGAACGCTTCCTCAGAACCGAAGCGGGCAGCATCGAAACCTGCCCCATCAAGGGCACGCGCCCCCGCAGCCCCGACCCGGTCCTCGACCGCCGCCTCGCCGACGAACTGCTGGCCAGCAGCAAGGACCGCGCAGAGAACCTGATGATCGTGGATCTGCTGCGCAACGATCTCGGCCGCAGCTGCGTTCCCGGCAGCATCGAGGTGCCGAGTCTGTTCGGGCTCGAAAGCTTCGGCTCGGTACACCATCTGGTGTCGCGCATCCGCGGCCGGCTCGCACCCGGCGTCTCGCCGCTGGCTGCCTTCGCCCGGGCCTTTCCCGGCGGCTCCATCACCGGCGCGCCCAAGGTCCGCGCCATGCAGATCATCGACGAACTCGAAGCCCACGCCCGCGGCCCCTACTGCGGCAGCCTGTTCATGGTGGACGGCCGCGGCCGCATGGACTCCTCCATCACCATCCGCACCCTGCTGGCCCAGGATGACCGCCTCTACTGCTGGGGTGGCGGCGGTCTCGTGGCGGACTCGGTCTGCGCCGAGGAGTGGGCGGAGATCCACCACAAGGTGGGTGCGCTGATCGGCAGCAAGCACACCTAGCGCCCGTCAGCGGACGTGCTAATCTCCCCTCGACCTTCACGCATGACTGGGAAAGGGGAAACACCCATGACGACTGATGCCTTCACGGCCGAGGAAATGGCCGATCTGCGCAAGTTGCTGGACATCGAGAAGATCCGCAAAGTGAAGCAGATGTACTCGCACTTGATGGACAGCCGCGACATCGACGCCTTGGCCGAGATTCTCACTGAGGACGCCGTTTGCGAGTTCGGCCCCTATGGCACCTGGACGGGCAAGGCGGAGATCCACGCCGGCTGGAAGGCGGTGTTCAAGGACGCCATTCCCTACGGCGGCTTCCACGCCACCACCAACATGTGGATCGAACTCACCGGCGCCGATACCGCCATCGCTCGCACCTACCTGCACGACATCTCCAACGAGCCCGATCCGCGCTCGGATCCGGTGGTCTGGTACGGCATCTACGACGAGAATTTCACCCGCGTCGACGGCCACTGGAAGATGAGCTTCTGCCGCCTGCAGTTCCTCTGGCCCAAGCGCATGGTGGCGGACGATTTCCCGCGCCTGATGACCCCCTCCGCCTTCGGCTGAAGGCTGCCCATCCTGACGCCAGGCAGCGCCGCTGCCGGTGGCTCCCCGCAACACCACCCGACGCCAGCGCGGCGTCGGGTGCACCTTCAGCCAACGGACATCCGATCGGCAGCGGCGCCAGCAACTGGCCACAACGGGCCCAGCAACAATCGAGTGAGATCGAGATTGGCCTTGAAGGCCTCTACTTCGGGCAGTTCGCCTTGAAAGTTGTGCACGACCAAAGGCACGTCCAGTTCGTGAATCGAACCGTGAGTTCGGTAATGGGCGGGCAAGACCTCCATTTCGACGCCATCGAGTTCACCGAAGACGGTGTGCTGATCGCCCAGGACCACCAGATCTCCAATGCGCTCAGGCAGCAGGCGGAATCGCGCGGCCGCCTCATCTCGGGTCAGCACAGCCTCAATGCCCTCCAGATCCAGCAGCAAACGGCTGACAGAGGGCGCGTCAGCAGGGTCGTGCAACCAGATCCATGCTGTGCCTCCGAAGGTGCGGTGATGCTTGATGTAGCGGTCGCGCTCGGCCGACAAGGCGAAACGAAGGGGCTGCTGGCGCAACCGGCAGGCGCGCGCCAGATCCCAGCAGCGACGCTTGAAGTTCATGCCGTGATCGGCGGTCAGCAGCATCGCCGCATCGGGAGCTGCATCGACGGCACGACCGAGCAGGCGATCGAGCTCAGCCTGGTGTTGGCGCGATTCCAACGCCTCCGGCGGCCACATGTGCATCGGGTAGTCGGTGGTATGAACGTAGAGAAAGCCGATGTCGGGGCGGTTCTCGAGCAGGTCGATGGCCACTTCCCACAACCAGTAGTTGATCTCCCGGCTGTAGATGTCTGGAGCCGGACCGAAGCGATCTATGTACTCCTGCGGCGGGGCTTCGGCAGCAAGCGCAATCTCACAGCCGGCTCCCAGCAGATTGATCGTCTTCTTCTTGCTGGTCAGCAACGCCGCCTTGACCCCATGGGATGCTGCCCGTTCAATCATCGTTGGCACCAGGATCGACGATCCACTCTCCATGTACTCAGGCTTATCCTGCGTCTCGTCATAGTAGGAGTTGCCCGTGATCCCGTGCTCATCAGGCCAGGCCCCGCAACAGATCGAAGCATTGTTGGCGTTGGTCACGGTCGGCATGACCGCCTGCACCGAAGTTGAAAGCCCGGCACCCGCCATGGCCTTCAGGCGAGGCATGTCGGAAGCCTCCAGATAATCGCTGCCAAGACCATCGATCATGGCAATGATGACGCGCTGATACTCTTGCATGTCGGATTTCCTTCCTTCTTCTCAAATCGATCGTGGGACACAAAGCCCCGTGAAATTCAGCCGATGCGTCCAGCCAGGAAATCGGCTCCGGCCGTCGTTCTGGGACAGTCAAAGACCTGCTCGGCTTCACCCTGTTCGAGGACCTGTCCTTCCATCATCAGCACCACGCGATCAGCAACGCGCTTGGCCTGACTGACGTTGTGGGTGACGATGACGATGGTGTAATCACGTTTGAGCTCAGCGACGAGCTGTTCGATGCGCTCCGTGGACGCCGGATCCAGGGAAGAACAGGGTTCGTCCATCAGCAGCACCTCAGGCTGATTGGCCAGCGTCCGCGCCAGACACAGTCGTTGCTGCTGTCCTCCTGAAAGCTGATGCGCGGGCTGATGCAAACGATCTCTCACCTCCGTCCACAGACCGGTTCGCTGCAGACAGGCCTCAACCAGGTCATGGCGTTGATGTCGGGTCAGCCGCTGATGAAATCGGACGCCGAAGAGCACATTCTCTTCGATGGACATGGGAAAGGGCTGCGGGCGCTGATGGATGATGCCGATGACCTTGCGGACCGCCCGGTTGTCCACTTCACGCGCGTAGAGGTCCTGGTCCCGAAAGAACACGCCGCCACCCGTCACCCGTGCACCGGGCGTCAGCTCCAGAGTCCGGTTCAGGGCCTTGACCAGGGTCGATTTGCCGCAGCCGGAGGGTCCCATGATGGCGGTCACCTGCTGCACCGGACACTCGATGCTGACATTGGTGAGCACTCCGCGGTCACCGTAGCTCGAACAAAGGTCGATGGTGTGCAGCGCAGCAGCAGCACTGGCATCACCGCGGGTGACTGCCGGAACCAGAGGTGGCCTCAGTTGAGTCGCCGGCATTGAGCGGAATTGGGTCGTCATCACTCACCTCTCATTCGCAGTCGGCGCCGAAGCACCAGGGCGCAGGTGTTGGCGAACAGCAGACAGACAAGCAGCACGAAAGCCGTGCCGTAGGCATGCTCGAAGGAGACGGCTTCGCTCACCAGATAGAACAGATGCGTCGGCAGGGTCATGACCGGCGAATCGAGGCTCGGAGCTGAGCGGGTCTGCACGACCGCCGCCGTGAACAGCACGGGTACCGCTGATCCCACGGCGTGACTCCCGGCGAGAACAGTAGCGGCGATGATCCCTGGCCAGGCCCGCGGCAGAAGGGCACGGCGGATCACGTAGGCGCGGGAAACGCCCATGGCCAGGGCTGACTCCCGCAGGGACCGGTCTACGGACTGCAGTGCCGCATGGGAGCCGATCAGAATGACCGGATACATCATCATGGCCAGCGTCAGGCCGCCGGCCAGCGCGGAGATCCCGAGCCCGAACTGCACCACCAAAAGCCCGTATCCGAGCACCCCGAACAGCAGAGCCGGGACCGCCGCGAGACACTCCGCCAGAAACTGCATGATCGCGACGAAGCGGGGATGCTCGGCGTACTCCGCCAGGTAGATCGCCGAGGCCACGGCCAGTGGAAATGCCACCCCCAGGGCCACCATGGTCACTGCCAGGGAACCTTGGATGGCCGGCAAAATCCCGCCATGAAGGCCGAGCGGATAGCCGCGGGGAGGCGCGCTGATGAACTCCCAGCTCAGCACACCGATGCCATTGACCAGCAGGTAGCCGATGATGGCCACCGGCAACAGGAAGCCCATGCTTCCAGCGATCCAGGCACCAGCGACGAACAGGCGCTCAGCGAGCAGCGCCCGTGGCTGGTGCAACCGCCACTGCGGGTTAGAAGCCATGGCGCAGCAGTCTCTTCTTCGCCAGGAGAATCCCCACATTGATCAGCAGAATCAGCACCATGAGTACCGCTGACGCCGCGAACAGGGCGTGATACTTCGGGGTTCCCACGGCCGCTTCACCCAGTTCCGTAGCCACCAGGCCGGTCAGGGTCTGGCCCCTATCGAGCACGCTCCCCGGGATTGCCACCGAATTGCCGATAAGCATGAGTGCCGCCAGGGTTTCACCAATGGCGCGGGCAAATCCCAGCACGACGCCGGCGAAGATCCCAGGCATTGCACGTGGCAGAACGATGCGGCGTATGGTGTAGAAGCGAGTCACGCCAAGGCTGAGGCCCGCCTCACGATCTCCCGCACTGACGGCATCGAGCGCTTCGGTGGCCGTGCTGGCGATGAAGGGGGTGACCGTTATAGCCACAATCAGGCCCGCCGCCAGAATGCTGACACCGGTGGTCATGTCGAACCACGCCTCGAACCAGACCACCAGGGTGACGAAGCCGAAGAAGCCGTACACCACCGACGGAATGCCGGCGAGCACCTCCAGGCAAGGCTGCAGCACGGCGCGGGCTGCGGGCGGCGCCAGTTCTGCCGTGAACAGGGCGATGCCGACCCCGAGGGGGACGGCCACCAGCAAACTGATGGCCGTCACGTACAAGGTCGACATCCAGGCATGCATGATGCCCAGTCGGGGAGGCTCGGCCAGAGGAACCCAGGCTTCGGAGAACAGAAAGGCACCCAGACTGATCTCTCCGATCAGACCGCTGGCCTGATAGAGCACATAGATGATGATCAGGAACAGCGTGCTGACGCCCAGAAGCAGTGCCGCCAGCGACGCCGTCCACATCAGTGGATCCAGCGTCATCCGGGAAAGCTGCCGGACGTCCTGGGCCATGACCTGAGCCACCCGATCTGCCTCAGTTCGCCGCGCTGACCGGGATGTAGCCGAGATCGGCGACGATGGCCTGCCCATCTGGACCGAGCAGGAATCTCATGAAGGCCGCCAGATAGGGATTTGGCGTATCGCGATGGACGATGAGCAGCGGTCTGGCCAGTTCGTAGGCCCCACTGACGACATTGTCATCGCTCGGCTGCACACCATCGATGGCAAACGCCGAGATGTCATCATGGGCGTTGACGAGACCTGCGGAAATGTACGCCAGGGTGTGGGGGTTGCCCTGCAGCGAGCGCAGCAGCTGGCCCTGGGAACTCATTTGCAGGGCCCGCGGCGACACCGGCGTCTCGCCGAGGAACTGACGCTGGATCATCACTGCGGATCCGGCGCTGGCATCACGCACCAGCAGCACCACTTCGCGGTCCGGGAGGTTGGAATCGAAGGCCCGGTAGGTGGCCACTTCGCCCGACAACAATCGATGCAACTCCGCAGCGGTGAGGTTCTGCCGCTGGCTGCGCAAGGGGTTGTCGCTGCGCGCAGCCACCGCCACAGCATCGATACCCACCCGCACAGCCTGATGGGAGCCAAGCCGCTCGAGTTCCTGCTCGCGCAGTTCGCGGGCCACCATGCCCGCGCTGGCCACCCCGTCGAGTACCGCCCGCACGCCCTGTCCAGAACCACCACCGGCGGTCTCGATGACGATGGGGCGGGCAGGCAGCGCTGGGTCGAAACGGTTCCAGGTCCGATAGCGTGTGGTGAACGCCTCTGCGGCGTTGGTCACGATGGGAATCAGCGTCGTCGAGCCCGAAAGCAGCAGGTTGCTGTCATCGGAGCGGACGGACGGAGCGCAGATGAGCAGGGCTAGGACAGCACAGAGTAGAGCGTGACGCATGGCGGCGTTCTCCAGTTTGAACAATTGTCCAAAGAAGAACACATGTGTATTTCACAACGATGAACGTCGCCACGCTGAAGGCAATTGGCCGCAGGGAAGTCTCAGACTTTCCGCTCCAGCAGCGCGTCTGCCGTGTCTGCATCCGTGATCAGGACATGACCGAGCCCCGCCTGCAGGCAGGCATAGACCACTGGCACTTTCTCCGCGCCGCCCGAGGCCAGGACAATGCGCGGGATCTGCAGCAGGCCGTCGAAGTCCGGCACGATCATGCGTTGGGTCACGGGATGCTCGATACGCCTGCCGCTGGCATCCAGATAGATGCCGCAGCTGTCGCCGACCGCACCAGCTTCCCGCAGCGAGTCACGCAACGGGGCGTCGAGCACCCCGAAGACCAGATTCTTCGAATTGTCACCGAGATCACTGGCGCTGATCAGGGCGAGATCCGCCGACACAGCCCGCTCCAGTGCGACCCGCACAGAGGGCTCGTTACGAATGACATCCCGCGCTGCTACGGAACTGGCGAACATCGGTGCGGGGACATAGTAGCGCTGGGCATCAAGAACCCGCGCGAAGCGGGCAGTGGCATCATACGGGTTGAGAGTTCCTCCCCGGGGCAGGCCGCCGAACAGAGAGGCCACCGTGTGGCCACGGTCACGCCGCGGGCGCAGCGCGGGTAACGCCGCATCTACAGTCCGACCCCAGCCCAGCGCCAACGTGGCACCAGCTGTCAGAACCGAATCCAGATAGTCCCCGGCGGCCTGCCCAATCAGCCGCACACAGGTGGCTGAGTCGGCAGCCGTCGGCACCACTCGCGCCGCATCCAGGCCAAAACGAACCCGCAGAGCCGTTTCCAGCGCCAGGCAGTCCTGAAACTCGTAGTCGACAGTAATACGCACCAGACCACGGCTGCGAGCTTCGTGCAGGATCCGGATCACCCTCGCGCGGCTCATGCCAAGCCGGACCGCGATGGCATCCTGAGTCAGGCCTTCCTGGTAATAGCTCCAGGCCACCGCGGCGGCGAGATGGTCTTCATCGCGGTAGCCGGCAGGCACCCGGATTACTCTCCAAACCCGGCGATGGCCGACTCGATACGTTCACTCAGTTCGGCATAGGTCGACGTCGGCGGAAACTGGGGAAACTGGCGGGCGATCGCATCCGGTGCCGAAAAGAAGAAACCGGCATCGGCCTCGTCGAGCATGGCGGTGTCATTGAAGGAATCGCCGGCGGCGATCACCTTGTAGCGCAGGTCGTGGAAGGCGCGCACGGCCATACGCTTGGGGTCCTTCTGCCGCAGCCTGTAGCCCACCAGCCGGTCATCGGCATCGATCTCAAGCTTGTGACAGAGCAGAAAGGGCTGGCCGAGTTGAGCCATGAGTGGGCCGGCGAACTCGTAGAACGTGTCCGAGAGAATCGCCACCTGCAGCCGGGAGCGGGCCCAGTCAAGGAAGTCCGCCGCGCCCGGCAGCGGACTCAGACCGGCGATCACATCCTGGATGTCCGCCAGTTTCAGATCGTTCTCGGCCAGAATCTTCAGCCGGTGCTGCATCAGTTCGTCGTAGTCGGCAATGTCGCGGGTGGTGAGCTTCAGCGCCTCGATGCCGGTGCGCTCGGCGACACCGATCCAGATTTCGGGGATCAGTACCCCTTCGAGGTCGAGGCAGAGGATGTTCACGCAGGGCTCCTTGAACAGGTGACTGGGATGATCGAGAGCTGAACCGGCCTGACCCGGCCGCCGGGCCCGCCATGGTCTGGGGCAGGCCACGGCCAAGCGGCGCAAAGTCTACCCCCGACGGGGGCGTAACTCACGTTGACGGATTAGCTTATGGCCCGAATGTCTTTAGAGGCCGGCGCCAGGCCTGATAACGTCTGCACCTCGCATCGTCCAGGAGTCCGATTCATGGCCTATGACGTTGATAACGCGGCCCGTAGCCTCGAGCAGGCTGACCCGCGCGACATCATCAGGGAAGCCGTTGCCGGCTTCGACCGCATCGCCCTGTCCTTCAGTGGCGCTGAGGACGTCGTGCTCGTGGACATGGTCGCCGACCTCGGCGGGGACGTGCAGATCTTCTGCCTGGACACCGGCCGTCTGCATCCTGAGACCTACCGCTTTCTGGACAAGGTCCGGGACCACTACGGCATGGACATCGAGCTGATGTTCCCGGACGCCGAGGCGGTGCAGCAGCTGGTGCGCGAGAAGGGTCTGTTCAGCTTCTACCGCGACGGCCACCAGGAATGCTGCGCCGTGCGCAAGATCGAGCCCCTGCGCCGCAAGCTTGCCACCGTGGACGCCTGGATCACCGGCCAGCGCCGGGACCAGAGCCCCACCCGGGCCGAAGTACCGGTGGTGCAGAACGACCGTGCGTTCTCCGCGCCGGGCCACCCGCTGGTGAAGTTCAATCCCCTGGCGAACTGGAGTTCCGAGCAGGTCTGGGCCTACATCGCCGAGTATCAGGTCCCCTACAACGAGCTCCATGAGCGCGGCTTCAAGAGCATCGGCTGCGAGCCCTGCACCCGTCCGGTCGCCCCCCACGAGCACGAGCGCGCGGGCCGCTGGTGGTGGGAAGCAGCCACCCAGAAGGAGTGCGGGCTGCACATTACCAACATCCGTGAGGCGGACATCAAGCCGGTTCGTGAGTCCGCATGAAGATCACCTTCGTCAAGAAGATCCTCGCCGACGGCAGCCCCTGCCGGAAGTGCGGTGACGTGCAGCAGCGCCTGGAAGACAGCGGTCAGATCGGCCGCATCGACGAGGTGCTGATCGCCGACGAGCGGGATCCCACCTCCCCGGGGATGATCCTTGCCGCGGACCTGGGCGTCAGCCGCGCCCCGTTCTTCGTGGTGGAGGACGGCGGCGAGCGCAAGGTCTGGACGGTGTACTTCAAATTCGCCAAGGAAGTCCTCGGCGGCCAGGAAGGCAAGGCCAGCGACGCAGCCCGCGACATCCTCGACGACAATCCGGACCTCGATTACATCTGATTCGCCCCCGCCAACGACGCTGTGCGCCCTGCGGGAGGGATCCCGCAGCGCAGCGCGGGGGCCGATCTGAACCACTTCGATCGAAGGCGCTCCAGTCGGCGCCTCAGCGCTCCGGCAACTCCAGCCCCTCGAACAGGGCCTCCCGCTCGCTGCGGTTGGGCAGGGCCATCACCTCCTCCACCAGTTCCCGGGTCAGGTGGGGCGCGAAGTGCTCGATGAAGTCGAACATGAAGCGCCGCATGAACGTGCCCTTGCGGAAACCGATGTGGGTGTAGCTCGGCTCGAACAGATGTCCGGCCGGAATCGCCACCAGATCCGAATCGAGTTTCGGGTCCACCGCCATGGCCGCGAGAATGCCGATGCCCAGCCCGAGCCGGACGTAGGTCTTGATCACGTCCGCATCGGTGGCGGTGAACACCACCCGCGGCGTCAGGCTGCGGGCATTGAAGGCCTCGTCGAGTTTCGAGCGCCCGGTGAAGCCGAAAACGTAGGTGACGATGGGATGGGCGGCCACCTCCTCCAAAGTCGGCTTCCGGCTGCGGGCCAGCGGGTGGCTCTTGGGCACCACGATGGCCCGATTCCAGCGATAGCAGGGCATCATGATGAGGTCGGTGAAGTGCTCGAGGGCCTCGGTGGCAATGGCGAAATCCGCCTGGCCGCTGGCGGCAAGTTCGGCGATCTGCACCGGTGACCCCTGATTCATGTGCAACGCCACGTCCGGATACCGCTCCCGGAAGCCCTTGATGATGGGCGGCAGCGCGTAACGGGCCTGGGTATGGGTGGTGGCGATGGAAAGCGAGCCCTTGGTCTCGTTGCTGAACTCCTGGGCCCCGCGCTTGAGGTTTTCCACCTTGCGCAGGATCTCAACTGCCATCTCGATGATGACTTCACCCGCCGGAGTGACATGGGTCAGATGCTTGCCCGAGCGGGCGAAGACCTCCACCCCCATCTCGTCTTCGAGCAGGCGGATCTGCTTGGAGATGCCCGGCTGGGAGGTGTAGAGGGCCTGGGCTGTGGCCGAGACGTTGAGGTCGTGGTGGGCCACCTCCCAGATGTACCGCAGTTGCTGCAGCTTCACGATCCGCTCCTCCCGCTGTCTCGATCTGCAGGACCGGCATTACTGATCCCATGAGGTACGTGCCCTGCCGTGACGTGGGCGCTGGCCGACGCACAGTGGCTGTGCTGGTCGTCGAAGAAGATGTCGGCCCCGAAGGACTTCAGAAACGCGCCCTTGTCCAGACCACCGAGGAACAGACACTCATCGAGCCGCACGTCCCAGGCCCTCAGCGTACGGATGACCCGCTCATGGGCCGGTGCACAGCGCGCCGTGACCAGCGCCGTGCGGATGGGACAGTCACCGAGGGCGAACTCACGCTGAATCCGGTGCAAGGCGGCCAGCAGGTTGCGGAACGGCCCGCCGTCCAGGGGCCGCAGGGCGGCCTCCCGCTCGCTGGCAGAGAAGGCCTCGAGCCCCTTGCTCTGGAACACCCGCTCCGCCTCGTCGGAAAAGATCACCGCGTCACCGTCGAAGGCCAGCCGCAGTTCCTCATCCGGGTTCGCCACTGCCTTGGAGGGCAGGATGGTGGCCGCGGCAACGCCGTTGTCCAGAGCCTGGGCAACGTCGTGGGCATCGGTGGAGAGGAAGAGGTCGCAGCCGAAGGCCGACACGTAGCGATAGGGATTGCCGCCGCCACAGAAGGCCGCCCGGGCGATGTTCAGGCCATGATGCTGGATGGAATTGAAGATGCGCAGCCCCGTGTCGGCCGTGTTGCGGGACAGCAGGATGACTTCAACCGGCTGGCGCTCGGACAGCAGATCGTTCAGGCGCAGCAGTTTGCGGACCAGCGGAAAAGCATCGCCGGGCGCGAGGACCTCGTCCTCGTGCTCGATCTGGTACTGCCGATAGGCGGCAACCCCCTCCTCCTCGAAGACCCGATTGCTGGCATCGAGGTCGAACAGTGCCCGGGAGGAGATGGCCACCACCAGCTTGTCGGCCAGCGACGTGGGCATGTCAGGCGTCGAGGTCGGGAATAAGTTTGCTTTCCAGAGCAGCGATCATATCCTTGAGCCTGAGTTTGCGCTTCTTGAGTCGTTGCAGCTGCATCCGGTCCGGATAAACACTTTCCTGCAGCATCCGGGTGAGGTCATCGAGATCGCGGTGTTCCGTTCGCAATTCTTCGAGCCACTTGCTGATCTCTTCCTGCTCCATGAGATGATGCCGCAATCCTTGGTCGATGCCATCGATAGCCAGAGCATAGCCAAGTGCCCAGGGCTGCGCATCCGAAGCCGTAGCAGGAGTCGTCATGCCCCATGATTCCAAACCACCGGCACATCGCGACGTCGATGCCTTTCTGGCGGAGGTCCAGGCCCGGCCACCGGTGTCGGGAACGCCCGGCCGCCTGCTGTTCGCCCTGGACGCCACCGCCAGCCGCCAGCCCACCTGGGACTTAGCCTGCACCCTCCAGGGCGACATGTTCGAAGCGGCCGCCGCCACCGGCGGGCTTACCCTGGAACTGTGCTTCTACCGGGGCTTCCGCGAGTTCCGCCATTCAGGCTGGGTCCGCGACGGCCGCGAACTCGCCCGGCGCATGGCTCGCGTCCGCTGCATGGGTGGTCAGACCCAGATCGAGCGCGTGCTGCGCTACGCCCTTGACGAAACCCGGCGCCAGCGCATCAGCGCCCTGGTATTCGTCGGCGATTGCATCGAGGAGGACTGTGACCGCCTCTGCGGGCTGGCCGGGGAACTCGGTCTGCTCGGTACGCCCCTGTTCGTGTTCCACGAAGGAGCCCGATCCAGTCAGTGCTTCCGCGACATGGCGCGGGCCGCCGGCGGTGCCTATGCGCCCTTTTGCATCGATGCCGCCGCCCGCCTGAAGGAACTGCTGTCCGCCGTCGCCGTGTTCGCCAGCGGCGGCCGCCCGGCCCTGGAAGACTTCGCCCGCCGCCACGGCCATGCCGCCGGCCTGCTCGAGGATCTGCGGTGATCATCCGGGTCCTGCTGCTGTTCCTGATCGCGGTCTTCGTCGCCGCCCTGCTGCGCCTGCTGTGGCTGCGCTATCGGCCACCGCCGAAACAGATGCTGGTGGCGGCCGGAATCGCCTTCGGCATCATCGGCCTCATGGCGCTGGTGGCGACCGGACGCCTGCACTGGATTGCCGCGGCCCTGGCCATGGGATTGCCGTTGGCCATGCGCATCCTGGGCGCCTTGGGGATGTTGCGCCTGCTGCAGCGCCTCGGCGGAGCCGGCGGACCGACACCCTTTCCTGGCGGCGGAGGCGGCGGGGGCAGCGGCGGTGATCGCAACTCCAAGGTGACCAGCCGTTTCCTGCACATGGAACTCGATCACGGCAGCGGCGAGCTCGAAGGTCGCATCGTCGATGGTCCCCACAGCGGTGCCTCCCTGGCGGACCTCACTCTGGCGGAGCAGCTCGAACTGCTGGCCCATTACCAGCGCGAGGACCAGGACTCCGCCCGCCTGCTCGAAACCTGGCTCGACCGCAACCATGGTCCGACCTGGCGGGAGGCGACCAGCAGCGGCAGCGACCCGAGCCACCAGGAGGCCCTGCGCATTCTCGGGCTCGAAGGCCGTCCCGATCGCCGCGCCATCATCGCAGCGCACCGGCGCATGATGCAGAAGTTCCATCCCGACCACGGTGGCTCCGAGGAGCTCGCAGCAAGGATCAACGCCGCCAAGGAGCGCCTGCTGCGCGATCTCGAATCATCATGAGCCGCAGCCGCCGCTACCTCGACGGCCTGTTCGCTCCCCTCACCGAGGAACTGACCAGCCATGAGCTCGACGTTGCCGGCCGGATACCCGCCGGCCTCGACGGTCGCTACCTTCGCACCGGAGCCAATCCCAGGCCGGACATCGATCCCGAACGCCACCACCTGCTGGCCGCAACCGCCATGGTCCACGGCACGGAACTCGGCGGCGGTCGGGTCCTGAGCCACCGCAATCGATGGATCACCCCTCCGCCAGTTCCCCCGCGACTGACCCGCGACCTGCTCGTCCCGGCCGCAGACGGTTGCGCCGGGCTGTTCACCCACGCCGGGGATGTCTTCGCCAGCGCTGAGATGGGCGTCCCCTGCCGCCTTTCGCCACAGCTGGAAACCCTGGATCTGGCAGACTTCGGTGCCCCGCTGCCAACCGGTGCCGCGCCCCATCCCCGCCATGACCCGCGCAGCGGGGAGCTGCACCTGCTGGCCTATCACTTCGAAGCGCCCTACCTGCGGCACCACCGCATCGACGCCCGGGGCCAGCTCATCGAGTCGCGGGACCTGCCGCTGCCCCAGCCCGGCATGGTCCACGACTTCGCCCTCACCGCGCAGCATCTGGTGATCTTCGATCTGCCGGTGCGATTCAATGAGGATGCCCTGCTCGACGGTCAGCCGCTGCCCTATCGCTGGGAGGAACGTGGCGCGGCCCGCATCGGTCTGCTGCCGCGTCAGGGGCCGTCGACGACCACCCGCTGGTTTGCCATCGACCCCTGCTGGGTCAGTCACGTGGCCGGCGCCTTCGAGGTGGGCGATCGCGTGGTGGTTGACCTGATTCGCAAGCCTTCCCGCTTTCGGCATGACCTCCGCGGCGACGACGACGGGCCCGGCGAACTGCTGCGCTGCACCCTGGATCCACGTTTCGATTTCGCCCTCGTGGAAGTGCTGGATGCGGATCCCCAGGATCTGCCGGTAGTCGATCCCCGCCTGCCCAACAGCGAACGTCGCTGGCTGTGGACCACCGCCCAGGAGCCCGACGACCACGGCCACCTGCCCGCCGGGCGCGAGCTCTATCGCCATGATCTCGGCCGCGGCCAGCGCGCCACCATCGCCTTGCCCGAGGACTTCTGCGCCGGCGCCATGACCTTCGTTCCAGCCCACCCCAGCGCCCCTGAGGGCAAAGGCTGGCTCCTGGGCTACCTCTCCCATCGCAGCGATGAGTTTGGGGAAATGATCATCCTCGACGCCACGCGGCCTGAAGCGGAACCCGTGGCGCGGATCAGACTGCCTCAGCGCATGCCGCTGGGCAGCCACGGCTGCTGGCTGGGAAGGCCGTAGTCGGGGTTTGCGGCCTGGGAGTTCCCCAAGACCGTTCGTTCGCGCTGTCGCGGAAGAAACTTGCGATGCGCTGACTGTGGGCGCATTTCATCTGGAATGAATTGCGTCGCACGCAGTGCGCCGCGAAGCGGGGCGCGCCATGGATGGCGCGCAACAGAGAGCTAGCGCTGCCCATTACCCACAAATTTATCCGTGAAAGCTTCGCTTGCGGTAGCTGATGTCATTTCATGGCCTCGCTGAGCAGATAACCTTCACACATGCCGGCCAGTTTCGCGTAGCCGTACCACATCAATTGGTGACC
>JAFIFJ010000039.1 GCA_020832085.1 Gammaproteobacteria bacterium | reverse complement strand
GACGGAGTTCAGAAAATGGCGATCGTGGGAGATGATGATCATGGTGCTTTTGCGCTGATTGAGAACGTCAGCGAGCCAGCTGATGGTGTGGATGTCCAGGTTGTTGGTGGGCTCGTCGAGCAGCAGCACGTCCGGATCGGCAAACAGCGCCTGGGCCAGCAGCACCCGCAGCTTGGTGCCGGGTGCCACCTCCCGCATCAGGCCGAAGTGCAGCGCCTCGTCGATGCCGGCTTCCAGCAGGATGTCGCCGGCGCGGCTCTCGGCGCTGTAGCCGTCCATCTCGGCGAAGGCCGCTTCGAGCTCTGCCACCCGCATGCCGTCCTCTTCAGACATCTCCGGCAGGCTGTAGATGCGATCCCGTTCCTGCTTGACCTTCCACAGCTCCACGTCGCCCATGATCACCGCATCGACCACGCTGTAGGCGTCGAAGGCGTACTGATCCTGGCTCAACGTGCCCACCTTGCACCCCGGGGCGAAGGAGACATTGCCGGCGGTCGGGGTCAGCTCACCGCTGATGATCTTCATCAGGGTCGACTTGCCGCAGCCGTTCGCGCCGATCAGTCCATAGCGGTTGCCGCCGTCAAACTTCGCGGAAATGTTCTCGAACAGCGGCTTGGCGCCGAACTGCATGGTGATGTTGGCGGTGGTGATCAACGGAAGTGTCCTGATGCCTGGGTGAGGGTAGGGCGAACGCATGCGGCACGGGACGGGCACCTGGCGCTGCGGGCGCGGAGTATGGCGATTCCGAGCCTTCTACTCAATGGTCCGTTTTGGGGGAGGCGCGCAGCGACAATCCCTGCGTCGGCTGTGGGGAGCTCGGCCGTGGGCTCAGAACCCTCTGGAACTCAGCCTGATCAGCACAGCAGGCGCCCTCCGAGTGCCAGCAGCAGACCCCAGGTGGCGAAGAGGGTGACCATGCCGCTGCCGAGGCCATACACCGTGCGCCGTACGCAACGCTTGGGACGACGAGCGCGGAGCAGGAGCGTGAAGACCGCCGCCGCAGCCGCTCGTGGCTTCGAGGAACTGGGTTTGGTCCCGCGGGGCATCTGCGAAGTGCCGCAGGAGGGCTCTCGGGGGGGGCTCTCGGGGGGGCTGAGCATCGCCTCACCATTGAAACCAGATTCCGGCAGCGTGAAGTCTCGATCGCAGCACGGGACTTCGACATATACTTGGCGCGCAGTGTGCGACTACAGCGAGCCGTCAGCGGAGATCGAAGCAGCCACCATGTCGGATGACGAGCGTGTCCTTGGAGTCATCGATGCCCTTTATGGTGCAGCCATGGATGAAGCGCTTTGGCCTGACGCGCTGGAGAAACTGGCTGACCTGACGGGCAGCCAGGCTGCGAGCTTCTGGGTACTGGACGGATCGGAACAGCCCCGGTTGCCGACGTTCACGTACATCAATCTCGACCCGGGATTCATCCAGGAGTACCTGGACGAGGTGGCAGCCCTGGATCCGACCGTCCAGTACCTGATGCGCCATCCCCAGAAACCGATCGTGCACGACGGGATGGTGATCACCGAAAGTGAAAAGGATCGCCACCCGTATTACGACTGGCATCACCGATGGAGCGATCTGCGCTTTCGCCTGGTCGCTCAGATGAGTCCGGCACCGTCCGTTCAGGCGGGCATAGCACTGCATCGAAGCCGCACAATCGGCAGATACGAAGCCGCCGATGTCGAGCAGATGACTTTTCTGCAGCGCCATATCAAGCAGGCGCTGGCGGTCGGATTCAGGCTGGGATCGCTCGGCTCGCTGCAGCGAAGCACGGCCGAGCTGCTGGACCGCAGCACGGTTGCCGTCGTGCTGTTGGACTCGCGCGGGCGAGTGATCCACAGCAATCGCGCGGCGGATGAGCTGTGTGCGTTGGCGGACGGCATCCGGCTCACGGCCAGCGGGATTGCCCTGACGAACAAGCGCGACAACGTCAGGTTGCAACGCCTCATTGCTCAGGCGGCGTCCTCGGTCGTCATCGATAGCAGTGGCGGCGTGGTCCGCGCCAGTCGTCCCTCCGGCAAGCAGCCGTATGCGATCTTCGCAGCCCCGGTAACGCCGACCTACGCGACATTGTCGATTACGCGGCCTGCAGTATGCGTGGTCATTGCCGACGCCGCGCAGCATGAGGGTACGGCTGCAGTCCAGCGGCTGCGCGCCGTGTTCGAACTCACGCAGGCGGAAGCGCGGCTTGCGGTCATGCTGGCGGCTGGTGACGGACTTAAGTCCGCTGCGGTCAAGCTCGGAATTGGCTACGGAACGGCCCGGGCCCGACTCTCGGACATCTTCCGCAAGACCGATACCCATCGGCAGGGTGAACTCGTCCGGTTGCTTCTGACCACTCTCGCGGTGAGGTGACCACCGGTGCCGTGACGGACCGGATGCATCCTGGCCAAGTCCCCGCAACTGGCAATTGATAGTGACATCGGTCGCCGTCCCTGATTTAGCGTGGCGCCTATGGATACCGGGTCACGCGGGAATGAGCGGCGGTCGCTTTACAGCGCTCTGCCACGGGTCCTAGGTGACCGATCTCAGCCGCGTTACATCTCAGCGAGGTGACAGCATGATCGAGTGGGTTGGCAAGGCGCTGACGCGCTGCGGTCGCGTCAGCTGCGGCATCGCCGCCCTTGCGCTTGCCGCAACCGTCACAGCCTGCGGCAGCGGTGGCGGCGGCGTATCCGGCGAGTATGTCGGCCAGGCTGGCGCCTGGGTCGATAAGCTGGTCTTTGGCCCCGGCAACGAGGTTCGGGCCTTCGACGGCGGCGACAGCGCGGCGGGGGTTTTCGGAATCGAGGGCAAGGAGATCCTGCTCACCATCGGCACCGATCGGGACAAGCTGACCATCGTCGGCAATGGCTGCCTGGATGGCGGCCACCTGGGTACGTACTGCAAGCGCCAGTGACCGATATCTTGCGCTCAAAGATTCGGCCACCTGAGCGTGCGGGCCGCCGTCGCCCGGCGGAACTTGGAGCGCTGCCAATGCGAGTCGTGACCCTGGCGCTGATCGCGGTGGTCCTTGCTGCCTGCGGCCAGTCTGCATCCCCCGACGGAGGTTCACCCGTAACCGGACTGCCGCTGACCCGTGGCTTCTACGTGATGAACGACATCGCTTGCGCGGACGCGTCGAACGCCACGTTGCTGCTTGTCCACAGCGGCGGAGTGAACGGCTCCCGCGATGCCTGCGATTTCAGCTCCATCGCGCAGACCGGACCCACAAGCTATCGCGCGGTGACGACATGCCGGGATATCCAGGGCCGCAGCACTGAGGTGTCGACGCAGCTGTATGAGATACCCGAGCCGACCACCTTCAGCTATGGCATGGAGGGCAGCGACTATCGCAGCCACTTCAGGTACTGCGCCCAGACGAGCCTGCCTGATCCGTGGCGTGACATCGACCTCAGTGACTGAGCGTGACTGGAGGCGGGCGGTGACCGAACTTCAATCCAGAGGAGACGACAGCATGACAAGGCAAGCTGCAATTCTGCCGAGCATTGGTAATCTGGCACGAGCTGCCGCCGCACTCGTGTTGTCTGTCTGTGCCGCATCCGCGGTCGCCACTCCGGACTGGGACCTCATGGGCCTCAGGCTCGGCATGACCGAGGACGAGGTGACGGCGGCGTTCAAGGCGTATAACCCCAACGGCCAGATCAACGTCTACAACTCGAACTACACCTACAGCGACAAGGTCAACAGTTTCAGAACGCCGCCTTTTCTCAGCAGCATGGACTTGAGGGTCACCACCACGGTGATCAGCACCCCTCTGCGGGTCTGGTTTTCCGGGCCGGATGGTGACGTCAGGGTGATCGCCATCGCTCGCGAGGAAATCAATCTGCCCAACCCGCCGACGGCAGCTGAGTTCAATCAGACCGTCTACGACAAGTACGGTGAGCCGACGCATCGGATGAGCAACGGCGCGCCGATCTGGCAGGAAGCAGGCAAGCCTTCCTGCATCACAACGCGCAACAGCTACGGAGAGAGCATCTCGCTGCAGGAGTTCCCCCAGGTCGCGAGCGGCCACAAGACCATGGAGCAGGCCGTGCAGATGCTCGAGATTTGGCAGCAACGTCCAGCCGAGCAGGCGGCGCCGGAGGATCTCGGCACCTGTGGCGCCTTCATGTACTACCCCCCAGGCAGGGACGCCATGCGGTCTTTCCGAGCCGCCATATTCGACGTGGGCGCCATTGTGGACACCCATCGGCGCCGGATGGCCTGGGTCAGTCAACTGGAGGCCGACGCCATCCGTGCACGCGAAAGTCAGGGTCAGCGGCCCCGGCTCTGACCACTTCAACGATGTGACAGGAGCACCCGCATGACTGCTGCCGCCAGAGTGTTCTCCGCGTTCGCCGTCCCGGTCGCCATGCTGCTGGCCGCCTGCGGTCCGGCCAGCGAACCTGTCGAGCAGGCCATGACGCCCGCCGTGCCGACGGCGACGCCTGTCTCCGCACAGCCTGCGCCGGCGCCGGAATCGCCCGGGGTTGCTGCACCAACCGCGCTCAGCATCACGGACCCCAGCATCGCCCGCGAGCTCATGGAAGTCGCTGGAATCCGCCTTGGCATGACCGAAGCCGAAGCCATGGCCGCCCTCAATGCCTTCGAACCCGCTGCCACGATCACGCGCAACACCGCTTTCTTCGGCTACACCGATGGCGCTTCGATGTTCCAGACCGAGGACTTCATCGACTATGTCTCCGCCCAGAGCGGCACCAGCAACAGAATCAACGTCTACTTCTCCGGCCCGCTCGGCGAACCCAGGGTAATCAAAGTCGGTCGCTCAGTCTCGGTCGTCAACGGGCCGACGCGGACCGAGTTTCTCGAGACCCTGCTGAGCCGATACGGCGAGCCCTCTGGCTACGATTCGAACGGTCCCGTGTGGGAAGAATCCGGCCGGGCCCGATGCCAGCGTGAGTTCAGCGAGGGCGAGGCGGTCATCAATGTTGGCAGAGTGGGGAACTTCGACATGGGGCCCATTCAGTACTCCGTCGAGGAGGGGTTGACCCGGCGTATCGGCCGCTATACCGCCGGCCTGCTGCCCGATGAATTCACCGATTGCGGCGGCTTCCTGCGCTACGCAATTGGCAGCAATGGCGACCTGGTCGTCAGCTTTCGAGCCGTGCTTGCCGACGTCGCCGGCTTCGTGAACGTTGAGCGTGAGCGCAGCGCCTGGGTTGCGTCGCTCACGGAGGAAGCCGTCCGCAGGCGCCAGGCGCAGAGCCAGACGCCGCGCCTGTAGCCTGCGGCGCGCTAAGCGCCAGGGAAAAGTGTGTCGAAGCCAGCGGCTGCCTTGGCGTGTAACAGTGACTCGGGACCAAAACGACGACTCTAAGCGCCGCGCGATTCTGTGAGAATCGGCAATCTGGTCTGCGATTGGCCCTCGGCTGGCGATCGCAAACGGTCAGACTAGAGCAAGTCCGAAGGCGTACTGATCCTGGCTCAGCGTGCCCACTTTGCACCCTGGGGCGAAGGAGACATTGCCGGCGGTCGGGGTCAGTTCACCGCTGATGATCTTCATCAGGGTCGACTTACCGCAGCGGTTCGCGCCGACCACTCCATAGCGGTTGTCGCCGTCGAACTTCGCGGAAATGTTCTCGAACAGCGGCTTGGCGCCGAACTGCATGGTGATGTTGGCGGTGGTGATCAACGGAAGTGTCCTGATGCCTGGGCGAGGGTAGGGCGAACGCACGCGGCACGGGACGGGCACCCGGCGCTGCGGACGCGGGGTAGGGCGATTCCGGGCCTTCTCCTCAATGGTCAGCTGTTGCGGTCTGTCGGGGGGCTGCATTCATGGTTCTCCTGGCGACCTCGGTGCTCCACGCTGGAACGCAGCCGGTTCAGCACAGGAGACGTCCCCCAAGCATGAGCAACAGACCCCAGGTGGCGAAGAGCGTGACCATGCCACTGCCGAGGGCATACACCGTGCGCCGTACGCCGCGCTCGGGACGACGAGCGCGGAGCAGGAGCGTGAAGACTGCTGCCGCGGCTGCCAGGCTCGGCAGCCAGGTCAGGAGCATCAGCAGGTTGCGGGTCGTCTCCTCGATGGCAACAGCACATTCCATGGTAGCCCCGGATTCCGTTGAAGGCCTGTTCAAAGCATTGAATGCAAAAATTATTTCATCATTTTGGGGCCGGATCAGAGTAACCGGAGATGGTCACTCGGGCTCCCCCAGAAGATAGCGCGGGCCGGTGCCCTGACGGCGGGCGCGGTCTTCGGCGTTGTAGAGGGCACATTGCGTCAGCGCCAGGCAGCCGCAGCCGATGCAGCCGTCGAGGCGGTCACGCATTCGGGTCAGGACATCGATCCGGGCCTGCAGTTCGTCACGGAAACCGCGGGAGAGTCGGTTCCAGTCACGCTGGGTCGGCGTGCGCCTGTCAGGCAGCCCTTCCAGACTGTCGCGAATCTGGTCGATGGTAAAGCCGAGCTGCTGCGCGATCAGGATGAAGGACAGGCGGCGGATGTCGGCGCGGTGAAAGCGCCGCTGGCCGCCGCTGTTGCGGCTGGGAAAGACCAGACCCTCCGCCTCGTAGAAGCGGATCGCTGAAACGGACAGTCCCGTCCGCTGGGCGACGTTGCCGATCGAAAGCCTGCCTGCCGCTGCCATTACGTCACCTCACGAAAAAAGCTTGACCTCAAGTAAAGTTGAGGTTTGAGAATGCCTGCGTCAAGGGCGAAGGCCCTCGTCATCGACCGCAAGCTTTCAGAGAAGGAATCGATCATGAGCAAAGCACGTATCGAACACGCGAACATCACCGTCACCGATTCGGAGGCCACCGCAGCACTGCTCAGCCGGCTCTTCGGCTGGAAGATCCGCTGGCAGGGCCCGTCGGCGATGGGGGGCAGGACGGTCCACGTCGGCAACGACTTCGACTATCTGGCGCTGTACACGCCGGGAGCGGCCGAAGCCCCTCCAGTGCGCGGCGTGCTGAATCACATCGGCGTTCACGTCGATGACCTCGACGTCACTGAGGCACGGGTCCGGGCTGAAGGGCTTGAACCCTTCGGTCAAGCCGACTACGAACCGGGCCGGCGCTTCTATTTTCTCGACGAGAACGGTGTCGAATTCGAGGTGGTCAGCTACGCTTGATCCAGGGCTGTTTCAGGCGCGAGGGGCGCGGCGGCGTTCCGCGAAGGGTGATCTCTTCATCAGAGATGCCGATCATGAAGCGAAGAAACTGGCTGCGCCCGATCAGGCGGCGTCCGAGCGGGTTTTCCGACCAGGAATTTCAGTTGCGCGTCCAAAAAATTGAGGACGCGGAGGCGGATTTTGTCACCGTCATGAACTGTCGTGAGCACCTCCGCTGCTGGTGCCACGACACGTGGCCGGAGGACGACTTCACTTTGGAGCAGAACCGGGAAGATCTCGCCGGGCACATCGAGGATGCCGCTGCAGGGTTTGCCTTTGGCTACACCGTCTGGGGTGAGAACAGAGCATCGGTATTGGGTTCAGTGTATCTGTACCCGGCGGCCTACTTTGCCGGGCGCTATAAGCTGAGCGACGAAGAACGGGCGCTCATGGCCTCATCTGAAGTGCTGGTCGACTATTGGCTGATTCCGGCCCTTGAAGCCCGGTCGGAGTTTCACCGGGCATTTGTCGGATCCCTGCAGCGATGGCTCCAGACCGAATGGGGTTTCGGGCAGACTTCCTGGGCGACCCGACCGGGCATGCAGGCCCGCCGGGATCTATATGAATCGCTTGGCTTCGGATGGGGGCGCCGCGCAGAAGCGGAGAACACTGCGGGCTGGTGCCAGACCTTTCACCTCTCCCCGTGAGACTGATCACGGTTTTGCGGGTCTTGCGAGGGGCATGGGACGTATTCCTGCCCCAGCCGGATCACCAACGGGGGTATCGGCAGGAGGGGCGGTGGACATCGGCAGCCGGATTCACGTCATCGGCAACAGTAACTCCGGCAAGTCCTCGCTGGCCGCGCGTCTGGCTTCGATTCTGGATGCGGACTTCGTCGATTTGGATGCGCTGAACTGGCTGCCGGACTGGGTCGGGCTGAACCAGACCGACCCAGACGAGTTCGAGCGGCGCATTGAAACGGCCACGGCCGGTGACCGCTGTTGAGCCGCTGGCAGCCGGGCACCCTTGCGGCCGGCAAGCAATGGACCCGTTGACTTTCCTGTCCTCGCACCCTGTTCCGCTTTCCGAAGTCGCTGGCTAGTCTCCGCGAGAAGGAGGATGCTGTAACAACCCTGTGACAGGATGGCCTCCCGAATGTGCACGTATACCGCTTCCGTCTGTCTGCTGGCCGGCTTGGCCGTTGCCACCCTTGCCGGTTGCTCGAGCAACCCCACTGCCGCAGATACTATGCGCGGGCATGCCGCTGACGTTCAGTCCCGCGCCGATCAGGAGAACAAATCTGCTGCGGACTGGGACAAGGGTAAGAAATTGATTGCTTCGGGAGACAAGAACGTCGAGGCGGGCGAAAGGCGCGCCGCGGCAGCCGAAAAGGATCTCCAGCGAGGCCGGGATCAGGTCGCCCTCGGTCGACGCGAGCAGGCTGAAGGCAGGGCACTGGTGGAAGCCGCTGAGCGCAGTTTTCGTCTTGCCTATCCTGATCAGACCCTCGGCAGCGGCAACTGAGCATGCTCGAAGGATCGAGGGCTTGCCGGGTCAGACTGATTCAAGTCATTGATTCTAAGAAGAACAGGCTCCTCCATCGTACGATTTTTCGACCCTGACCGCCTGTCGGATTTGGGACTGATCTACTGCGCCGGTGGGATGACGGTCCCTATTTGCCCGCTTCTCGTCCCGTAGCCGCACTAAGCTCCTCGAAAGCGAACAAATCTGCCCGGACATCGCAGGCTCGCCCTCCCACTCGGCTCGCTACGATCGCCCAAACCCGACAGGCTGCTGGACCTGCCCTTTCTGGCCGGCAAGCCGTCGTGTTGAGACTCGAGTGCCGAAAACGGCGATCTGAGGTGAGATTTGTGACGCCTGCCCCCGTGCCCCATCGTCAGCAAGGGCGTAGACTCGTCATGATGCGTTTCCGATGACGCGGAGGCGGCGGCGCGAAACCCCGATGGTCGCCAGGCCGGAACGCAAGGGGGCATGAGAGGGGGAGATCATGAACTGGTATCTGGATGTACTTAAGAAGTATGCGGTCTTCGAAGGTCGGGCACGGCGGATGGAATTCTGGATGTTCGCCCTGTTCCACATCATCGCCATTGTCCTGCTCGGCATCGTCGACGCACTCATCGGCACGCCGATCCTGGCACCGCTCTACTCACTGGCGGTGCTCATTCCCAGCATCGCTGTGACCGTGCGCCGACTGCACGACATCGACTACGTCGGCTGGTGGTTCTTCATTGCCTTCGTTCCTGTGGTCGGCGGGCTGATTCTGCTGATTTTCATGGTGCTTCCGGGCACCGCCGGCAACAACCGCTTCGGGTCCAACCCGAAGGAGATCGGCGCCCCGCAACACGCCTGACTCAGGAGTCTGCTCCGGCCCGGTGTCCCTCGGGGCGCCGGGTCCGGGGGCAAGGTGGCTGTCAGGTTTGACGCAACAGCTCTGAATCGCGGGCGGCATGGCGCTTCCAGGCTCATCCCTCCGGCAGCGCGTACTCCAGTTCCGCCAACAGATCGTCGATATCCTCCACGCCCACTGACAGCCGGATCAGACCATCATCGATGCCCAGGGCCTTGCGTTGCTCTGCGGGGACCGAGGCGTGGGTCATGATGCCCGGATGCTCGATGAGGCTTTCCACGCCGCCCAGGCTCTCCGCCAGGGCGAACAGTTTGCAGCGTTCGAGCATGCGCCGGGCGGTGGTTTCGCCGCCGTGCAGCACTGCGGTGACCATGCCGCCGAAGCCGCTCATCTGGCGGTTGGCCAGGATGTGCTGTGGGTGGCTCGTCAGGCCCGGATAGAGCACCTTCTCCACGGCCGGGTGCTGCTCCAGCCACTGCGCCACTTTCGTGGCGTTGGCGCAGTGGGCCGCCATGCGCAGGCCGAGAGTCTTGATGCCGCGCAGGGCCAGGAAGCTGTCGAAGGGACTGGCTACAGCACCGATGGAGTTCTGCAGGAACGCGAGGCGTCCCGCAAGATCGTGGCGGTCCGCGACCACGGCAATGCCGCCGACGATGTCGGAATGGCCGCCTAAGTACTTGGTGGCCGAATGCACGACGATGTCGAAGCCGAGGTCCAGCGGCCGCTGCAGGATGGGCGTGGCGAAGGTGTTGTCCATCACCGCGAGCAGGTCATGGGCCTTCGCAAAGGCGGCAATGCGTTCGAGGTCGACGATGCGCAGCAGCGGGTTGGTGGGGGACTCCACCCAGATCATCCGCGTCTTCGGTGTCAGTGCCGCTTCAAGAGTTCCGTCTACGGTGAGATCGACGAAGCTGAAGTCCAGATCCGCGCTGCGCCGGCGCACCTTCTCGAACAGCCGCCAGGTGCCGCCGTAGAGGTCGTCCATGGCAATGACGTGGCTGCCAGCATCGAGCAATTCCAGCACCGTTGCTGTCGCTGCCATGCCGGAGGCGAAGGCGAAGCCCGCATGGCCGTTCTCGATGTCCGCCACGCAGCGCTCGTAGGCGAGCCGGGTAGGATTGCCGGTGCGCGAATACTCGTAGCCCTTGTGCTGGCCTGGGCTGGCCTGGACGTAGGTGGAGGAGGCGTAGATCGGCGTCATGATCGCCCCGGTACTCGGATCCGGTTCCTGGCCGGCGTGAATCACGCGGGTACCGAGATGGTGGCGTCTCTCGTTGTGGTCCTCTCTGTCGCTCATGGGGTCACTCCACCTTGCGGCGCAGATGGTGCAGAAGATCCATGCGGGTGATCAGGCCCTCGAACTGATCGCCGCGATTGATGATGGCCACGTGATCGTTGGCGAACACGGTGACCAGATCATCGACGCTGGCGTCCACCTGCAGGGTCTGCAGGCCAGTGATCATGGCTTCACGGACGGGCCGGGTGAAACGATCCTCGTGGCCGTATACCGTCATCAGCATGTCGGACTCATCGAGGATGCCCACCACCCGGTCGCCGTCGATGACCGGCAGTTGGGAGACGTCGTAGAGCTTCATGCGGCCGTAGGCATTCGCCAGCGGTTCGTCCGGTCCGACCACGATGGCCTCGTGCTTGGTGTGCGGATGGGCGATGAGGTCGCGCAGGTCGCCGAACTGCTCCCGGTCGAGAAAGCCCTGATCGTGCATCCACTGGTCGTTGAACTGCTTCGACAGGTACTTGTTGCCGGTGTCGCAGACGAAGCTCACCACGCGCTTGGGCTCGGTCTGGGCCTGGCAGTACTGGAGGGCGGCGGCCAGACAGGTGCCGGTGGACGAGCCGCCCAGAATGCCTTCTCGGTATAGAAGCTGACGGGCGGCCAGCAGACTCTCGCGGTCGCTGATGGTGTAGGCGTGGGCAACCATCGACAGGTCGGCCACCGGTGGCACCTTGCTGCCGCCGATGCCCTCGACCACATAGGACCCGCCCTTGCCGTCGACGCGTCCACTGCGGGTGAACTCGGCGAGCAGAGAGCCGGCCGGGTCGGCCAGGATCATCTCGGTGCCGGGGGATTCCCGGGCGAAGAAGCGTGACAGGCCGGTCATGGTGCCCGCGGAGCCGACGCCGCAGACCAGGGCGTCGAGGCGGCCGTCCATCTGGGCCAGGATCTCCGGGCCGGTGCCGCGCTCGTGGGCCAGCGGGTTGGCGGGATTTCCGAACTGGTCGATGTGGTAGGCGCCCGGGGTGTCCTTGGCGAACTGCGCGGCCTTGGCCTGATAGTGCTCAGGGTGGCCATCCGGGACGTCGGAGCGGGTGAGAATGACCTCCGCGCCCATGGCCCGCAGGTGGTAGACCTTCTCCCGGCTCATCTTGTCCGGCATCACCACGACGCAGCGGTAGCCTTTCTGGCGGGCTACGAGAGCCAGGGCCAGTCCGGTGTTGCCGGCCGTGCCCTCGACCACGGTTCCGCCCGGTGGCAGGGAGCCGTCCGCTTCCGCAGCCTCGATCATGGACAGACCGATGCGGTCCTTGATGGAGCCGGTGGGATTCTGGCTTTCGAGCTTGAGGAAGAGTTCGCAGGCTCCGGTGTCCAGATGGCGGGTCCGGACCATGGGCGTGTTGCCGATCAGTTCGATTGCGTTGTCCTGAACGCGCATCAGAGCCTCCTGGCGGATGCGGTTGCGGTCATGGCTCATTGTGCCACGGCGCGCCGGCAGGTTGGCTGGCCGTCGATCGAAGTTGTCCAGATCGGCTCCCTGCGCTGCGCTCCGGGAGCTCTCCCACCATTGCGCGCCGCGCTACCAGGCGCAACGCCAGCATCCAGCGATGTGCCACTGTGGGAAGTTTCCCGTAGCGCAGCGCAGGGGAACGATGGCGTGGCCTTCGATCGAAGTCATTCAGATCGGCCCCCTGCGCTGCGCTCCGGGAGCTCTCCCACCATTGCGCGCGATCCCTGGCGCGCTTCATGCGACGCGTTTCGCTCCCGGCGCAATGCGCTCGCAGGATCATCCGTACGAAGGCAGTCCTGAACGAGGACTCACCCTTGGGCGCGGGTGCTCGACAGCGCCGCTGCGATCAGCCTTGCCTCCAAGCGCTGCCGCCAGTTCGTGGGCGACGACAGGCCCATGCGTTCCAGCGCCTCGGGATGATCCGCGGGACGGCCCCGCAGCGCGAACTGCATGAGCTTCAGGGGGCTCTTGCTCACGGTCTTGAGCCGGGGCAGGGCGCGGACCAGCTCCTGCTCGATGGCCGTGAAATCGCTGCCGAAGGGATAGTCGGGGAAGTGTTCCGATCCACCGCGTTCACGCAGCTCCCGCCGCAATCTGTCAGGGAGATTGCGGCGCTGCTCCTGAGGCAGGGTGAAATCGCTGGCGAGCTTGCCGGCTGACCTGGCTTTCGTCATCAGCTCGTCCTGGAAGCGGCTGTCGCAGATGGCCAGCAGCGCCGCGATGCACTCCTCGTCGCTCCGGCCGCGCAGATCGGCGACGCCGTACTCGGTGACGACGATGTCGCGCAGGTGGCGGGGGATGGTGGTGTGGGGATACTCCCAGACGATGTTGGAGGCGAGCTTGTCGCCGCTGCCGCGAGTACTCCTCAGCATGAGGATGCTGCGGCCGTCATCCATGGCGTGGGCCATGGCCACGAAGTTGTACTGCCCGCCCACGCCGCTGACCACCTGATGATCCTTCAGACCGTCGGACACCGCAGCGCCCGTGGCGGTGACCATCATGCAGGTGTTGATGAAGCGGGCATGGCGACGCTGGGTGATGTCCAGCGCCTCGCGGCCACCGTAAAGCTGATTGACCTTGCCCACGGAGGTCATGCGGAACCGTGGCCGTTCAGCCGCATCGAGTTCCTTCAGGAAGCGGTAGAACTCCCGGCTGCCAAGGAAGAAGCCGCCATCCATCACCGCGCCGGTGCCCACCATGGCCTCCGGCAGGGTGCCGGCATCGGCCTGAACCTGCAGGGCTTCGTCGTCGAAGACCTCCCGCTTCAGGATGCCGGCCCGGTACAGGTGCATGAAGCCGTCCATGAACATCTCGCTGGCGCCGTAGAGGCCGCGGACGAAGGGCGAGAGATCACCGATGGTCTGCGCCAGGTCACTGGGATTCGGCAACAGGGCGCGATAGCGGTCGTTGTCCTGCTGGCGCAGGATCAGGGCATGAACCAGGGCGTCGCTCAGGGAGCCGATGCCGATCTGCAGGGTACCGGCGTCCGCCACCAGACTGCTGGCGTGCAGGCCCACCCAGTAGTCCTGGGTGTTCACGGCAGAGCGCGGCAGGGCGAACAGGCGGTAGTCGCCAGTGGGTGGCAGTACCTCATCGAAGAAGTCCTCGCCCACCAGGGCATCACCGTGCATCAGCGGCAGATCCGGATGTTCCTGGGCAATGAACAGACAACGGAGGTCGCTGCGCTGGGACAGCAGGCGTTTCAGATCCAGCGTGACATCCGGATTGCAGGACAGGCTCAGGCAGGGGCGGCCGTCCACCTCGCCCCGGGCCACCAGCTGCATGGCCAGATTGACGCCCCGGTCGAGCAGATCGCGGGCGACGTGGGTGTAGTTGCTGCTGATGTAGCGGCGCTGGGCCAGGGGATTGCCGAGGCGGCTGCCCGACTGCAGGTAGAACTCGCTGATGCGGATGTTGTCCGGCACCTCGAAGCGCGCGATATCGGCGACGTAGTCCAGACGCGGGTAGTCGGAACCGTAGAAGCGCTCCAGAAAAGGATTGATGAAGCGGGCTTCGACTTCACTGCCCGCATCGGGCATGTCCAGCGACAGGGCCGTGACGATGTCGAGACGGATGCCGGCATCCTTCTTGGCCCGTCGATAGAAAGCGTTCACCAGCGGGTTCGGCTTGCCCAGCCCCAACGGCAGGCCCATCACCAGATGGCGGCCGTGACGCTCCAGGGTGGACTCCACGCAGGCATCGAGAATGTCTTCTTGGGTCATGGTCGACCTTTCGTTGCGACGGTCACTGAGACCTTAGCACGGGGCCCGCAGCTTGACGTTCGGGCGGCGATGAGGCTGATTGGCGTGAGGCAAGCGAGGTTGGGAACGGATGGCTACGGAAATCGAACGCAAGTTCCTGCTGGCGAACGACAGCTGGCGCAAGGGTGCCACGGGGCAGCGCTACCGGCAGGGCTATCTGTCCACGGAGAAGGAGCGGGTGGTGCGGGTGAGGACGATAGACGAAACCGCCTATCTGACGATCAAGGGCATCGCCCGCGGCATCAGCCGGCTGGAGTTCGAGTATCCCATTCCGCTGGCCGATGCCCAGACCATGCTCGAGGCCCTCTGCCACAAGCCGATCATCGACAAGACCCGCTACCGGATTCCCGTCGCTGCGCATGTCTTCGAGGTAGACGAGTTCTACGGCGAGAACGCCGGACTGATCGTGGCGGAGGTCGAACTCGGCAGCGAAGACGAGCACTTCGAGCGCCCCGACTGGCTCGGTGAGGAAGTCACCGCTGATCCGCGCTACGCCAACGCGGCCCTGATCGAACATCCCTACAGCGCCTGGTAGGCCGGCGCGTTCCGAAGGCGGGTCCCGACGTCAGTAGCCCGGCGGCGGCTGGAAGGCCTGCCAGTCCCGTTCCAGCAGTTGCGCGAATCGCAGTGTCGTCCGGTCCTCCAGGTAGGGGCCGATGGCCTGCAGACCCAGTGGCAGGCCCTCCGGGCTCAGGCCGCCAGGAAAGGCCGTCGACGGCAGTCCTGAGAAGATTGCCCACATGGGATAAACGAGGTTGCGGCCGTAGGGGACCTCTTCACCGTCGATGATCAGGCTGCGTTCGTGGAAGGGTTTGTCCTGGTGCGGGAAGGCGGCATCGAGGGTCATGGGGGCCAACAGGACGTCCCAGTCGCGGAAAAACGCCTGCCAGACGCTGCGGGCGGCCTCGCGCCGTCGCACCAGGGCGACGTAGCCCGCTGCGTCCAGCGTCATGCCATCGCCCTGGGCGACGTTCAGCGGGTCGCCGGAGGCGCGCATGCGCCCGGCATTGGTCTCCCGTTCTTCCCGGCTCTGGCCCTGGGTCGTCTGCACCATGAGCAGACGCAGGTAGTCCTCGAAGTAGGCCTGCATGTCGAATGCTGGCAGGGCTTCGCCAACGGTCGCACCCTGCCGCGACAGGTGATCGGCAAGCGCTTCCACCCGGGCCTGCATCGCCTGCGCGGGACGCGCCCAGGGCAGCGTCGCAGGCATGACCGCGACCCGGAAATCCCGCAGCCGGTCATGTCGTGAAGGCGGCAGATGCAGGCGCCAGGCCACGTCCTCGCCGGGCTCCGGTCCGGCAACGACGTCGAACAGCAGTTCGAGATCATCGGCGCTGCGCGCCAGCGGGCCCTGCACGCCCATGAGTGCGGTGGGGTTGGGTCCATCCATCAGCGGAAAAGCGCCGGTGCGGGGGATGGCGGTCTCCGAGGGTCGATGGCCGTAGACGCCACAATAGGCGGCAGGAACCCGGATGGAGCCGCCGATGTCGCTGCCAATTTCCAGCGGCGTCATGCCGGCGGCCAGCGCCGCGCCGCCACCGCCGGTACTGCCACCGGGCGTGCGGCCGAGATCCCAGGGGTTGCTGCTGCGGCCATAGACCGGACTGTCCGCCTGCCAGTCCGCAAGCGCCACCGGGATGTTGGTCTTGCCGAGCAGGCCCGCTCCGGCGGCAAACACCGAGGCGGCAATGGGACCGTCCTGCTCCGGGACGTGCTGCGCGAAATCCGGAATGCCGGCGCTCTGGGGCAGCCCGGCTGTGAGTGTGGATTCCTTGAGCGTCATCGGCAGCCCGAGCAGGGCGCCGTCCGCCCCGCGCGCAAGCGCTTCGTCTGCGGCGGTGGCTGCGCTTCGGGTACGCTCGAAGGTCTGCACCGGTATGGCATTGAGGGCCGGGTCGTGGACCTTGATGCGCTCGATATGGAGTTCCGTCAGTTCCCTGGACGAGATGGCCCTGTCACGCAAGGCCGCTCGCATTGCGGTGGCCGTGCTGAAGTGATGGATATCATGCGCCACCTTCGTTCTCCCCGTTTCCGCGATCGAGCTTGGCGTGTGAACCGGTGCCGGCCATGAAATGGCTCTTGTTCAGGGGCTCGTCGATGCCGTGCAGGCCCCGACCCGCAGCCCCTCTGCGCAGGAAGGCCCTGCTGCTGCGGCCCCCGCCCCAGACCTCAAGCATGCTCCGGTGGCTCGACGGTGGTCAACGAGGGCTCGTGGCGGTGCGCGTGGCCGCAGCGTGGCACAGGGAGCCTGATAATGTGCGCCGCGCACGGATGTGCCTGGCCAATCCTGGTTCAATGGAGGGTGCCGCATGGACTTCGGCATCCATTGGCCGGCCCTGGCGAAGAAACGACTGTGAGGAACTCCCCATGCGATTTTCCCAACTGGCCGTACTGACGGCGATCCTGATCGCAGCCGCGGGCTGCACCACGACCGACCCCTACACTGGCGAAGAGCGGACTGCGCGCGCCACCACCGGTGCGGCCATCGGCGCCGTGGCCGGCGCGGTGATCGGCGCGGCCACCGGATCCGACAGCAGGGAGCGTCGCAAACGCGCCCTGATCGGGGCCGGTGTCGGTGGACTTGCCGGTGCGGCAGTGGGCGGCTACATGGATCGCCAGGAAGCCAAGCTGCGCGAGCAGCTCGCCGGTACCGGCGTCAGCGTGACCCGGGTCGGCGACGACATCATTCTCAACATGCCCGGGAATGTGACCTTCGGTTTCGACAGCGCTGATCTTCGGCCGGACTTCGCCGAGGTGTTGAACTCCGTGGCGCTGGTGGCGGAGGAGTTCGACAAGACCTTGATCGAAGTTGCCGGGCACACGGACAGCACTGGCTCGCGCGCCTACAACCAGCGCCTGTCCGAGCAGCGGGCGAATGCGGTCGCCCGCTACCTGCAGGATCGCAAACTGGACCCGCGGCGGATGGCCACCGCAGGCTTCGGGCCGGACTACCCGGTTGCGGACAACGCGACCGAGGCCGGCCGCGCGGCCAATCGCCGCGTCGAGCTGACGCTGGTACCGCTCACCGCTTCCTGACCGGAGGACGAGGCCGCAGGGGTGGGGGGGGGGGGGCGGGCGGCGGGGCGCGCCCCCCCCCCCGCCGTGAATCAGGCTTCGTCCGCAGTGGCCGGTCGCGTGACCAGTTCGAGCGTACCCTTCGACGCGGCGGCCAGCGCCTCGATGCTTTCCTTCGAGAACGCATCCACCCGGATCACGTCATACAGCGCCGCCAGGGCCTCGGCCACTGCAGCCCGCTCGTTCTCGCTGATCACGTTGCGCTTGATGGCCCAGTCCAGCAGTTCGTCGCGCTGATGTCCGAGCAGCAGTTCGATCTCCTGCCGGTCTTCCGCTTCCGCCTCGCGCAGGGCTTCATTGATCCGCTTGCGGGCGTCGGCGGTCTCCCGGGACAGTTTCAGAGCATTCATGACCCGACCCACGGCATCTTTGGGGTCGTCAGCAATGTAGACGCCCCGGACCAGCCGGTCGCGAGCGGGGCCTGGCGCGACGATGCTGAGCGCGACGCGCCGGCCGCGCTCGTCATCCGGCTTCTTCAGGCGCCGGCCCAAGGGGAACGCGATCAGCAGCAGGGGCCAGCGCAGGCCCCGGACGGGATAACCGATGATGGCGTCGTACAGCGCTTTCTGCAGGTCGTAAAGGGATTGCTCGAGGCTCCACTGCACCACCTCCCGCAGTTCTTCCGGGTAGCCTTCCTCGTGCCATTGGCGGATCGATGCCGAGGCGTAGTAGAGCGCCACGAGGGCATCCGCCATGCGCCCGCTGAAGCGCTGCCTCGCTTTCAGGCTGCCGCCGAGGGTGATCAGGCTGACGTCCGTCATGAGCGCGAAGGTGGCGGAAAAGCGCGACAGCTGGCGGTAGTAGCGGCTGATGCCGCCCTGCGCCGGTACCCGCTCGAGGCGGCCGCCGGACACTCCGAGCAGCAGGGAGCGCAGCAGATTGCGGCTGCTGTGGGCGAGGTGGGGGAAGAAGACCGCATCGAAGCGCTTCACGGCCTGCGCTTCATCAAGCATCCCGGCGGCCTCGATCTCTTCGACGATGTAGGGGTGGCAGCGGATCGCGCCCTGGCCGAAAACCATCAGGCTCCGGGTGAGAATGTTCGCACCTTCCACCGTGATGGCGATGGGAATGGCCTGATACACCCGGGCGAGGAAATTGCGTGGCCCGCGGATGACGGCACGGCCGGCGACCACGTCCATGGCATGGGTCACCACGTCGCGCATGAGATCGGTATTGCGGTACTTCAGCAGTGCGGAAGGCACTGAGGGCTTGCCGCCGCGGTCCACCATGCCGGCGGTGAAGATCCTGGCGGCGTCCATCATCCAGGTGTAGCCGGCCATGGGTTCCAGGGCCTCCTGAACCCCTTCAAAGTTGCTGATGGAGCGGCCGAACTGTTCGCGGACTTCGGCGTAGGCGCCGGTGGTGAGGCAGGCCATCTTGGCGCCTGCCACACCCAGTGCCGGCAGGGAAATGGAGCGGCCGATGGACAGCCGCTCCAGCAGCATCTTCCAGCCTTCGCCAATCATGGCTTCGCCGCCGATGACCTGCTCCATGGGGATGAACACGTCCTCGCCCCAGGTGGGACCGTTCATGAAGACGGTGTTCATGGGCATGTGACGGGGGCCGTGATTCACGCCCGGGGTGTCCGACGGCACCATGACTGCGGTGACGCCGAGTTCGCGGCCACGGCCGAGCAGGTCGTCGGGATCGAACACCTTGATGGCCAGGCCGATGAGGGTGGCCACCGGTGCGAGGGTGATATAGCGCTTGTTCCAGGTCACCTTCAGGCCGAGCACCTCCTCGCCGTTCCAGTGGCCGCGACAGACCACGCCGCTGTCCGGAATGGCGCCGGCATCGGACCCGGCCACGGGTGAGGTGAGGGCGAAGCAGGGGATCTCCTCGCCGCGGGCCAGGCGCGGCAGGTAGTGGGCTTTCTGAGCCTCGGTGCCGTAGGCCGCGAGCAGTTCGCCGGGGCCCAAGGAGTTCGGCACCATGACCGTGACCGCCAGCGAGACGCCGCGCGACGCACATTTCATGACGATTTCTGAATGGGCCAGATGGGAAAAGCCGAGGCCGCCGTACTCCTGTTCGATCACCAGCCCGAAAAAGCCCTGCTCGCGCATGTAGTCCCAGGCTTCTGCCGGCAGGTCATAGCCTTCGTTGGTGACCGACCAGTCGTCGAGCATGGTGCAGAGGGTGGTGACCGGGCCGTCAAGAAAGGCCTGCTCCCTCTCGGTGAGCCGCGGATGTTCCGTGGCCAGCAGGCGCTGCCAGTCCGGCTTGCCGGAGAACAGTTCCCCGTCCCAGTCCACGGTGCCGGCTTCCAGCGCCTGCTGCTCGGTGGTGGAAAGCGCCGGCAGCATGCCGCGGACGAAGGCCAGCAGGCCTGCGCTGAGCAGCGACCGGCGCAGGGGAGAGGGCCACATGACCAGCAGAATCAGGAGGAGCGTGAGGGTCCCGAACAGAATGCCTGCCCAGTGCCAGCCTCCCAGCCACATGCCCGCCACTGCGGCGAGGGCCAGCCATCCGGTAGCGTACAGTCTGGAGACGTGCAGGTAGATCAGCACCAGGGTGGTCAACAGCAGCAGCGCGACGCTCATGGTGGTCTCCTTTGGATGGTTCGCCCATGCGTACCCCAGCATGGTAGGGGCCAGCACCGAGCACAAGGACGAAGGTTGCCCGCGCACCCTCGTCCCTGCCGCGGGATGGGGGGTGTGCGATAGCGAACGGTGTCCGGCCTGTCCTGCATGACAGACTCTCCATACAGCATGAATAGTGTATGGAAGACGTTATGACTGCATGGATGGGAACGAAGGGTTTTCTGATGGCTGCAGCAATGCTTGCGGCTGCCGGCTGCGCTGCCGTAGCGGGCACCACCGGAATTTCGGACAGTTCGAGGACCGGCACGGTCCACGATGTGCGCTTCGAAGAGCGGATGTCACCGGCTAACCTGCGGGTTCGGGTCGGCGATGAAGTCCGCTGGATCAATCACAGAAGCACGCCGGTTCGGCTCCAGTTTCTGGAAGATGCGCTGGGCGATGTGGTTTGCCAGTCCGGCTTTTCCAGCCTCCTCCGCAGGCAGCAGGAGTCGGCCACGGTCAAACCCAACGAGAGCGCGAGCCTCTGTTTCGGTAAGGCCGACACGATCAGGTACAACGCCCGGTTGGATTCCCCGGTAGCGGGCGGTCAAATGATCGAGTCGGGGACGATCAGCGTCATCCAATAACTCGCCCTGGAGCAGAAGCGGCGCGGCAACGGGTCGCTTGCCGCCTGCGTCCACGCGATCGGGCGGGGCTTGGGGTATGCTCAGAATCATGTTCGCTGAACTGTATCAGAAGCTCCCCGTTGCCTTGCGATACTGGTTGGGCATTCTCGGCGCCGCAGCGAAAAACTGGCTCGAGAGCCAAGCATTCATCTACGCGGCTGCACTGGCCTTTTTCACCGTGTTCTCCATCGCCCCGATCATGGTGGTCGTCGTCACCGTGGTGGGCTTCGTCCTCGGTGAACGGGCGGCGCGGGGAGAGCTGCTCGGGCAACTCGAAGGCGTGCTCGGAACGGAAGCCGCGGAGATGGTCGAAACCGCGGTCATCAACTCGCAGATCGACCAAAGCGGCATCTGGCCGGCCCTGATCGGCATCATCGCCACCGTGGTCGGCGCGACCACCGTGTTCGCGCAATTGCAGCAGTCGCTGAATCAGATCTGGGACGTGGCTCCGCGCCCGACCCGAAACGGCATGTGGCTGTTCATCAAGGCCCGGGTGCTGTCGCTGAGTATGGTTCTCGCCATTGGCTTCGTGCTGCTGGTGTCGCTGCTGTTCTCTGTCGTGCTTCGGAGCATCATGGCCTTTGCCGATCAGTGGCTGCCGGTACCCGGTGCGGCGGCCGTCGCGCTGGAGCTGACGGTGTCCCTCGGCGTGGTGACCTTCCTGTTTGCCGCCATGTTCAAGATCCTGCCCGACGTGCAGCTGACCTGGCGGGACGTGATCGTCGGTGCGCTGGTCACCGCTGTGCTCTTCACCCTTGGGCGCTCCCTGATTGCGCTCTACCTCGCCAACACCGCGACCGCTTCCACCTATGGTGCGGCCGGGTCCCTGGCCGTGCTGCTGCTGTGGGTCAATTATTCCTCGCTGATCCTGCTCTTCGGCGCCGCCTTCACCCGGGCCCACCTGGAGGCCAGGGGGCTGCCCCTGCGGCCTGCACCGGCTGCGATCTGCGTCCACCGGGAACTGATCGAAGAGCCACCCACAACGACGGGAACGTAGCGGACGCTCGCGTCATGGCCGAAGTCTCAGCCTCGATCAGGTGCTGGCCCAGACGTCCAGCCGGTAGCGGCCCTCGAGGCGCAGGGTTTCGAGCCAGGCATCCGCTGCGGCCGCGTCGCTGTCGTTGATCTCGGCGTAGAGGGTCGCCAACGACCGTTTCACGTCCGGCTCCATGTGGCTGCCGTCGCCGCAGACGTAGACCACCGCACCGGCCTCCAGAAGCGACCACACCTGATCCCGCTCCCGTCGCAGCAGATCCTGTACGTAGACGCGCTGACCATCGGCACGGGAGAAGGCGGTGAGCAGATCGGTCACGCCGTCGGCCGCCGCGGCTTCGAGTTCTTCCCGATACAGATAGTCCTGCTCCGGATGCCGGCAACCGAACAGCAACAGGGCCGGACCCAAAGTCTTGCCTGCATCCCGCAGCGCGCTGCGCTCCTGCAGAAAGCCGCGGAACGGTGCCAGTCCGGTCCCGGGACCGATCATGATCATCGGCGTCGTCGGGTCGTCAGGGAATCTGAAGCCGATGCGATTCTCGCGCACGACGGCGTGGACCTCATGACCGGGGCGGACTGTGGCCAGATAGCTCGAGCAGACGCCGTGGTAGTCGCCCAGGCCCGAGCGGGCCGGGCCAGCCACCACGCCGACGGTGATACTGAGGTGTCCCGGCAGCGCCCCCGGTGACGAAGAGATCGAGTAGTAGCGCGGCGCCATCCACGGAATCATCTCCAGGAAGACATTGAAAGGCAGCTCCACAGCCGGAAAGACTTCGAGCAGGTCGAGCACGGAGCGGCGTTTGAGGAAGACCTCGGTCCGGTAGCGATCACTGCCTTCCGCAGCCGGAGCCGCCAGCGCTTCGAGCTTCGACCGGGTGTCGGGACAGGAGGTATGGGCGGCGAGCGTTGCGACGTCCTTGCGGCTGGCCACGTTCTGCAGCTCGCCGTAGACCTCGGCCAGGCGGCGGACGGAGACGGCACTGTCCTGGGGGAACGGACTGCGGCGTCCGCCGGTGGCGGTGATGCGCACGTGGTCGGCATCGTCGAAGCCGAAGTGGTTCATGGCCCGCCGTACGGTCTGCTCGTGGTTGCGCGGGACCACACAGAGATGGTCGCCGGGCTGATAGGTGGCCCCCGCGGGCAGGGCCAGCTCGAGATGACGGGTCGAACGTCCGGAGGCCGCCACCTGCTGCAGTTCCCGGTTCACGGTCACGGTCATGGGCTCGGCGCCGGTGTGACTCGCTACCGGATGCACGGCGACCCGCTCCACGCGCTGTACTTCGAACAGCGGTTCACTGTGCAGCGCGGTGGTGAAGTCCACGTCGAGTTCGAGGGCGCGGCCGACGTCAGGCCAGAGGCCGTCGAACCAGGCCCGGAACTGACTGTCCTGGTCTTCCCGGGCATCGGCTTCGCCGCGATGGCGGATGCGCTGGCCGCCCAGGGCCGCCAGACGCTCGTCGATCAGCCGCGGCGTGGCCTGATAGGTGGCCGCCCAGTCCCGGTTGCCGCAGCCGAGCACCGCGAAGCGGACGCCCTCGGCCGTGCCCTCCGCTGCGTCCTGCAACCAGGTGACGAAGCGGCTGGCGTTGTCCGGCGGTGTGCCGTTGTAGGAGGCGCAGGCGATCACCAGGGCGCCGTCGGTGGGCAGGCCGTCAGTGAACTCATCGAGTTCCGCCAGTCGGGTGTCGAAACCGTTGAGCCGTCCCGACTGGGCGATTTCCCGCGCAAAGGCCTCCGTGGAACCCAGATTCGATCCGAACAGCACGTAGAGCCGACCGCCGTGGGCCGGTCGGGCCGTGGCGGCTGCCTGTTCTGCGGTTGCGGAGGCCTGCTCAGCCTCCGGTCGGGTTGCCGGAACGCCCAGGGTGGCCAGGCGCTCACTGCCGGGACGCGGCCGGACGCGCAGCTTGAAACCATCGGGCTTGATGGACAGGGATTCCTTGACGCGCAGCTGGTAGCCGCTGTGATCGATGAGTTCGAAGCGCTGCAGGACCATGGCCAGCACCAGGATGGCTTCCTGCATGGCGAACTGGCGGCCGATGCAGGCCCGCTGGCCGTTGCCGAAGGGCTTGTAGGCCGCCGCTGGACGTGCGCCCTCAGCCTCGCGGCTGAAGCGTTCCGGGTCGAAGGACTCCGGGTCATCGCCCCAGACCGTAGGATCACGATGCAGCGACAGCGCCAGGCCGGTGATGAAGGTGTTGGCCGGCCGCGCGTAGCGCCCGCCGATGATCTCGTCCTCGAAGGGATAGAGGCTGAAGGCCGGAGCCGTGGGCCACAGCCTGAGTGACTCCAGCAGGATGGCCCGAAGATAGTCGAGTTTCGCGAGCTGGCGCTGATCCGGGGCGGCGACTTCCCGGCCCACCACCTGGTCGACCTCTTCGTAGGCTTTGGCAAGAACGTCAGGGTGTTTCAGCAGGAAGTACAGGGTGAAAGACAGCAGTCCCGACGTGGTCTCGTGCCCGGCGATCAGGAAGGTGTTGATCTGATAGCGGATGTTCTCGTCCGAGAGCCGCTCGCCGGTCACCTTGTCGACCCCCGTGAGCATGTACCCGAGCAGATCCTGGGGCGCTTCGGCGTCGGGATTGCGGCGGCGCTCGCGGATGATCTCGTCCACCAGCCCGTTCATGTAGGCGGCGTCGAGTTCGAGCTGCGCCACACGCTTGCGCAGGACCACGTTCTCGAAGGGCAGGCCGCGCCGGACCATGCTGGTTTCCAGGGTCCGGGTCAGGGCGTCGATGAAGGGGTGGAAGTCCTGTCGGTAGAAGGAATTGAAGCGGTAACCGAAGCCGCACAGGCCGATGGTGTCCAGCGCCAGAGCGGTCATGTCGTGCACCACGTCGATGTCTTCGTCGGCGTTCAGGCGCTGCCACTTCAGACAGAGCTGGGAGGCCACGTCGGTCATCATGGGCAGGTAGTCGAGCATGGCCTGCTGGCTGAAGGTGGGCATAAGCAGGCGGTGGGCCTTGCCCCAGTTCGGCGCCTGGGTATCGGCCGTGAACAGGCCGTCGCCGGCAATGGCCCGAACCCGGCGCAGGGGGCCGCGAACGGCCTTGTCGAAGCGGGTCTCGTCGCAGAGTTCAGCCACCAGTTCGGCGCCGGACACCACCACCAGCGGCGTGCCCATCATGTCCAGCGAGAAAATGGGGCCCTGTTCGCGGGCGAGCTGCATCAGGCTCTGCAGGGGCGCCGTCCGGTCCACGGTCAGAAGGTTGCCGATGACCGGTTGCCCCTCCGGGCGGGGAATGGGCTGCAGTTCGCTGGGTTTGTTCATGGATGAGGCCTGCTCCATGCGGGTCGCGGTGCTGTCGACCACGGCCAATGACCTGACGGATTCGCGGGCTGCGAAGCGGCGCGGTGATGCCCCTGGCGAGCCTCGGGTCCCTTGTCGCATGGCGTGACGACGAGAGCAACCTGAAGCTGCCCTCTGCACAGACTTCCCTGGGCGGTTGCGAAGCGACTGTGGCAACATGGCGGCCGCTCGAATCCTCCCTTTCTCCCGGTGTGTCATGGCTCTCTTAAGCGTCCAGCAGCTCGAATTCGGAATCGGCAGTGAACAGCTGCTTCTGGCAGGCGTCGACTTCGAGATCGACGCCGGCGAACGGGTCTGCATCGTCGGTCGCAACGGGGCCGGCAAGTCGACCCTGCTGAAGCTGCTGGCCGGCGAGATTCCGGCGGATGAGGGCAGCATCACCCGGGATCCGGCCACCGTCGTCACGCGGCTCGCCCAGGAAGTGCCGCCGGACACGGCCGGGACCGTCTACGAAGTGGTGGCGGCACCGCTGGGGGACCAGGGCCGGCTGCTGGCCGAGTACCATCGCCTCGCCGGCGACCTGTCTGCGCCGGGCAGCATGGATCGGCTGGGGGTGCTGCAATCCCGGATCGAGGCCGGCGGCGGCTGGGATCTCGAACGCCGGGTCAGTGAAGTGGTGACCCGCCTGGAGCTTCCGGGAGATGCCGACTTCAAGGCCCTCTCCGGGGGCATGAAGCGCCGCGTGCTGCTCGGCCAGGCGCTGGTGCGGGATCCGGACGTGCTGCTGCTGGACGAGCCCACCAACCACCTGGACATCGAGGCCATCGACTGGCTGGAGTCCTTCCTGCTGGGTTTTGGCGGCAGCATCGTCTTCATTACCCACGACCGCCGATTTCTGCGCGCCCTGGCGACCCGCATCGTCGAGATCGACCGTGGGGCGCTGACGAGCTGGCCCGGCGACTATGACAACTACCTCCGCCGCCGCGAGGAACGGCTGCACGCCGAGGATCTGGCCCGCGCCCACTTCGACCGCAAGCTTGCCGAAGAGGAAGTGTGGATCCGTCAGGGCATCAAGGCCCGCCGGACCCGCAACGAGGGCCGGGTGCGGGCGCTGGAAAAGATGCGCAGGGAGCGCTCGGAACGCATCGAACGCCAGGGCAAGGTGAAGATGACGGTGCAGACCGCAGAGCGGTCGGGAAAACGTGTCGTGGAACTTGAACACGTGCGTTTCGGCTATCCCGACAAGCTGCTGGTGCGGGACTTCAGCACCACCATCCTGCGCGGCGACCGGGTCGGCCTGGTGGGGCCCAATGGCGCCGGCAAGACGACACTGCTGCGGCTGATGCTCGGCGATCTCACCCCGGACGCGGGCAAGGTGATTCTCGGGACCAGCCTGGAGATCGCCTATTTCGACCAGCAGAGGGCCCAGCTTGATGAGAACGCCAGCGCGGCGGACAACGTGGCCGGCGGCATGGAGTTCATCGATTTCGGCGGCAAGCGCAAGCACGTGATCAGCTACCTGCAGGATTTCCTGTTCCCGCCGGACCGCGCCCGTGCGCCCATCACCCGGCTGTCCGGCGGTGAGCGCAACCGGCTGCTGCTGGCGCGGCTGTTTGCCAAGCCCTCGAACATTTTGGTGATGGACGAGCCTACCAACGATCTCGATGTCGAGACCCTGGAACTGCTGGAAGAACTGCTGGTGGATTACCCCGGCACCCTGCTGCTCGTATCCCACGACCGGGAGTTCCTCGACAACGTGGTGACCAGCCTGCTGGTCATCGACGGCGAAGGCGGCATCGAGGAGAGCGTGGGGGGCTACAGCGAGTGGCTGCAACGACAGACCCGACAGCTTTCCGCCGCCGCCGCGCCGACCCGCAGCCGGGAGCCGGCACCCGAGGCCGCGCAGCCCAAGCGTCAAGTTGGCGCCAAGCTGACCTACGCCGAATCCCTGGAGCTCGAACGCCTGCCGGCCGAGATCGAAGCACTGGAGGGCCAGATCGCCGACCTCTCGGAGCAACTCAGCGATCCCGACCTGCATCGCGGCCCCGCAGAAGCCGTGACTAAACTGAACGCCACCCTGGCCGAAACCCAGGCGCGTCTGGACGCCGCCTATGAGCGCTGGGAGGCCTTGGACGCGCGGTCGGCTGCTGCGGGCTGAAGCGCGGCCCCTACGCCGGCACGTGGACGATTCCTTGGCCGGCGCTCCGCTCCACCCGGTGCACGGGTGGCTGCTGGAATCAAGGAAAGCGCCGGGCCGAACCCCCGCGCTTCTGATTTGAACGCTGATCAGCCCCGAGGCTGCGCAACAGATCCCCGACTAAGGAACCAAGGACTGGCGTTGAAGGCGCGATGCAGAGCCACTATTGACGGGAGACGGGGTAGGGGAGAACCTTCAGCGAAGGAGTTGTGCGGACGCCTCATCAACCGGGTTGTACGGACGCATCGTTAACCTGGTTGAACAGACCTCCGTTCAATAAGGATGTTAGCAGGCCACTATGTCCAACCTTGAAGCACTCCGAAGCGAAATCGATCAGCTGGATGAAAAGCTCATCGAACTTCTCGCCGAAAGGTTTGCTGTATCCAGGCGCGTCGGGAAGCTGAAACGGTCTAGTGTTCTGCCTCCCAGGGATGAGGAGCGTGAGCAGCGACAGCTGCAAAGAGTGAGGGGTTTGGCACAGGCACATGGAGTATCCCCAGAGCTCGCTGAGGCGGCGCTGCGCCTTATTGTCGATACCGTTGTCGTTGAGCATCAGGAGGAGTGACGTGGCCTTCCGCGCAGCGCTAACCAGCATGTGCCAGTTCGAGAACGCGCAGCCTGCTAACAATCGGCTCGTGCGGATGCCGGTTCCCGGCACCGCACAGCCGAGGCGTTCGGCACCATGAGCAAGCCCGCAGCAAGTCGCTATCATCGCCTTATCATCAAGGCATCTCCGGGCACTGACATTTGGCTTGCGGATGATGACGGCCACCTTGTCCAGAAAGAATGCGGCACTCTCGATACAAACCTCTT
>JAFIFJ010000030.1 GCA_020832085.1 Gammaproteobacteria bacterium | reverse complement strand
TCGGCACCCCACACCCGGTACCCGACCGCTCGTGCTGTTCTTCTATGGCGGCAACTGGCGCAGCGGCCGGCGCCAGGATTACCGGTTCGTGGCGGATACCCTGATGACCCTCGGCTGCGACGTGGTGGTGCCGGACTACCGACTCTATCCCCACGTCCGATTCGACGAGATCCTGCTCGATGCCCGCAGGGCAACCGAAGCGGTGCTGGCCCGGCTCGATCCGGCGCAGCCCCTGATCCTGATGGGCCACTCGGCCGGCGCGCAGATCGGCGCGCTGCTGACCCTCGATGCCTCGCTGCTTTCCAACCCGGCTCGCATCACGGGCTTCGTGGGACTGGCCGGCCCGTATGATTTCTATCCCTTCACCGAGGACGACCACTGGGAACTGTTCGGACCCGAACCCGTCTACCCGGCTTCACAACCCGTCAACTTCGTCCGCGATGACGCGCCGCCGCTGTTCCTGCTGCACGGCGCCGATGACACCCGGGTCCGCCGCGGGCATTCCAAGAGCCTGATGCAGAAGCAGCAGGCCGCCGGCGGTCGCGCCGAGCGTCGGGTCTACCCCGGTCTCGGGCACGTCCACCTGCTGCTTGCATTCTCGCGCCTGCACCGACGGGACAATCCGGTGGTGAAGGATGTCGCGGCGATCATAGAGACGCTCAGAGCGGGGAGTTCACCCGCGCAGGTACTTGAACGGGATTGACGGTAAGCAGGGCCGCTGAAGCCTTAACGGCCGCTTTTTGGGCTGCAAAACGCTGCTCTAAGCGGCAGAAAGACAATTGTTAAGAGGGCCATTCTTCGTAGAATCAAAGGCTTGCCGACGGACACCCTAGTCTGACTGCCGAGTTTGCAGTTTTCCTCACTCGGCATGGCATATTGGTCCAATGGATGCGCGCCCGCCGCGGTTTCTCAAGGAGAAGTAGCCATGCGCTCGACGCTGATCGGCTTGGTTGCGCTGTTCGGGTTTCTGCTGCCAGGCACTATCGGCGTGACCTGGCTCTTGGCAGGGAGCCATTTCCTGCCTTCATACCAACTGCAAGGCATTTCCTACCTTGTTGGCGTGCCGGTGGCTCTGGTGCTGACAGCGGTCGTCGCGCCGACACTCATCAACGAAGCACGGGTGCTGGGACGGCGTGGCAAACGTATGGAACAGTTGGGCACACTGGCGTGCCTTCCCTTTGCACCCTTGCTGTTCTTCTTCGTGCAACACCTGTTCTGGGTGGGCGGCCTGATGTGGGTGCTGCACGCAGTGTCTCCCAAGGAACCCCGGATATTCGTCGAGCGCGTTGCCCATAAGGGCTACGAAAGACGCTGCCATTCCAGGATCGTGCTGCAGGGCGACTCTCTGCTGACCCCGCGTCGACTGTGTAGAGTCGACCCTGATTTTCATCGCAACGTTCGCGTAGGAGACGCCGTGCGCTTCTCCGGGCAGGCATCGGAATTCGGTTTCAAGATCGAGAGCTATACGACGGTGGGAACCCCGCACCGGCGGTGATTCGGCCTGGGCAGGCGAGCCTGCCGACCATACACGGTCGTGCCTAAAGCGCTCGGTTTCAAGGTAGTCGGTGAGCAGGACACTGAGGGCGGCAGCGAGCGTGTCGTCTTGATGGCAAAACCCAAGTAGCCCACAAGGAGTGCACGATGAACAATCAGAACCTCAGCGCGCTCGCTTTGTTCATGGCGCTCTGTTTGCTTGCTCTGTCTGGCCAGCCTCAGGTGCAGTCGGAGGTGCCCATCCAGTTCACGCCCCCGCACGCAGCGCAAGCATGGGATGAAGCGCTCGCCAATGCTGTTGTCGCCGCAACACAGATCATGGTCGCGCAAATGGAAGTCGGTGACGCAGAGGTTCGTGCTTGGGTTGCCCGCGTCCCTGGCGATCCACCGCCGGCGGGCTCATAAGGCGGCCAGACTACTCGTTCGCCGGCAAGCGCCCCGTCGACTGACGCTTCTGAAGCTTTGCCAGTTCCCTGAGCAGCGTCTCACCCCAGCGCGCCGTCTCCGCAATCGTCGCAGCGTAAAGGGCCTCCGCGTACTCTCGGATCTGCTGGAATCCGGCCTGGATGTCGAGCGTGCCGCTCGCAGAAGACGCCAGATATTCATACCAGCCGATTCGGGCCTCGGTGATGATCTTCTCGAGCTCGAGCTGCGTCGCGACGAAGCGTATGTGTCCCTCCGTGCCGCCAAACAGCGCGTTCGCCCCCAGGCAGCTCGCCGCTGCGGCCAGAAACACGTAACCGTAGTGATGAAAGTCAGCGAACCTCGGGTCGTTCGTCGCCGCCAGCAGCGGAATCAACAGGCCGATGGAACCCAGCGACCAGGCCGCGAATCGAGCGACGCCAGAGATCCAGGCTCGGGTCCCACGGCGTCGGTAGTAGTAGTCCACCTCAGCGACCGCCAGATCATCGACCGCTCGAAACAGCCTGTTCAGAGCCTGCTTCGGATCCTCACCCACCCAGTCGATGTCGCCAGTCGCCTCGCGGAAGGCACGAACCCGGCGCGGGTCCTCGGGACGAAATCGTTGCAGTCCGATACTCGACATGTCCGCCGATCTCCATAGTCAGCGTCGTACGCCCTGGTCTGACCACCGAATATCGGCGCTACATCTACGGCATGTCCACAGGGTCGTGGGACAGCCAATCCGGGGTCAGACCAACCTAAGCCCCTGAAAAGGAATCCCTACGGTACTCAAATCGACGCTTTCGGAGGCTTAGAACGGGTTTTTCTGGCCCGAAAACAACGTTCTAAGCAACTCGCACCAATCCCAAGCAGACCGGAGCCGCGCTCCCCCCTCGATTCTGCTTACAGCCGCGTTTTCGCCCCCGGAATTGCGGCCCTAAGCCAGCGAAATGGGTGCTCTAAGCTTCAGCAGGTCCAGAATACATAGAGTTGGGTTAGTCTGACCCCATTGGACCTAGAGTTGGGTTAGTCTGACCCCATTGGACCCACTTCACAAAACTGCATCGGCGCTCGCTATGACCCTGGACAGCCAGGGTCCCTGAAGCTAGCTTGCGAGATTCACGACAGCTCGCAGCGGCTGCTGACAGGCAGGGCTTCGTCTTGAACTACTGAGGTACAAGGCAATGTTTGAGCGTAATAAAAGCAAGGACAAACAGGCGCCCGTACCGGAGCCTGCTGTTCCCGCATCGGTTTCCAGCCCACCTCCGACTGCCAATGATCCACGACCGGCGACGTCCAGGAGTACTGCGATGATTGGAGAGACGATCAAGATCGAGGGCGAGATTACCGGTGCAGAGGACCTGGTGATCCGGGGTAGCGTCAAAGGTACAGTTGACCTCACTTCGCACGAGGTCACCGTGGATGAAACCGGCAAGGTCGAGGCGGATATAAAGGGCAAGGTCGTCGTCATCAACGGCGAGGTCACTGGAGACATCAGAGGCGGCGAGAAGGTGGTCATCTCCAAGAGCGGCAATGTACGTGGCAATATCATCGCGCCGCGTGTGACATTGGAAGACGGCGCGGTCTTCAAGGGCAGCATCGACATGGATCCGGGCGCCTCCGCCTCCACCAGCAAGAAGCCGACACCCGCTGCCCAACCCGAGTCTGCCACATCCAATACCCCAAACCTGGAAGTGAAGAGCGGCTGAGCGGCACGCTATTCATTGACCTCACGCACGGGGCCGCTCACGCATCGGCCCGCGAGTGCTGCAATGACGACAACACAAGCATCGCGGCTGCTGCCGGCCCTGTTCGAGCACGTCGACAACGAGTTGCCACTCAAGGTGCTCGACCTTGGTCCAGCCCTGCCCGAAACCGTGGCGTTTTTCTCAGGTTTCCGCTGCAAGCTGCACTTCGCCGACCTTTACCCGGAACTGCCCCTGCGCATTGAAGAAGACGACAGCGCGGAGCAGAGCGCAGGAGTGGAAGGTCTGGCAAGACGCTTGGAAGAAGCCCTGGCGCTACCCGGCGATGTGTCGTTCGACACTGTGTTCTTCTGGGACGTGCTCAATTTCATGAGCCGCGACAGCATTGGCGTACTGGTGAACAAGCTGCGGCCGCATCTTCATCCCGGCAGTCGCGCTCATTCTTTCGCCGTCCACAGCAGCAGAATGGAAACGCCTCAGATGTATCATGGGATCGTCGATGATCGGAATTTTTCCGTGAGAACCCGACAGTCGACGCCACCCGACTACCAGCCTCATTCCCAGGGAGAACTGGAATCCCTGCTGCAGTGCTTCCGGGTCGATCGCAGTGTCCTGCTGCAGGACAAACGTGTAGAAGTTCTGCTCAAGTTTCGGAGCACCTGAACTCTATCCCGGCCGGCGCTCGATCCCGCCGCGGCCTCATTCCCCTCCTGCTCGCCCTCCTCCTGATGTCACTCCATGCCGATGCACTGATCGAAGGTCACGCGCGGCTCCCCTTCCCGGGCCAATGATGCGGAGATTGTACGAGTGGATCAGACCGATTTCCTCGGAGTCCGTTCTGACTGGGTCAAGTTCGACGCTGAGTGCTGCAAGCGGACAGATATGGGCGGGCGTTGCCAATGATCTCACGCAGGAGTTAACGTCGAGTTCGAACGCGCGGGGTTCGACGCATTGCACTGACCGCTGCACCCGCCCGCCGTCGAGGGGGAGATTGCCACCATGCCTGTCCACTCGTGCGCGTCATCCGGTGTTCCCCAACTACCAAGGCATGGTGCGGCCGGAGCGACGCCATGAGCAGCCATGCCCCCGAGACACTCTACGAAGAACGCGACGGCATCGCCGTCATCGCCATCAATCGCCCAGAGAAGAAGAACACCCTGACCAACGCTGTGATCCAAGGTGTCGCCGATGGCATCGACCAAGCCAGCCGCAGCCCCGACGTGGCTGCGATCGTGCTGCGCGGTGTCGGCGACACGTTCACGGCCGGCTACGACCTCACCGCCAATCGCCGCGATTGGGACGTCCCCTACGGCGCACCGGAGATTGACGCCCGGGAAGGGGCCTGGGACCCGGTACGCGACCTGCAGTTCATGGGCAACAACGTCCGCCGCTTCATGCGCATCTGGGAGTGCCCGAAGCCCGTCCTCGGCGAGATCCGCGGCTGGGCCATCGGTGGCGCCACCGACCTCGTCCTGTGCTGCGACCTGCTCTACATGGCCAGCGACGCCCGCATCGGCTATGCGCCGAGCCGCATCTACGGCACGCCCACCACCATGCTCTGGGTGTATCGCCTCGGACTCGAGCACGCCAAGCAGTTCCTGCTCACCGGCCGCGCCATCGATGCCGACACCGCGTTTCGCATCGGCCTCGTCAGTCAGGTCCTGCCGCCGGAGGAACTGTCCGCCCACGTGGAGGAGGAGGCGAAGCGCTTTCGCCACATTCCGGCGAACCAGCTCGCGCTCAACAAGCTCCTGATCAACCAGGCCTTCGAAAACATGGGCCTGCGCACCACCCAGCTCCTCGGCACCCTGTTCGACGGCGTTACCCGGCACACCGAGGAGGCCTACCGCTGGGTGGAGAGCTTCCAGGAGAAAGGATTTCGCGAAGTGATCCGCGAACGCGACCAGCCGTGGCAGGACTACGGCGAAACGCCTGACAAGCCGTCCTGAGGCGCGCCGCGGTGCCAAGAGCGCGGGCTATGCCTGAGCGGTGGCCAGTTCGTGCAGCAGCGCTGCGGTACCATCCGGATCGAACAGCTGCAGATCGTGGGGCGTGTCGATCTCACGATACAGCCAGCCCTCATTGCGGGCCCGCGCGGCGAACACGGCAAAGGGATCGACCTCATCCTTGCCCGTACAGCGCACGTAGGCCCGCGGCAGTGCCTCAACGTCACCGGAGAGCTCGAGCGGCTCGGTCATGGTGGCGATGGGATGGGGCTGCAGGCGTCCGAGGTAGCTCGCCCTGCGCGGTTCGGAAATCAGGCCCTCGGGCATCACCAGTGCCGGCGGCAGCGGCGCCCGTCCGTCTCCTCTGGACGCGGCTGTTTCCACCAGCGGGCCGATGAGCTCCGCAGGCGCGAGATCCGCGAGCGCCTGCCCATCTCTCGGCACGAAGGCGTCGAGATACACCAGCAGCCGCACCGCATCGGGCCGGCGATCCGCGACTCCGGTCACCACCATCCCGCCATAGCTCTGCCCGCAGAGCACGACGTCGCTAAGTTCCTCGAATGCGAGTACGGCCAGGACGTCTTCGATGTGGTCCGACAGACCGATCCCCGACCCGAGATGCGCCCGCTCGCCGAGTCCCGTGAGGGTGGGCGTGAACACCTCGTGGCCATGCTGGCGCAGCTTGCGGGCCACTGAGGTCCACTCCCAGCCGCCACCCCATCCGCCGTGAACGATTACGAATGTCGCCATGTCTCCCCTCCTCGACTCGCATCGCGGCGCGCCGCTCGCTCCGCGAGAGGCGAAGCGCCGACCGCTGGTGAGACGTCCGGGCTGGAAATCTGCACTGTCGAAACCCGGCCGTTCGCGCAGTCTTGTGATCATGGCGGCGCAGCGAAGCGAGGTGAAGTCGCCTATCCGTGCTGATCCGGGAAGAGCCCTGGCAACCACCGCCCGGCGATGCTCGCCGGGAAAGCCAGACGCAGCGGTGACCGTGTGCTCTCAGACACCACCACGCCGCGGTCAGTCAGCGCTTTCGTCACCCGCTGCGCCGTACGCTCAGTCTTGTTCAGAAGATCGGGCAGGTCGCCGCGTGCGATCTGTCCCACGCTGAGCAGCCGATCGAGAAAAACCTTCGCTTGCTTGGGCAAGTCGCTGGTTTCGATCTCTTCATCAGCCCAGAGCATGACGCGGGCGCGCAGCTTGTCGGGCTGGATCAGCCGAGTCATGAACTCGACCTGGTCGATGCAGGTCTTCAGGAAAAAACGCGTGAACGCGATGAGCGCTTCTTCGCTCAGCGTTCCGCGCCCGTCGAGATCGCCGCGCCTTTCGGAATCACAGTTGGCGAGATGCGTTTTGTAGGCGCTCTCCTGGCGGGCGAGCCCCCTCGCGACTGACCAGACCCCGCCCGTATCGAGACACTCGCGCAAAACCGCATAGGACATCAGACGGGCCACGCGGCCGTTACCATCTGTGAATGGATGCAGCCAGAGCAAGCGGTGATGCGCAGCGGCGGCAGCGAGCACGCTGTCGATCTTTCCGAGCCCGCCATAGGCTTCCTCGAAACGCTTCAGAAAGCGCGGCAGCGCGCCTGGGCTGATCGCGACCAAGCGGCCAACCTGCACATCGCTCCTGCGCAATGCGCCCGGCACCACCTGCTCCCGCCGCCCTGATTCGGGGTCTTCAGCCCAAAGCAGATCTTCCGGCAGGAGGTCACAGAACCGCTTGTGGATCTCGACGATGCCCTCGGTCATGAGGGCGCGTCCTTCCCGGAGTCCACCTTCATCGATCCAGCGCTGCACGGCGATATGCGCCTTGGCTTCGAGCTGCAGATCGCGCTGCTTCGGATCGGCACTGTAGTCTTCCGCCAGTGCGCGCTCGATATCGACCGGATGCGTGTCGTGTCCCTCGATCAGGTTCGAGTAGTAGCAGTTCATGGAGCGGACCAGATCGGCCAGCGCGCCACGGATCGCCGGGGCGAGCCCTGCGCTGAGAGCCGTCGAGCGCTGCGCGAGCGTCAGGACGAGATCGGCGAGTTCAGCGCGCCCAGGCGCCTCGGAGCGCACCATCATCGGCTCCATGAGACCGACCGGCTCGCTACGGTCTGCGATCTCAGGTGCCTGTTCCGCGTCTTCGCGCGTGCCCATCGCCTGTATCCTTTCTTCGGCAGCAAATGTCGCAGTTTACGTCGGGTTTCATGTCGGGTTTACACGCGCATAAATACCACATAAAGCATTGAATATTATAGTTTTGATGAGCATATACGCGAAACCTTCCGCTCTCTATGACTTACATATGTCGGGTTATTTGGCGTGGTTAGAAGCTCCCTCAAAGGCGCACAGCCCTACTGGCGGACTGCGCCGCTGTCTGAGTGCGGCGGCCTCCATCGGCCTTGAAGCCAGCAATCGTCGGACCATCCAGCAGGTAGCTTGAGACGGACACGCCTGGGCAAATCGGCCCTGGCCAGCGCCTGCCCGACACTGTCATTACTGATGTCGGCGATGCGGCTCAGGCCATCGAGCAAGCCGAGCGCCAGCAGGACGCTCGCGCATTAGCGCCATGGGCTAGCTCTGCCCATTACCCACAAATTTATCCGTGAAAGCTTCGCTTGCGGTAGCTGATGTCATTTCATGGCCTCGCTGAGCAGATAACCTTCACACATGCCGGCCAGTTTCGCGTAGCCGTACCACATCAATTGGTGACCCGGCGGAGGATCGTTGTTGCGATTCAAATAGCCGCCGAGGATGGCAACCCAGCGCACGGCATCATTGAGCGTCTCGACCGGCTGGCGCCCACGTGAGCGCGTGTAGGCGTTGAGCACCCTCAGTTCCACATCAGAAAACATCAACTCGGGAGGCAACTCGGTGGTCTCCCGGCCCAGCAGTGTCATGAGCATGACCCGCCAAGCAATCACCATGCGGATGGCAATGGCCCGCTCGAGGCGCTCCGCGCTGTGATGCGCCAGTCGCTCGATTCTGCAGCCCGTCTTCATCACGCGGTGCCAGTCTTCGATACGCCAGCGCAGGCAGTACCATTCGAGGATCTGTTGCGCCTGCTCGGGGGAATCGATCGCGAGACTGGTGAGGAGGAACCATTCCACACGCTTGACGTTGGCCGGTGGCGACTGCTCGCGCACATGGACCACCGAAAGGGTGACCGGATCAATGTCTTTGTCTTCACGGTCGTTCGAGTGCAGCGTGATGCTTTGGTAGCGCAGCGCTGTCTTGGCCGTACGGGCCTTGTGTCCGACCCGGGGCTGCTGGCCGCTGCGCTTGAGCCGCGTACTCTGGCGATCAATGCTCAGTTCCAGATGGCCACGAACCTTGCCAGCGGCCACCGTGTCGAACAGGGTTTCCCCAGTCAGTTGTCCTGCTTGATCGCACAGGCGCCGGTTGTTCTTGGCGCGCACCAAAATATCCACTTCAGGCCGACTGCGTTGTTCGACGAACAGGCCGAAGAAGTCGGCTTCCCGGTCCATGACGCTGATGAGTTGCGTCTTGGGCAGTTCCGCCGCGAGTTCGGCACAGTCCTGAAGCCCTTCGATCCAGCGGTAACTCGTGCGCTCCGTCACGGGCTTGCGCGGCCCTTTGGGTTTGGGCTGAGGCGCATCAAAGCGCGTGCGCAAGACCCCCAGCGGCAGGCCCTCACCGCTGACCGCCAAGGTCGAATGCACGTGTAGCCCGAGACTCTCAGCGCCGGTCTGATTGCGGCCCATCACGCCCAAGCCGGTCGTCTCTGGATGGCTGGTGAAGTTCAGGTCCGTTCCATCCTGCAAGCACAGCACCGTGCGCTGCGCCTGCATGCGACGCAGGGTCTGCGCGCGATGGGGCGCCAGAATGTTCTCGGGCGTGACGGCCGAGTCGTCCGCCTGATCAATCAGCCGGTAATAGCCCTTCACCGCCGGCCAATCGTCTTTCGCCACGGCCGTGAAGGCACGCATGGGATCTTCCGCCTGAAGCCGTGCGCTCATCACCAACCTGTCGCTCAACCGTTTGTCTCCCAGCGGTGCCTGGCCGAACTCTTGTTCCGCCCAGCTTTCACCATCCAGACCGCTCCCCGGTGCCAGCGCACCGAACGGCAGCGACGGCGCCGCCGCCAAGCCCAACTCGGCGCGCCACGCCGGCTCGAGCGCGTAAACATAGATCGCCTTGCGCGTCTCGGCCTGCTGATGCTGGCCATCCTGGCGACCCCGGCCGTTACTGCAGCCGAGATACAGCCAATTCGATGCCTTCAAACTCACGCCTGAATGCATCAGCGTATCGACGAACGTCTCGACCAGCCAGGGTCGGAAGCCGTAGGCGGCCTCGAAGTCGGCACCCAACCGCCGCAGCGTCTGACCGAGGGCCCACGACGCTAGATTCCGACAGCGCACCCCAGGCCGCAGCAGAAACCGATTCAGCCCAACGATGCGCGACAAGTGCGTGCGGCGTTGTTCATCGCTCCAGCCGATCCAGCGATCCCGGGCTGCCAACTTCAGCGCCGACGCACCAAAACCCACAGCACCCAGCCAGCCATGAGCCGAACCGATCAGGTAGCGCAACTGACAGCCGACCAGCGGCCCCGCACCGCGTGGGTGCTCATGGGCCATCAACCCATCCCAGATCGCCCGCTGCGCCGCATCGGCGACCGGAATCAGGTAGAGATCACGCAGATCTTCGAATGCTGCAGGAACCGACTGCGCCGCCTCGACGGGGACGGCTTCTCGCCGACGTCCCACCGTCGACCCCGCAGTCAACGGCGTCGGCAGTTCGAAGTGTCCGGCACGTTCCAGATCGCGTAGCGCCTTGAGACAACTCGCCCTCTGGCGCCTGCCGTGGGCGTTGTGGAAACTGAACTCATCGCACAGCGTATCCGCCAACGCCGTGCGGTGCGCAATGCTGTCGTCGCTGAGCAGGGCATGGATCCGCGACAGCCCATGCGGCTGACTCAGTGTTCGCTTGATCTGATGCTGAGCCCACATGAGATCAAGCGTAGGCGGACCAATATCATTTGTCCAGCGCTACTTGTGGGTATTGGGCAGAGCTAGCGCCCGCAGCGCAGGGGGCCGACTCGGGTTGCCTTGATCGAAGGCCGTAACATCAGTCAGCGGGTGATGGCCACGGATGCGGGGAGTTCGCAGAGCAGGTCACGCAGATCGATGCGCTCCCGGACTGCTGCCGAATCCGGCAGCACCAGTAATCTCGGGTCCCGGGCCTGGCAGTGCCGCCGCAGTTCTTCCAGATCGGCGATGGCCGGGACCGGTTCGGCTTCGTCGTAGTCGGCGTCCACTTCGCTGCCCGCCAGCCGACAGAACTCCAGCGGCAGACCGTCAGCGGCCGCCATGGCCTCGGCCTGTTCCCGGGCGCGTCCTGCGGTGTCACTGCCGTCGTCGAGGACCAGCACGCAGCGTCCGGTGGCCCAGGGTTCGTGGACGAACAGCAGCCCCGCAGGCGTCGGGCACTCTGCCAGAGCCTCCAGCAGCTGCTCGGGTTGCACACCGAGCCAGGTCCGCAGACCGGCACGGGCCAGCGAGCGCCCGACCACCACCAGATCTGTTTCAGCGGCCGCCTGCCGCAGGGCCACCAGCACATCTCCGTGCAGCACCCGGAAACTCACCGGGCTGCGCAATGCCGTGCGTGCGTGTCGGAAGATGCCTTCGAATTCCGCCGCACAGGCGTCGAGCTGACGGCGCAGCAGGTCCGGGTCGAGGCCCTGGCGGATCTGGCCGCTGAGGCGGATCTCCCGGGCGAAGGGCAGGGTGGCCAGGCGCTTGAGATTGTCGTCCTCGATGAAGACCCCGGAGATCTCCAGGGTGTTCTCCCGATACAGCGCGGCCACCGCGTCGAGGGCGTCACGGCGCGGCGCAGCGGGGTCGAGGGCAATCAGGATGCGTCGGGTCACGGGTTGTCCTCCGGTGCTGGGGGCGGTCCGGGCGGGGCTGCAGGGGGCTCGGGGACGCTGCTGGCAGCGGGAGCGTCGCCGAGGCGACCGAGACTGCGGGTCAATTCCGAAAGCTCCTGGACCCGAGCCTGGACGCGGCCGTTGAAGGAGTCCGCGGGCCAAGTGCCCGTCGCATCCTGGATCCCGGCGTCGAGGCCGGACAGCAGCTGCAGGGCATCGTCCACGGTGTCCATGGTCCAGACATGAAACTGGCTGGCCTCGATGGCGGCAGCCACATCCGGACGCAGCATCAGGTGGCGCAGGTTGTCGGCCGGTATCAGGGCGCCCTGGGTTCCGGTGAGTCCGCGGGCGGCACAGATGTCGTAGAACCCCTCGATCTTCTCGTTGGCCCCGCCGATGGCCTGGGCGCGGCCGTACTGGTCCATGGAACCGGTCATGGCGATGTCCTGGCGCAGGGGAATCTGGCCGAGGGCCGACAGCAGCGCACAGACCTCGGCGATGGTGGCGCTGTCGCCTTCGATCCCACCGTAGGACTGTTCGAAGGCGAGGGTGGCGTGCAGGGAAAGGGGCTTGTGCTGGGCGTAGCGCTGGCCGATGAAGGCGCCAAGGATCATCACCGCCTTGCTGTGGATGTTGCCGCCGAGGCGGGCCTCGCGCTCGATGTCGACGATCTCACCGCGACCGAGTCGGGCGGTGGCCGTGATGCGGGAGGGCTGGCCGAACATGAAATCGCCGATCTGCAGTACGGACAGGCCATTGACCTGGGCCACCACCTTGCCCTCCGTGGCGATCACCACGGTGCCCCGGGTGATGCGTTCATGGACGTCGTCGCGGATGCGCTCGAGGCGCTCCACGTGGGCGTCGATGGCGGCCTGGACATGCGCGGCGCGGATCACCTTCGCCGCCTCACCGTGGGCAAGATGATCGGATTCGCGCAGCAGATCGGCCAGGCGCCGGGTATGGGCGGACAGTTTCTCTGCGTCGCCGACCATGCGTGCGCTCTGATCGACGATACGGGCCACCGCGTCCGGCGCCAGGGGCAGCAGCTTCTCGTTGCGGGCGATGCTGCCGAGGAGCAGGGCATAGCGCTGGGTGTTGGCGTCGCTGCGATCAACCCGGTCGGAGAGATCCGCAGGCACCTTGAAGAGCTGCGGGAAGTCCGGGTCATAGGCCGACAACAGGTAGTAGGTATGGCGGGAGCCTAGCAGGATGACCTTGAGGTCGAGGTGGATCGGCTCCGGATCGAGACTCAGGACATGGCCGAAACTGAGGTATTCAGAGGCGTTTTCGATGCGCACTTCGGCATCGAACAGGGCCCGCTTCAGCGCATCCCAGGCAAAGGGTTTGCTGAGCAGGCGCTCGGCTTCGATGAGCAGGTAGCCGCCGTTGGCCCGATGCAGGGCTCCGGGCTTGATCAAAGTGAAATCCGTCACCAGAGACCCGAGCTCGCTGCGATGATCGAGCCGGCCCACCAGATTTTCCAGGGTCGGATGGCTCTCGAACACCACCGGCGCGCCGCCGCCGTCGCGGTGATCGATGAACAGATTGACCCGGTAGCGGCTGTAGAAGTGCTCCGGTGAACGCTGGGTCATGGTGCCGGGAGGGCCCTGCTCGTGTTCCAGGGCCAGGATGGTCTGGGCATGATCCATCACGTCGGACGCCAGGGCACCCAGCCAGGCGGTGATCTCGGCCCAGCCCTGCCAGCGTTTGCGTAACTGAGCTACGAGCCGGTTCACGGCCGCCTCGATGAACTCCCTGGCCATGGCCTTCTGCTCCCGAACCAGGGCCTGCTGGCGGGCGGGCAGGTCCTGGAGCTTTTCCATGAGCCGGGTGCTCATCTTCTCGATGGCTTCGGCGATGGCGCTGCGTTCAGCCTCGGGCAGGGCGGAGAAGGTTTCGTTGTCGAGCACCTTGCCGTCGCGGACCGGCGCGAAGGCAAAGCCATCAGGGGTCTGGAGCAGCGTCAGACCGTGGGTTTCAGCCTCGGCATCGAGTGCTTTGAGATCAGCCTTCTGGCGTTCGGCAAACGTCTTCTGGATGTCGTTGATGCGTTCCTGGAAGTCCTCTTCCCGGAACAGCGAAGGGATCACCGAGCGCAGGTCTTCCACCAGCTGATCGGCATCCTTGGCCAGGCGACGGCCTTCGCCAGCGGGCAGCCTCAGGGCGCGGGGTCGGTCGGGGTGGGCGAAGTTGTGCAGATAGCACCAGTCGGCGGGGGTCGACCGGCTCTTGGCAGATTCGGCCACCAGGGCGTCCACCAGGTGCCGGCGATCGGTGGCGGGATCACCGAGGACGAACAGGTTGTAGCCGCTGGCACGCATGTCCAGCGCAAAGCGCACTGCCCGTGACGCGCGTTCCTGACCGATGCCGTCCTGAAGCGGGGGCAGATCGGCCGTGGTCTCGAAGTCGAATACGGTGACGGGTGTTTCGGGGCGCACCTGCCGCGCATCGAGGGTCGTGATCATGGGCACTCTTCCTGGACTGACTCGGGGTGATGATGGCACAGCGCAGCGGCTGTGATCTTGACCCGGATCAGCCCTGCGCCGATCGGTTCCCTTGAGGTTCGGGCGGGGAGCGGGTATATCGACCGGTCACGTCTCACGGGAAGGGAGCATCGGGTGGAACTGCCGGAACTCGAGCAACGGCTGCTGCCGTTTGTGCGCAGCAAGTACGACGACGCGGATGCCGACGTGTTCGCTGTCCACAAGATGCCGGGCCATGCAGGCTTTGCCTACGGCTTCAGCGTCCGCAGCGGCGGGCGTGAGGAGTCCTGGTTCCTGCGCCTGCCGCCACCGAACGTGCAATGGCGCGGGACCGCGGACGTGCTGCGGCAGGTGGCGGTCCTGAATGCCCTGGACGGAACTTCGGTGCCCCATTGCAGCGTGCGCTGGAGCGGCGGCGGGGGCGCTGAGCTCGAATGGTTCGAGCGCCCCTATTTCGTCGTCCCCAAGCTCGAAGGAGATGTCCTGCGGCTGGCCAAGGGTGAATGGGGCCATGAGCTGGATGGGGCCACCCTGCTGGAGCTGGGGCGGCAGGTGATGACCGCATTGGCCGGTGTTCATCGCGTGGACTGGCGGCAGCTCCCCTACCTCGGCGATCCGGTGCCCTTCGACGAGGACGTCTCCCGTTGGGACCGGCTGGTGGAGCGGGCTGCGGATCCGGAGCGGCTGGCCCGGGCGCCGGAGGTGCGGCAGCGTCTGCTGGAAACCATTCCCGAAGGCGCACCCATCGGAGTGTTTCATGGCGACTTTCAGACCGCGAACCTGTTCTGTTCCACCGACGGCAACCTCAAGGCGGTCATCGACTGGGAACTGACGGGTGTCGGCGCCACGCTCAATGACGTGGGCTGGATCTGCACCTTCAGCGATCGCGCGGCGTGGCACGAGGACAGCGGCCGGGTGACCTTCCTCGACCCGGATACCCTGATCCGTCTCTACGAAGAGGCCTGGGGTGAGCCGCTGCCCGATCTGTCCTGGTACCGGGCCCTGGCGGCCTACAAATTCGCGGCTATCAGCGGCTTCAACCTGATGCTGCACCGGCGCGGCAAACGTGACGACCCGCTGTGGGAGACCACCCGGCTGTCCATGGGTCCGCTGATCGACCGGGCGTTGGAGTTGCTCGGTTGACGCCCGTGCTCTGAGGGACGACTCGTGGGATTTCGACTGCTTCGGAATCGCTATCGCTATCGCTGTCGCTATCGGGATCGAATTTGATAGCGATCCCGATCCCGATCCCGATCCCGATCCCGATCCCGATCCCGATCCCGATTCGGCGAGCGTGCAGCAAGCCGGAGGGCGCCACGCAGCAGGCACCCGTCGCTCACTGCGCTTCGCTTCGTGAGCTTCCCACAGAACGCTCTGATCGGAGGATGGAGCGCCTGTCTCAGCCGTCGCTCAAGAAGTAGTCCACGGAGGTCACGACCCGGACGCGCTTGATTTCCGGTGTCCAGGCGTCGCGGTCCTCGATGGAGAAATAGCCTTGGGACCCGCGGCGTATGCCGCCGACCTTGCCGCCGGAATCTTCCGCGAATTTGTCCGCAGCCGCCTGGGCGTCCCGGGTGGCGGCGGCGATCATGGCCGGTTTGATGTCATTGAGACCGGTGAAGAGGTACTGCACCGGGTCGCCCCAGTGGGTGGCCAGCACGACGCCGGCCGCCACCAGTTCATCCGCCCGCTGGGCGGCTGCGCGAACCTTGTCCGGCTCCTGGGAGCGCAGGGTCAGGGTGGACTCGGCCCGGAAGCGCTCCGGTGGTGGACGATCGCCGTAGTGGTGGGCGTGGAGATCCGTCAGGCGGGGCGGTGACTTGCCGATGTCCTCCGGGGCGAAACCGGCCCGGGTGAGGAAGGCGCGGATCACGCCCTCAGCCTCCTCCAGGCGGGCCTGCACTTCTGCCGGTGTGGTGCCGCCAGCAGAGTAGGTGACCGGCCATACGGCCACGTCAGCGGGTACTTCCAGTTCCGCAAGGCCACGAACGCTGACGTAGCGTTCCACGGCGCGGAAGCGATCGACTGCCATGTTCAGGGCAATGCCAGTAATCAGTGCCGCCAACACCAGGGCGGCGCCCAGAGTGATGGATCCAGATTGTTCCCGGGTCAAGATGGAGGCCTCGCTTGGGATGATGTCGGGACGCTAGCGTAGTCCCCGGTCATGGAGAAATCCTGCAGATCGAGAGTCAGTTGTGGCAGCGCGTGGACGTGTTCCGCGTCGCAGCCCCGGCGTCACGGCGCCGATCTATGTGAGAATGCCGGCTGGTTGACTGACACGGAGCGAAGTGATGAGCGAGCGCAGCAGCCCCCTTGCCGGGCAGGTGGCACTGGTGACCGGGGCGGGACGGATGCGGGGGATCGGACGCGCCATAGCGCTGCGGTTGGCGCAGGATGGTGCTGCCGTGGTGGTGTCGGGCCGTCCGCGGGAGCCGTCGAGCCTGCCGGCCCACGAGCGGGAACAGGGCTGGCTCGGAGCGGCATCGGTGGCCAAGGAAATCGAGGCGGCCGGGGGCCGCGCCCTCGCACACGACGTGGACGTGACTGATGGCGCAGCGGTGGAGGCCATGGTGGAGGCCGCGCTCGGCGCTTTCGGGCGGATTCACATTCTGGTCAACAATGCGGCGCTGCCCAGCGAAGCCGGCGCAGCGCCCATCCTCGACATGGACGAGGCGGAGTGGGTGCGCACGGTGGAGGTGAATCTCAACGGACTCTACCGGGTGACGCGCTCGGTGGGGCGGGCCATACGGGATGGCGGTGAAGGCGGATCGATCATCAACATTTCGTCCATGGCCGGCCGGGTCGGCCTGCCGGACTACGGCGCCTACTGCGCCACCAAGTTCGCCATGATCGGCATGACCCAGCAGCTGGCACTGGAGCTTGCCGGCGCGAAGGTCCGCGTCAACTGCGTCTGTCCGGGTTCCACGGACACGGACATGATGGACGGTACCTTCGGCCGTACCGCGGCCCGTTTCGGCCTCGATGCCGAGGCGCCTCGGCGCGGTGCCATCAGCCGGATTCCCATGGGGCGTCAGGGGCAGGTCCACGAGCAGGCTGCGGCCGTGGCCTTTCTGGCTTCTCCGGACGCTTCCTACATCACCGGACAGACGCTGAACGTGGACGGCGGCTTGAGAATGGACTGATTCCGAGGTCGACGATGACAGCACCCGAGCCCTTTCCGCAGCCACCCGAGGCCCGTCGCGCGGACGGTGGCCCCCGGCGGGTGGGCGTGGAGATCGAATTCGGCGGTCTGCGTCCGGATGCGATCACCGCGGCCGTCAAGGGGGCGCTCGGCGGGGAGATTCATCGCCGCAGCCAGGTGGTCTACGAGATTGCGGGCACCGCAGTGGGCGACATCGAACTCGAACTCGACTTCCGCCTGCTGCAGAAGGCTGCCGAGGAACACGCGCAGCTCGCCGACCTGCCCCCGTGGCTGATGGAAGTGAGCACCTGGACAGCGGACCTGCTGGAGCGACTGGTCAGTCAGGTGGTGCCCTGGGAGATCGTCACCGGACCGGTACCCATGGGCGATCTGCACAAACTCGAACCCATGATCACGGCGCTGCGCGAAGCGGGCGCGCTGGGCACCCGGCATGCGCCGCACTTTGCCTTTGGCGTGCATCTGAATCCGGAACTGCCGGACCTTAAGGCCGACACCATCACCCGGTATCTCAAGGCTTATCTTTGCCTGAAGGACTGGCTGCGGCAGCGCAGCCGGCTGGACCTGTCCCGGGTCCTGTCGCCCTACATCAGTGACTTCGATGCCCGCTACGTGCGCAAGGTGGTGACACCGGATTATCAGCCGGGCATGGCGGGATTGATCGATGACTATCTCGAAGCCAACCCCACCCGCAATCGCAGCCTGGACATGCTGCCGGTGTTCGCGGAAGTGGATCGGGAACGGGTGCTGGCGGTGGTGGACGATCCGCTGATCAAGGCAAGGCCGACCTTGCACTATCGACTGCCCAACTGTGAGATCGACAATCCCGACTGGCAGCTGCGGGCCATCTGGAGCGACTGGCTGGAAGTGGAGCGTCTGGCTGTGGATCCGGATCGCCTGCAGCGCATGGGCAGGGCCTACGCGCACTGGCTGTCCGGACTTCATGTGCCCTTCGATGATCGCTGGGCCCGGGCCACGGCAGATTGGCTGTGAGGTCAATCGCCAACGCCAACGGGCCGCTGATCGGTGTCACGGGGCCTGCGGGGGGCATTCCCTTTGCCTGGTGGGCCACCCGCGCTGCATTGCGGGCGGTGGGTGCGCGGCCATTGCGCCTGCGTCCTGGAGACCCGTGGCGTCCCCATGGCCTCGACGGCGTGGTCATCGGCGGTGGTGCAGACATTGCCGTCACCCTCTACGACCCCCTGGAGGTGGAGGTGGTGCCGCCGGACCCTGCCCGGGACGCCTTCGAGATCGAGGTCATCGAGCACGCCATCGACGAGGACGTGCCGCTGCTCGGAATCTGCCGCGGGGCTCAGCTCTTGAACGTGGTGAAAGGCGGCAGTCTGCTGCGGGACGTCCGCTCCATGCGCCGGCGGGCCCACAATCGTTCCACGGTGCTGCCCACCCGGTCGGTGATCATGGCGGCGGGCTCGGCGCTGGCGAACGTGATTGGCTGCGAGCGCTGCAAGGTCAATTCGCTGCATCGGCAGGCGGTGGATCGACCGGGTCACGGACTGACGGTGGTCGCCCACGATCTCGACGGCATTCCCCAGGGCATCGAGGATGCCTCCGGCCGGTTCCGCATCGGCGTGCAGTGGCACCCGGAGTACCTGGCTTGGCAGACGCGGCAGCGACGCCTGTTTGCGGCGCTGGCTGCGGCCGCTCGCTTGGCGGGGCGTGACACAGAAACTGCTTTCGAATTGCGCTAGGAGCCTGTGCGGTGGAACATGGAAGCGCTGCGACGCCCCCACTTCGGGCCGCTCCGATCGCCCGATTTCGTCACGTAGCTCCACTACGCTCCTCAATCGGGCGTCGAATCGGCCTCGAATTGGGAACGTCTCGCTTGCTCCCAGTTCTACCGCGCAGGCTCCTAGCCCACCAACTCCTCCGACAAATCTCAGTTGCGCAGGCTGCCACCCATGCAGATGCCCGGCTTTGCCTGCTGATCACGCTCGATCAGGCTGGGACGGCTGACGATCCACAATCGGCAGGCCCACGCCACTTGCCCTATCTCCGTTGAAACCTGCCCCATAGAGCGGTACAAACACTCAAACGGAGCCAGTGTAATGATCGTGAGCTTCCGGGATTCTTGGCTGCGTGCTTTCTTCATCGAGGACAAATCCTCGCGGAGACTGCCTGCGGACATCGAAGGCCCCTGTATTCCGAAAGCTCCAACTGATCGACGACGCAACGAGCGATCAGGATCTTCGCGCGCCGCCGAGCAATCATTTCGAGAAGCTGCGTGGTGATCTGGCAGGGCTGCACTCGATACGAGTCAATGAGCAGTGGCCGCTCGTTTTCCGATGAGACAGCAGCCGTGGCGAGGCGGAAGGTGTCTACCTGGATGACCACAGCTACAGGTGACAGTGACTGAAAGGCGAAATCCATGCTGATGACCAAGCGCAAGCCCGTAACCGTCGGGGAAATTCTCATCGAGGAGTTCATGGAGCCCATGGCGTTGACGCAGGGTGCACTCGCAAAGGCGATGGGCGTTCAGCGCAAGCATGTCAATGAGCTTTGCAACAATCGCCGCAAGGTAACCGCTGCGACGGCCCTGATCCTGGCCCGGGTGTTCGGTAACAGCCCTGACTTCTGGCTCAATGTTCAGCGCCGAAGTGAGCTTTGGGAAGCGATGCACGACCCCAAGGCACAGGCGCGAATCCGGCGCGCCAAACCCCTGGGCGAGGCTGCCTGAGCGACCCCAAAGCAGTCAGATCGATTCGAACCTGCCGCGGGCGGCTGCGCATAGAAGTTAGAAGATAGAATGTTCGTGTCGAGGAAAATCATCCGGCCTCCAGTGCCGCCTCGGCGGTTGGAGGAATGTGCCGCATCGACTTCACGTTCGGCTCGTTCATGCCCACGTCAGATCCACTCGCAGCGAATCTCCGACCGCTGGCCGTGAAAGGGTCACCTAGGAGCTCGAGTCTCATACACTCTGCCACTCTGCCGACATTTCCAGCGCCGACCATTCGTCGGAAAGCACCTGTTCCTTAGGCCTTTTCGGTCAATTTAAGTTGACTGAATGCCAGCCCCTGAATACTGTATATCCAACCATGTTTGCATGGGATCAACGCCATGGAACAGGCATCTCCCGACACCTTCGAGGACCTGAGTGCGCGCATCATCGACCTCTGCGGTCGCATGCACGGCGGCATGTTTCAGCTCCTCGATCTCATCTGCCGCCTCGACCTGCTGAACCCCTGGAAGGGCTCCATGCCGAGCTGCGCCCACTGGCTGGTCTGGCGCTGCGGCTTCGAGATGGTCACTGCCCGGGAGAAGGTGCGGGTGGCCAGGAAGTTGGCGGATCTTCCGCTCATTCGCGAGAAGTTTCGCATCGGTGAATTGAGCTACTCCAAGGTCCGGGCCATCACCCGAGTGGCCGAGCCGGACACGGAGCAGGATTGGGTCGAGGCCGGTCTCGGGCATACGGCGGCGCAGCTAGAGCGGCTGGTACGCGCCTATCGTCAGTCCGGTAGGCTCAATGAGCCGGGAGCGGCGCTCGATGCCTGGAAGCACCGCTACTTCGAATGCCGCAGCCAGGATGATGGTTCGCTGGTTTTCGAGGGTCGGGTACCGGCCGAGATCGGTGCGATGCTGCAGCAGGCTCTGGACCGTGCCATGGAGTGGGCGGATGCTCAGGGTTCTCAGCACGATTCCGCGGTATCGTCATCGGAAGGGGATGCCTGCGGCTGCCATGCCCCTTCCGGATGTCATGCGCAACACGATTCCGCGGAATCGCCCCGGACCATTTCCGCTGCCGTGGAGACCCGGCCGCCCCTGTCCACCCGCCGCGCGGATGCCCTCGGTGTGCTGGCGGAGCGCTTCCTGGCGGTGGCTCCCGAGGCCGAGGACGGGCTGCAGACTGCGGATCGCTATCTGCTGACGATTCATGCTCCGGTGACGGCCCTGCCGTTACGCGCGCGGGTGGATCCTACGGATCCACCCGCCCTGGAGCATGGCGCCGTGCTGGCAACGGAAACCGTGCGTCGCATCGGCTGCGATGCGGCGCTGGTTCGGGTGATCGAGAGCGGCGACGGCGAGCCGCTGGAGGTGGGCCGCAAGACCCGGGTGATTCCACCGGCCATCCGTCGGGCCCTGAAGCGCCGGGATGGCCTGCAGATCCCCAAGGTCAACGATCGGCTGCAGCCCGGGGAGCTCGACGCCGAGTTTGGGCAGGGCGTGGCGATTCGCAGTAGCGCCACAGTGGGCGCCGACCCAGGGCCGGCATGGCGTCTGGCCCGGACCCGCGGGTTCCGCCGGACGGGAACGCGGCAGCGGGTCGAGTGGGAGGCCTTCGTCGGCGGCCTGCAACGCTGAGGGCCGCAGGGCCGGCCTTCAACGCGCCTTCAATGCACCTTCAACGCACCATCACCGCACCTCCGCCACCCCCCGCGTCACCCAGGTGGCGATCTTCGGTCCCTGCATGGCGTGGTTCTGGCGGACGTCGGTGATGCGGAAGCCGCCGTCTTCGAGCAACTGTTTCGTGTCGCGATTGATGTGGCAGCCGCCTGCCAGGACCTTCCAGAGGGGATTGATGCGCTGCTGCCAGCGGGCAATCTTCGGATCGGGCGAGAGGCCGTGTTCAGCAAAGTAGAGCTTACCGCCGGGCTTCAGCAGACGTCGCACCTCACCCATGGCGCGGTGGACATTGGGGATGGTGCAGAAGGTGAACGTCACCACGGCGGAATCGAAGCTGTGGTCCTCCGCCGGAACGTCCTCCCCCGACAACCCGATCAATTCCACCTCGAAGGGCGCGGCGGCCATGCGATCCCGGGCCAGGGCGGTGATGTGCTCACCCGGGTCGACGCCCACCACCCGCCGGACCTTGTCGGGATCGTAAAGGCCGAGATTCAGCCCTGAACCCATACCCAGCTCAAGCACGTCACCCACGGCTTCCGGAACCACCTCGCGACGGATGTCCATCACCTCACGGGTTCCGCACATGCGGTCGATCATGGGCGAAAGAACGTAGCGGTCGTAGAGACTCATGGTCCCGTGCGCTCCTGAAGGACTCGCTCGATCAACGGCAGGCGGTCGTTGCCGAAGTACATATCATCCGTATCGATGAAAAAAGTGGGGGATCCGAAACCGCCGCGGGCAATGAGTTCATCGGTGTTGTCCCGCAGCGCTTGCTTGGCCTCGGGACTTCCGATCCAGTCGTAGAATGCCGAGGCATCGAGCCCAACGTCCGCCAGAAGGGGCGTGATCACCTCGTCCTGGCTGATGTCGAGGAGGTCACCCCAGTAGGCCTCGAAGACCCGCCGGGCATAGGGCACCAGCAGACCCTCGCGCTCGGCCAGGAAAGCACCGCGCATGACCTTCACGCTGTTGACCGGAAACACCGGCGGCTGGCCGATCGCAAGGCCCCGGTAGCGCGCCCAGTCCTTCAGGTCCTTGGCGTAGTAGCGGGCCTTGACCGGCACCGGCCGCTCACGATTCTCGTAGACGCTTGGGTTGACGCTGTTGAACACGCCCCCCACCAGGAACGGCCGCCAGGTGATGTCCACGCCCAGCCGTTCGGCCATGGGCAACAGGCCCTCGAAGGCCAGATAGGTCCAGGGACTCGAACAATCGAAGAAACACTCCAGTCTGGGCACGCTCCCCTCCTTCCCTCAACGTGCACTCAACGTGCAGTGAGGCCGGCGATGGAGTAGACGCCATGCCGGCCCGGACCTGCCTGTGCTCAGCTGCGCTCGTAGGTGCCCACCAGGCGGTTCATGCCCAGCACATGGGGCTCGATGCGCTGCAGCAACTGCCCCTGACTCAGGCCAGGCTCCAGGCCGAGTTCCTGATCGAGGGCAAACACCCAGAAAAAGTAGTGGTGGCGACCATGACCGGGGGGCGGCATGGGGCCACCGTAGCCGGTGTTGCCGAAGTCGTTGGTGCCGGCGGTGTAGGCGCTGACGCCTTCCTCCAGGCGGGTGACCGAAGCCGGGATGTTGTAGAGCACCCAGTGCACGAAACCGTACTTGTCCTCTTTCAGCAGCGGCGCATCCGGATCGTGGCAGATCACGGCGAAGCCCTTGGTGCCCTCCGGAACCTTGCTGAAGGCCAACTCGGGAGAAACGTCTTCAGCCTCTCCCGTGTGGCGTTTGGGAATGGCCCCGCCAGCGGTGAAAGCGGAACTGCTGAGCTGCATGTCTGAGAGGGCAAAGCCCATGTCGGATCTCCTATCGTGGCCAGAAGTGCAGGGATGTTCGCATGCCAGACCGGCAAGGTTAACCCGCAGTGCTGTCGACTGAGGGCATCAGCCCGAGTTCCCTGGCCGCATCGATGAACCAGGGCGTGAACGCCGAAGGCTCCTGCAGCATCCAATGTGCGACCTCATCCGGAGTCATCCAGCGCACTTCGGCCACCTCGACCGGGTCGGGACACAACTCTCCGTCGTGAACCATGCGGAAGCTGCGCGACAGCTCCCGATCGTGGATGCCCAGCTCCGGGCAATGATTGCAGACCCGCCGCAGGCCATCGATGGCTTCGAGATCCACGGCGACGATGCCGAGTTCCTCGCGCAGCCCGCGGCGGGCACCGGCCGGATAGCTCTCGCCCGGCAGAAGGTGCTCGCCGACGCTGTAGTCCCAGCAGCCGGGGAACAGGTCCTTGTGCTCAGCCCGGCGCTGCAGCAGCAGGCTGCCGTCGCAGCGGTAGACCCAGACGTCTGCAGACCGGTGCCACAGGCCCCTTCGGTGCACTTCCTCACGACGAGCGAGGCCGCAGAGATGGCCGTGAGCGTCGAAGACTTCGAAGCATTCCAGCTCTGGGCCCATGCCACCCTCAGCGTCGCTCATGGTTGGCCCGCCGAACGCCCGAGTGCTGCCGCCATGGCCGCTTCCAGGGCAGGCCATGCGAAGGCGTAGCCACTGTCCAGCGCCCGCTGCGGCAGCACCCTGGCGCCGGAGAGCAGCAGTTCCTCGGCCATGTCGCCAAGCAGCGTACGCAGCACGAAGGCAGGTACCGGAAAGATCGTGGGCCGATGCAGCACCTTGCCGAGGGTGGCCGTGAAGTCAGCATTGGTCACCGGTTCGGGTGCCGTGGCGTTGACGGCCCCGGTCATGGCGTCATCCGCCAGGCAGCGTCCGATCAGGCCCAGCACGTCGTCCAGGTGAACCCAGCTCATCCACTGCCGGCCATGGCCGATGCGGCCGCCGAGGCCCAGCGAGAACGGCAGCTTCATGCGGCCAAGGAGCCCACCCGGGCCCAGGACCAGCCCGATCCGCAAACGCAGGACCCGACTGCCGAGATCGGCGAAGGCCTCCGCCTCCTGCTCCCACTGCCGGCAAAGGTCCGCCGCAAAACCGCTGCCCGGGCCATCGTCCTCCGTGAAAGTCTGATCGGCATGGGTGCCGTAGTAGCCCACCGCCGAGGCGCTGACGATGACATCCGGGGGCGACCCCTTCAGGGCGTCGCGCAGCCCTCGCGTGAGGGCCACCCGGGAATCGAGCAGGAGGCGGCGACGGCCTTCGGTCCACGGCCGATCCGCTATGCCGGCGCCGGCAAGATTGACCACGGCGCGAGGATTCGTGGCGGCAGCGGACGGCAGGTCCGTCACCAGCCTGACCGATTCGCCGAGGACGCGGCGCGCCCGGCCAGGATCCCGCGTCAGGACGGTCATCTCTGCGCCTGCCTGCTCGAGCATGGGCAGCAGCCGGGAGCCGATGAAGCCGGTGCCTCCCGTGACGAGAATGGGTACCTTGCTAAGATGGGTTGCGATCTCTGGCGCAAAGCCGGGGTTCGATTCGAGCATGATCACCTCAGGGTTTCGGCCCGAACGGTGAAACTAAAGCAATCCAGACCCGGACGCATCCCGCCAGCTCGGCTGCGCCGCGGGCGCGGACCGCTGGCACAGGGAGATCCCATGACTGCAACCACCGACGCCGACCTCAAGCAGTTCCGTCGCCTGCTCGAACAGTCCGAACGCATCGTGGTGTTCACCGGGGCGGGCATCAGCACGGAATCCGGCATACCGGACTTCCGCAGCCCCGGCGGCCTGTGGTCACGGATGAAGCCCATCATGTTCGACGATTTCATCAGCTCCGATGCGATCCGGCAGGAGTCCTGGCGCCGGCGCTTCAGCGGTGAACGCACGTTGGAGAACGCCGAGCCCAATCGCGGCCATCGTGCGGTGGCCCATCTGGTGGATCAGGGCAAGGCGCTGGCGGTGATCACCCAGAACGTGGACAACCTGCATCAGCGTTCGGGGATTCCTGCGGACAAGGTCATCGAGCTGCACGGCAACGCCCACTATGCCACCTGCCTGGCATGCGGCATTCGCTATGAGCTGGACGATCTTCGAACGCAGTTCGAGACGACGGGCCATGTCGCGCCCTGCTCCGCCTGCGGCGGCATCATCAAGACCGCCACCATCAGCTTCGGCCAGTCCATGCCCGAGGTCGAAATGCGGCGTGCCGAGGAAGCCACCCTGGCCTGCGACCTGTTCATCGCCATCGGCTCGTCCCTGCAGGTCTATCCGGCTGCGGGCTTTCCGCAAGTGGCCGCCCGGCGCGGCGTACCTCTGGTCATCCTCAACCGTGAGGAGACGCCCCAGGATCATCTGGCCACGGTAGTCCTGCAGCGGGAGATCGGCGACACGCTCGGCGCGGCTCTTGGGGTCAATTGACGCAGGGGCAACGACCGGCCGCCTGACGGTGCCGGGCAGCTTCAGTCCTCGAGCAGCGCCCGAGCCCGATCCACGGCGACGATGATCTCGTCCATGGAGGCCCGCACCCGATCCGACACCTCGTCCATGGCGGCCATCTCGGCCCGGCCCCGCACCACTGCGAGCACGTTGGCAAGGTCGTGCACCAGCTTGCGATCCATGGCCCGGCCGGGGTCGCCGGAACCGATGACCAGACAGGCACCCGGCCCCTGCAGGATGGAGAACAGCGGCAGTTCCACGCCATCCAGCTGAATCCGGATCAGCCCGCCGCGCAGGGGATCCCCGACTACCTCGAGCATCTCCGGCAAACGCTGGCCGATGGCGTCCGCCTCGAGGCCGAGGGTCAGACGCGCGGCTTCGGTGATTTCGGTCAGGCGGGCCTCTGCATCGAGGGCCAGCCAGGGTACGCTTGCGGGCAAAGGCGGTGCGGCCGCCACCAGCTGCTGCTCGAGTTCCAGCAGGGCCTGTCGGATGCGGGCGATGGCGGTTGCTTCGGCAGTCGGCATCCGCGCATTCTGGCACAGGGCCTGCGGAATGGCGCGCCCGTTGCCGCACCCGTTACGTCATCGAATGGAGGACCGTCATGATTGCCCAGATCCACCTCCCCGCTGCGCTCCATATCGGTGGTGGTGCGATCGCCGAACTGCCCCGGGTGCTGCGGCATTTCGGGATCCAGCGGCCGCTGATCGTCACCGACCCGGCCATGGTTGCCCTGGGCCACGCGGCGCGGGTGACGGCCATTCTCGCCGACGCCGGCTGCCCGGCCAGCGTGTTCGAAGCCACCGAACAGGAACCGAGTTCTGCCTCCATCGATCGCGGCGTGGACTTCTGGCGAAACGGCGATTTCGACGGTCTGGTGGCCCTCGGGGGTGGCAGTCCCATCGACAGCGCCAAGGCCATCGGCGTGCTGGCCCATCATGGTGGCCGCATGCGCGACTACGCCGTGCCTCATGATGTGGAGCACTCCGGGATACCCGTCATCGCCATCCCCACCACCGCCGGCACCGGTTCGGAAGCCACCCGCTTCACCGTCATCACCGATTCGGACAGCCAGGAGAAAATGCTCTGCCGTGGCGATGCCTTTCTGCCGAAGGCCGCCATCGTCGACTACGAGTTCACCCTCACCGCTCCCAAGCGCCTGACCGCCGATACCGGCATCGACGCCCTCACCCATGCCATCGAGGCCTACGTCTCCCGTCGGGCGAGCCCCTTTACCGACGATCTTGCCCTGGCGGCCATGGGCCATCTCGCCGGAAATCTCGATCGGGTCTGCAGCAGGCCGGATGATCGGGAGGCGCGGGCAGCCATGATGCTCGGCGCCACCTTGGCGGGCATGGCATTCTCCAATGCCTCAGTGTGTCTGGTGCACGGCATGTCGCGCCCGGTGGGCGCGCTGTTTCATGTCCCCCACGGCCTCTCCAACGCCATGCTGCTGCCGGCCATCACCCGGTTTTCTGCCAGTGCCGCTCCCGAGCGCTACGCCCGCTGCTGTTTAGCCATGGGCTGGTGCGACGCGGCCACGCCCACGGACGAGGCCCTGGAGCGCCTGGTGTCGGGTCTCGTCGATCTCAACCGAAGGCTGGACGTCCCCGATCCCAAGGCCTTCGGGATCGAGCGCGAGGCCTGGTTCAGTCGGCTGGAACAGATGGCCCTGCAGGCGGAGGCATCAGGGTCCCCGGCCAACAACCCGAGGGTACCGACCCAGCAGGAGATGGTGGCGCTGTATACCGAGGTCTGGGGCAATACCTGAGAAAGCTGGGCGAAACCGCAACGCGGCCCACCGGTTGCCGGTGACTCGCGTTAAGGCTTGGGGAGCGGAGCCGTGGTTCGGTCAGTGTCGGATGGCTGGGCTACGTCCGGGCATGGGCCAGTCTTCGGGAGGCAGGATCTGGGCGTGTCCGGGCTCGGGAAGCGGATCGCTGGCCCGGGCACGTTCGATGTGAAGCAGGTTGTAGCCGCGCTCGAATGGTACCAGGACGGCGCCGTGCAGAGCGGTATCCCCCATCGCGTCGTCCATTGCAGCTTCGTAGAACGGAACAAAGACCTTCACTTGCCACTCCAATCAGCCCGGAAGGCCGACAGGAAACCACGTCTGCGGTGAAATCATGCTGAGCTACGCTGGAGGCATCTGCATGGATCATGGAGGTAATCTGCAACGCCAGGGTGTCCGCGCCTTGCGACGCGACGCCATGGTTCTGAGCCGCTAACATGATGCCGTTCGCAAGGCCTGTCGCCGTCAGGTCGGCGCGGGCCGGGCCGCGGCATCCAGAGGAAGCACCGCACATGCCAAAGAGCATTGCGATCGTCGAGGACGACGCCGATCAGCGCGAGAACTACCGTGATGCGATCACCAAGAAGGGCTATTCCGTCAGGGCCTACGGCAGCCGCCGTGAGGCGCTTGCGGGCTTCGACGAGTCGCTGCCGGATCTGGTGATTCTCGACATCATTCTCGGCGAAGAGGTGGATGCCGGCTTCGAGCTCTGCCGCGATCTGCTGGCGCGCTCGCCGGCACTGCCGGTGATCTTCCTCACCGAGCGTATCGAGGAGATCGACAAGATCTCCGGCCTGCGCTTGGGTGCCTGGGACTACCTGCCGAAGCCCATTTCCCTGGACTATCTGGCAGAGCGGATCTCCTCGCTGCTGCGCATCAATGCGGCCCGCGATCAGAACAGCAGCAGTGGAACGGCATCGGAAAGTGGCCGCAGGATCGGTGATCTGATGCTGGATCAGGAAGCCCTGCTGGTGGCCTGGAAGGGCCAGCAGATCGATCTTTCCGGCACCGAATTCCGCATGCTGGCGAAGCTGGTGCGGGTGCCTGGCCATGCCGTCAGCTATGAAACCCTGATGAACGCCACCATGCAGTCCCTGGTCACCAACAACACGATCAATACGCACATGCGCAACATTCGCAAGAAGTTCGAAAGGGTCGATCCCGAGTTCGCTTCCATCAAGAGCGAATACGGATACGGCTACAGGTGGGTCGCCAAGTGACCACGACGAGCCATCGCGGACCGCGGCTCAGCACCAAGCTGATGCTGCTCGGCCTCGCGCTGCTCATCGTTCCCTGGTTCAGTTTCCGCCATCTGGTGCAGATGGAATCCTTCCTGATCCAGGGCCAGTCCCAGGCGCAGCTGCTCACCGCCGAGGGCATCTCTACCCTTCTCAACGGACGTGAGGACCTGTTCAACGATCTGCCCCTGAGTCTCGATGGCTTCGAGGCGCTCTACGCCCATCCCCTGCCCAATCCCATCCGCCTCGATGCCCGCGACAGTGATTGGGGCGGCCTCACGGATCGCTGGCAGGTGTTCGGGGCCGAAGCCGGATCCCGGCGCCTCGCCAGGGAGCAGGAGCCCGCATTGTCGCTTCCCAACGGCGCTTTCCATCTGCTGCTGGGCGAGCGCGGCAATCAGCTCTACGCCTTCCTCAAGGTCAGGGATGAATCTCCGGTTTGGCGCAATCCGAACCTGCTGAGACTGGACAATGCCGACCACATCCGCCTGAGCTACGTCAACGATCAGGATGAGGAAGGCCGGCTGCAGATCACCATGCAGGGCCCGGGCGTGACCACCGCCTATCACATGGATTCGGAGTGGAAGTTCGCCGAGCACGGCCTGCCGGACAATCGGGTTCAGGGCTATGTCGAGACCACGAGTTACGGCTACAACCTGGAGTTCCGCATGCCCATGAGCATGCTCGGTTCCCGCCGCCTGTTCGGCCTCGCCGTGGTCAACGTCGACGACCCTGAAACCCGGGTCATCCGCAGCATCACCCAGACCCTGCCCAAGTCCGGCCGGGAAAACTTCCATCTGGTGGCACTGCGCTCACCGGAGGTCCTCAACATCGTCCAGGGCCTGGGCTACTCCGGTGCGCGGATCCTGGTCATCGATGCCCAGCGCCGAGTCCGTGCCGAAGCGGGCAGTGCACTGGAAGCCTCGGATGATGCTGATTCCGGATTTCGCTGGCTGGGGTGGCTGTTCGATGCCTTCCGGCCGCGGGTGCGTACCAGCACCGACCTGGCGCCGGAAGACAGCACTCAGGGATTGATCACCGTCGGCGGGCAGGTCATCGATGCGGCGCTGCAGGGTGAGCCCAGCGCGGTCCGGCGCCGCCGTGAGAACGGTGCTGAAGTGATCATGGCGGCCCATCCCATCGTGTCCCGGGACCGAATCATCGGCACCGTGGTGGTCGAACAGAACACCGACGACATCCTCGACCTGCAGCGCGACGCCCTGGCCCGCATCGTGCTGGTGTCGGCAGCCAGTCTGTTGGCGGTCTTCGTCGCCCTGCTGGCCTTCTCCGCGCGTCTGGCCTGGCGCATCCGCCGCGTTGGCTCCGAGACCACCAATGCCATCGATCAGCACGGACGATTGAAGACCAGCCAGTTGCATCACGAGATCAGTGCCGGGGACGAGATCGGAGATCTTGCCCGCAGCGTCTCCAACATGCTCACCAAGCTGCATCAGCACAACAAGTTCCTGGAGAACATGCCGCGAACCCTGCGCCATGAGATCAACAATCCGCTCAATGCGGTGTCGACGTCGCTGCAGAATCTGGAACAGGAACTGTCGGCCATGGAGTCCAACAAGTATCTCGAGAGCGCCAAGCGCGGGGTGATGCGCATCGGGGTGATCGTCCAGAACCTGGCCGATGCCGCCAACCTCGAAGAGTCGCTTGAGTCCGAAGAACTCGAGATCGTCGACCTGCAGGAACTGCTCGACAGCTATGTGAGCAACTGTCGCAACGCCCACCCCGACTGCAGCTTCGTCTTCAGGGGCTCCGCCGGTGCGGCGCCGGCCCGGGTGGCGGACTATCGCATCGAGCAGCTGCTCGACAAGATCATCGACAATGCGGTGGACTTCCACTGGCCCGGCAGTCCCATTCGGGTGAGCCTCGATGTGCTGCGTGACACCATCGAGATCACCGTCGCCAACCGCGGCCCCCTGCTGCCTCCGGACATCGAAAAGAGTCTGTTCGATTCCATGGTGTCACAGCGGGTGGCCACCCGGGACAATCGACTGCACTTCGGCCTTGGACTGTACGTGGTGCGGGTGATCGCCGAACGCCACGGTGGCAGTGCCCGGGCCAGCAACCTTGCCGACGGTTCCGGCGTGGCCGTCACCGTCTCGCTGCCCCTGGCCACAGCGGAATCCCGTCTGCGGGCCGCCGGCTGAATGCAACCGGACGCTTCCAGGACGGCCCTGGTCTTCGGCGCCTCCGGCACCCTTGGCCGGGCCTTCTGCGAGGCCCTGGCCCAGCGCTCAGACTTCGGATTACTGATCGGAACGGGGCGCAACCCGGATGCCATTCCTGACCCTTGTGAGCCCGTCGTCCTCGACGTCACGGATGCAGACGGCATGGCCGCATCCTGTCAGCAAATCCGTGGGCTGACGGATCGACTCGATCTGGTGATCTACTGCATTGGCCTGTTGCATGATGGCGCCCACGACATCCAGCCTGAAAAGCGTCTGGAGCAGGTGGACGCCGCCGCCATGGCGCGGCAGTTTGCGGTCAACGCCACCGCACCCCTGCTCCTGGCCCGCGATCTGGCAACCCTGCTGCCGAGGCGTGAACCCTGCACCTGGGCGCATCTTTCCGCACGAGTGGGCAGCATCGGCGACAATCACCTCGGTGGCTGGTACAGCTACCGCGCCAGCAAGGCTGCCCAGAACATGATCACGCGCACCCTGGCCATCGAACTCGGCCGGCGCCATCGAGGTTTGGCCTGCGTTGCGCTGCATCCCGGAACCGTGGCATCACCACTCTCCGCCCCCTTCCGAAGCCCGGATGCCCAGGGGGTGCTGTCCCCCCAGGCTTCCGTCGCACACCTGATGAAGGTCATCGATGGACTCGATGCCGGGTCGTCCGGGCGTTTCTTTGCCTGGGACGGAAGCGACATACCCTGGTGAGCATCGCCGACGCCATCCCCCTCGAAGATCTGTTGGCCCATGTGCGGGCCTGTACCGCCTGCAGGGACCTGCCTCTCGGGCCGAGGCCGGTGGTCCAGGCCGCCTCCAGCGCCACTTTGATGATCATCGGTCAGGCGCCGGGCACCCGTGTTCATGCCACGGGCATTCCGTGGAACGACCCCAGCGGGGACAACCTGCGCAGTTGGCTCGATGTTTCCAAGGATGTGTTCTACGACCCGAACCGGGTCGCCATCATGCCCATGGGATTGTGCTATCCCGGTCGAGGACGATCCGGTGACCTGCCGCCACGCCCCGAGTGCGCCGCCCGCTGGCATCCACGCCTGCGCGCAGCCCTGCCGAACGTGGCGCTGACGTTGCTGGTCGGGAGCTATGCGCAGCAGCGCTATCTCGGCAGCCATCCCGGTGGCGTCAGCGGACGCGTGAAGAACTTTGCGATCCCTCTGGAAGCAGGATGGTTTCCCCTGCCCCACCCCTCGCCGCGCAATCGGCTGTGGCTGCGCCAGCGCCCCTGGTTCTTCGAGCAGGTCGTTCCCGCCCTGCGCCGGCAGGTGCATGCGCTGCTGCAATGATCCCCGGCGGTGCTGGCCGGGCGTCCCAGGCTGACCGTATCGTTTCAGGCCATGCGGAACCGGGCATCGATGCCCAGGGCGCCATCACAGACCAGGAGACCCTGTTCGACGAGATAGACGACAGCGGCGTAAACCGAGCGGGCCGCAGCGGGATACATGAACTCGGGATAGTCCGCGTACATTTTCGGGACCATCTCGCGGATATCCTCTGTGCCAGCTGCCACGCAGGCCAGGATCTGCTGCTCCCGCTCCCGGCGATGGGCGATGTAGGCCTGGACGAAAGGCTTGGGATCCTCGATGGCGGGCCCGTGGGTCGGCCAGTACAAGGCGTCGTCCCGGTCGAGCAGCAGGGCCAGGGAGTTCATGTAGGAGCGCATATCGCCATCGGGCGGTGAAATCACGCTCGTGGACCAGCCCATGACATGATCGCCCGTGAACAGGGCCCGCTCTTCACGCAGCTGGTAGCACATGTGGTTGGACGTGTGGCCCGGGGTGTACACGCACTCTACCGACCAGCCGTCGCCTTCGAGCACCTGACCGTGGCGAACCTCGTGATCCGGCTTGAAGTCGCGATCCGCACCTTCCTCCACCTGCACGTCGCTGCCACCCGCTCCTTCGGCTGCCCGTCCTGATCCATGGGGGCCGTAGGCATAGGTCGGGGCATTGCTGAACTCGCGCAGGCGCCGACAGGCCGGCGAGTGATCCATGTGGCAATGGGTCACCAGCACGTGGCTGATCTCTTCGTCGCCCAGTGCTTCCCGCAAAGCGTCGATGTGCTCGGGAATGTCCGGACCCGGATCGATGACGGCCACCCGCCCCCGGCCGAGTATGTAGGTGCCGGTTCCGTGCAGCGTGAAGGGGCTTGGATTGTGGGCGATGACTCTCCGGATCATGGGCGACAAGTGATCCACGACGCCGTATTCGAAGGTCATCTCCCTGCGATAGGGAATCTTTACCGACATGCTGTCACTCCTGGGGAACAGCCTGGATCTTCGCCGCGGTGCTCCGAGAACAGAGCGTGCGGCCTGGCAAAGACCAGGAACAAGTGCCTGCGCCCATGGCGGGTCGCGCTGCGCGCAGGCCGATCTCGATGGATGAGGATGCGCTGGCTCGGATGAGCCGGAGCTGAATCGACGCGAGGGTCACAGTACGAACATAAACAGGCCTGCGAGAATCGCACCGGCGCCCATGAAGCCCACCAGCATCCAGACCCAGGGTGGAAGGCCGCCCTCGGTCTGGGTCAGGCTCTGGATGCTGTCGTAGACAAACTCCACGGTTCCGACCCGCAGCACGTCGCCCGGTATCAGCTCCGCATCGCCCACGGGATTGCCGTTGAGCATGGCTCCGCGAGCCCCTTCGAGCTGGCGTATCCGGCAGCGCCCCTCGGACAGGAAAATCTCCAGATGCTGGCGCGAGACGGCTGGATGATCGATCCAGATGTCGCACTCCACGCCCCGGCCGAGAAGGATGCGGCCAGGTTCCAGGTGGATGAGGCTGCCTTCCAGTGGTCCCGATGTGGCCAGCAGCGCTGGTGCCGCAGGATCTACGGCCCCACTTCCCAGCGCCCCCGATTCCGTGGACTCCATGATCTGCGTCTGGCGCACGGCCGGGGACTCGCCCGTGCTCATGTCCACCGTGGCCGCCAGCACCGACGGCGGGGGTTGGTCGGGGGCATGCACCACCGGCGACAGCGTCGACGGCGGGGGCATCGGCTGGCCGGCGGGGCGATCCTGGCCGGGCGGAGGAAGCGTGGCTGATTGCCCTGTGAGATCGAAATCAGAGATGTCCGGGTCCGCACCTGCATTGCCGAAACCCGGCGCTGTCCCGTCGTCGAAGTCCAGGTCGAAGTCCGGGTCATCCAGTAAGGGCAGAGCCGGCTCCTCCTTCGCGGAGTTCATGGGCTGAGTGACTGCAAGGTTCGGCGGCGGTGGTGGCGGCTGCGGTGGCGGCTGGCTTTCGAACTGGGCCTGACCGGTGACATCCTGCTCGTTGAAGTCTTCGATCCCGGAGTCATCCTCGTCATCGGGAAGCTCGAGGCCCGTGGCGTTGGGATCTTCGGTGGCATTGGGATCGCCCCTGAGGCGCGGGGCGATGGCCTCGACGAAGTAGTCGAAAGCGTCGAAGGTCACGCAGTCGCCGGGAGCAAGACGCATGGGCTTGGTGAGCCGCTCACCATTGACGAAGGTGCCGTTGGCGGACCCGAGATCCTCGACCATGAGTCGTCCCGACTCCAGCCAGAGTCTTGCGTGGCGTCGCGACACGAAGCCTTCCTGCAGACAGAGGTCCGCCTGCTTGCTGCGCCCGACGATGGTATCGCCCGACACCTCGAACGGCGCATGCTCACCCTGTCGTACAAGCCGCCAGCTTGCGCTTGATCCCATGCGTATTCCTGTATTTCGGAGCAGGATGTCGGATCAGACAGGCATCGTTGCCCGTAAACCGACCCTATGCAAGTCTTCGGGCCGCATCCCTGCCGGCCTGGGTATAGCTCCCGTCGTGATCGCGCGCTCCCCCTCTCCGTGCACGGTGGGATTGAGATCCGCTCCGATGGCACCACGGTTGGCCATGAAATAGATCGCAGCACTGCCCGCCAGCACGGCGAGCACCACCCCGGCCACCAGCCAGCGCATGGACGCGGTGCGCTGCGTGGCGCGCTGAGCCCCGATGCGGGTCACGTTGAGTCGAGTTCGACCACTGCTGGCCGCGGGCGCCGCACCGGTGGAGAGATTGCGCTGCTCCGCGCTGCGCCGGATTTCATTGACCGTATCTCTGCTCAGTATCTCCGTCCTGGCAACGGATTGTGGCAGCGGCTCACGGCGCTCAGCGTCTTCGAGTGCCTTGACGGCCTCGGCTCCGCTCTGAAAACGCCGCGTCGGGGATTTTTCGAGGAACTTGTCGATGATGGGCTGGAAGCGCGCCAGATGGGAGGGCAGACGCGGAATCGGGTCCTTGATGTGGCGAATGCCGATATCGAGCGCGGTAGCGCCATCGTAGGGGACCTCGCCGGTCAAGGCCTTGTAGAACACGACCCCGAGGCTGTAGATGTCCGCCCGACCGTCGAGTTGGTCGCCGGTGACCTGCTCCGGACTCATGTAGTAGGGCGTACCCACCACCGAGCCGATGGTGGTGATCTGGGATTCGTTGTCGACGTCACGGGCAATGCCGAAATCCGACAGGACGGCGGAACCCTCTTCCCGGAAGAGAATGTTTTCCGGCTTGATGTCACGATGGATGAACCCCTTGCTGTGGGCGAAATCCAACGCCTTGGCAATTTCCTTGATGGCTCGGAAAGCATCAGTCAGCGCCAGCCCTGACTCGAGGCGGTCGTTGAGTTCGCCCCCGGTCAGCAGCTCCATGGCGAGATAGTGCCGCCCGTCGTGCAGGCCGACGTCATAGACCTGAACGATATTGGGGTGGCTGAGTTTGCTGACGATGCGGGACTCGCGCTGGAAGCGGGCGCTGAAGGTCTGATCCTGTTCGATGGCGTCATCGAGGATCTTGACCGCCACTTCGCGATCGAACTTCTCCTGAATGGCAAGGTAGACCGTCGCCATGCCACCGCGGCCGAGTTCACGGACGATCCGATAGCCGGGGATCTGTGGCGTCACGCCCTTGCTCCAGCCACGATCACACTGCTCCCCGGTCGGAGAGGGGAACACCGGGCCAACGGGTAGCAGGCCGCTGTGCACCATTGCCTGTGCTCGCAATAGATCAAGAGTTCCCCCAAACGCCCCACCGTCACCGCTGTGGTTTCCTGCCCAGCCAGCTGGCATGTCCCCATCGAGCCCTGCCCCAGTCAGATTGCCTCACCCTCTGCAACCTTGGCCGGACAGCCCGCTGCGACCAACGACTACGCTGAGCGACATCAGGTCCGTTGCCACTCACGAGTTCACCACAAACCGCACAGCATAGCCTGCGCAACTCTAGCGCAAACAACCCGTTAGCGGAATGGCCCTCGCCGCTCCCAGGCTGCCCTGTAATCAGTCGGCAAAGGTTGCAAGATGGGCCTCTCTGAGCAGGTTTTTCTGCACCTTGCCCATGGCATTGCGGGGCAGGCTTTCGACCCGCAACACCTTCCTCGGCACCTTGAAGCCGGCCAGACGCTGCTTGAGGGAGGCAATGACCGCTGCCTCCCCCGCCCATGCATCGGCTGCGACGACCAGTGCCATCACCGCCTCACCGAAGTCCGTATGGGGAACACCGATCACCGCCGACTCCTCGATGCCGGGAAGCGCATTGAGTTCAGCCTCGATTTCCCGGGGATAAATGTTCAGTCCCCCGCTGATGATCAGATCCTTGTGGCGGCCGACGATGCTGATGCGGCCATCGGAGGCCCGCTCTGCCAGGTCCCCGGTGATGAACCAGCCATCGCGAAACTCCGCTGCCGTACGCTCCGGCTGCCGCCAGTAGCCACCGAAGACATTGGGGCCACGGATTTCCAGCACGCCGACACCACCTTCAGCAATAGCTTCGCCCTCGGTGCCGCGCAAGCGGACCTCCACGTCCGGCAGGGGAAATCCCACCGTGCCGGCTACGCGCTCGCCGTTCAGTGGATTGGAGGTGATCATGCCGGCCTCGGTCATGCCGTAGCGCTCCAGGATGCGCATGCCCGTGCGCTCCTCGAAGGCATCGAAGGTCTCAGGCAGCAGCGGCGCGGAGCCGGAGATGAACAGGCGCATGCCGGCGCAGCGGTCGCGATCGAAGCGTGGGTCCGAGAGCAGCCGGACGTAGAAAGTCGGCACGCCCATCAGCACCGTGGCCTCGGGCAGCACATCGAGCACCGCATCCACATCGAAGCGCGGCAGCAGCAGGATGGGCGAAGGCTCCAGCAGCGCACAGTGCAGCGCCACGAACAACCCGTGCACGTGATAGATGGGCAAGGCATGCAGCAGGACGTCGTCGGGCCGCCAGCCCCAGATCTGCCGCAGGGTTGCTGCATTGGCGAACAGATTGCCGTGACTGAGCATGGCACCTTTGGAGCGACCGGTGGTTCCGGAGGTATAGACGATGGCGGCGAGATCATCAGGCTGCCGCGGACAGACATCCGCGCTGCCCAGGCTGCCCGCCATGGCGTCGGTAAGGGAGCCGCGGCCGTCCGCGCCCAGGGTGAGCACTGCACCGAGCCCCATCTTCTCGCCGAGACGCGCCAGCGAGGCCTGCCGCTGCGGGTCGCAGATGAGTACCCGCGGCTCGGCGTCGCCGATGAAGTATTCCAGTTCGGCTTCCGTGTACGCCGTGTTCAGGGGCATGTACACCGCGCCGATGCGCAACACAGCCAGATACAGCTGCAGGTTTTCGAAGGATTTCTCCACCTGCACGGTCACCCGATCTCCCGGCTGCACCCCGGCTGCCTGCAGCACGCCCGCACAACGTTCCACACCAGCGTGCAGGTCGCCATGGGTCCACTCCCCGCGGCCGGGTGTGCTTACGGCCACAGCCGCCTCGCGGCCTGCTGCCGCATCGAGAATACGCTGATAGAGATTCAACTCTGCCCTCCGATGAGCCGCATGCCGATGGCACCCGGGTGCGCTGTCTGCCTGATACCATGACGGTCCCGTCAGGAGACCCCATGCCTGCATTCGACCCCATGCTGCTGATGGCCTGCGCCGCGACCGGGCTGCTGGCCGGCCTGCTCGGCGGGATGCTGGGCATCGGCGGCGGGATCGTGATCGTACCTGCCTTGCTGCTGCTGTTCGATGCCCGCGGCGTGGATCCCCTGCTGGCTGCGCCCATGGCGGTCGCCACTTCCCTGTGCAGCATCATCTTCACGTCGATGGCCGCCGCCCGTGCCCAGATCCTGCGCGGAGCCGTCGAATGGCCGGTGGTGAGACGCTGGACCTTGTTTCTCGTCCTCGGCAGCGTCAGCAGCGGTCAGGTTGCCATCCTGTTCCCGGTGGGTGTTCTGCCGATTTTCATCGCCGCCTTCCTGGCCCTGGCTGCCGCCGTCATGTTCGCCAACTGGCGTCCGGCTCCCCATCGAGGATTGCCGGGAACCGCCGCCAGCGCCGGCGTCGGCTATGGCGCCGGTCTGGTGTCAGGGCTGGCAGGCATTGGCGGCGGCAACGTCATCGTCCCGACCCTGGTCTACTTCAACGTCCCGGTGCTGCGCGCGGCAGCAACCGCCAGCACTCTCGGGGTACCCGTGGCGCTTGCCGGAAGTCTCGGCTACGTCTGGGCCGGATGGCGGCACAGCGATCTGCCCGCCGCCACCGCCGGGTTCATTCATCTGCCGGCCGCCGGCGCAATCATTGCCCTGTCAGTGTTTGCGGCACCGGCCGGCGTGGCCCTCGCCCACCGCCTGCCCGCTGCGACCTTGAAGCGTGTCTTTGCCGTGCTGCTGATGCTGGCCGCTGCTCGTGTGGCCATGAGCGGAATCTCTGCCTTGACGGGCGCGTGAGCCCAAAGCGGAGCCCTCAGGGAATGGCTCGCACCTGAATCGCATCCACGCCCTGGCCCACCAGGACATCCGACAGCACCACCACCTGGTCACCGGAGTTGAAGCCCTCGCGTTCCGCAAGCATGGCCATGGCCTTGTGCAGGGTCTTCTCAGGATCCTTGCTGAACGCGCTGCGATGGGATACCAGATGGCGGTTGAGCATCAGACGTCGTCGGGTGCCACTGTCGTTGGTGAAGGCATAGATGGGGACGTTGTTGGGATGGCAGGCCGTGACATGGTCGGCCATGATGCCGCGCCGGGTGATGACGAGGATCCCCTTCAGGCCGATGGATTCGGCCAGGTCCACCGCTGCTTTGGCAAGATGGCGCTTGTCGCTTTCCAGTTTGAGTTCACGGGTGAAGCCGAGGCCGGGAAAGCGCTCACTGGAGCGGGCGATGCTGTCGAGATACTCGACGCAGCGCACAGGGTACTTGCCCACCGAGGTCTCCCCGGAAAGCATCACCGCATCCACCTCCTCGTAGACGGCGTTGGCCACGTCCGTGACTTCTGCCCGTGTCGGAATCGGATTGGCGATCATGGACTCGAGCAGGTGGGTGGCGACGATGACCCGCTTGCCTGCCTCCTGGCAGAGCCGGACGATGCGCCGCTGCACATTCGGCAGTTCCGCCAGATCGATCTCCACGCCGAGGTCGCCCCGCGCCACCATGACGCCGTCTGCCACGCGGATGATGTCTTCGAGGTTCGAAACGCCCTCGGCATCCTCGATCTTGGCGATGATCTTGACCTTGTTGGCCTTGCGCCCGAGACGATCGCGCAGCTGGGTCACGTCATCAGCGCGGCGGACGAAGGACAGCGCGATGAAGTCCAGTTCCTGTTCGATCCCGAAGGCGATGTCGGCCACGTCCTTGTCGGTGATGGCCGGCAGATTGACGCGGATGCCGGGAAGGTTGACGTGTTTCTTGGAGCCGAGCACCCCGCCGTCGAGCACCTTGCAGGTGAGATGTCCACCATGTTTGGACAGAACTTCGAGATTGATGAGGCCGTTGTCCACCGTGATGCGATCACCCACGGTCATGGCCTCGACCAGATCGATGTAGTTGACGTGAATGGACGTCTGCTCGACGTCCTCCTGATCCCGAACCGATACGGAGATGATGTCGCCGGTGGCGAGTTTGAGGTCATTGGGACGATCGCCTGTGCGAATCTCAGGCCCCTGGGTGTCCAGCAGAATCGGTACCGGATAGCGCACCTTGCGGTTCAAGGTCCGGATCCAGTTGATCACCTTTCGGGCTGAAGCATGATCCGCATGGGACATGTTCAGGCGTACCACGTTCATCCCCGCCAGATAGAGCTTCTCCAGCATGGGGTAGCTTGCCGTGGCCGGCCCGATCGTGCAGATGATCTTGGTCTTGCGCATGTTGATTCCGCTGCTGAGCTGCTGTTGAAACTGGGCCCTTCGAAAGGCTCTTCCAGAACGCGCCGACCTGTGCCCCCACCGCGGCGGCGGGCACCTCCTCCACGACCCAGTCGGGCCGCAGCAGCTGGCGGTAGCCCCACTGCTTCAGGCGGCAATCCACGAGACATAGGGTGCCGACGTCCTGATCGCTGCGTATGAGCCGACCTGCCGCCTGCAGAAGGCGTGTGACCGCCGGCATCCGGAAGGCGATATCGAATCCGTCGGCGCCATGATAGTCCCGTATGGCATTGCGTTCGACCTCCGGTGGCGGCAGCGGCAGTCCTGCCACCACGACGCCTACGAGCTGCTCCCCCGGGAGGTCGATGCCTTCGCCGAAAACGCCCCCGGAAATGGCGAAGGCGATTCGGGTACGCCCATCCGGATGCGCCAGCTGCTGCAGGAAGGCCCCACGCGCGCCGTCGTCCATGCGCGGGGTCTGGCACAGCAGATCGGCGTTGAGGGTTCGCCTTTCCAGCTCCGTGGCCACGGCCCGCGCCAGGGGTTGCAGCAGGCTGAAGGCCGGCACGAAGACCAGATGGTGTCCGGGTCGGGCCTCGGCCACATCCACGATCAATCGCGCCAGGGCCGGAGTCGAGCGCTGCCGTGCTGCCAGGCGCAGATCGAGATCCGTCACCAGCAGGACCCGGCTGCGTTCAGGCGCAAAGGGGCTCGGCAGCCTGAGCTGATGGGTCGAAGCCGGCAGGCCCAGGACGGTATGCTGCAGGGGCGAGGGCATGAGGGTCGCCGAAAAGAGCACGAGGCCATGCCAGCGTCCCTGCTCCCGCGCCATGGCCGCCGCTGGCGCCAGACAGCGCAGCGCCGCCCGACGCCCTCCCCCGTCCTCCAGGCTGACTACGAGGCGGTATGCATCAGCATCCTGAACCCACTGCTGCCAGGCCCAAAGCCAGCGCAGCAGTTCACCATGCAAGGTGCGGACGCTGGCAAAAAGCCCACCGCCCGGGGCCTGCCCCAACCACTCTCCGAGATCTGGCAGCAGCCGTTCCAAGGCCCTGGCCAAGGCCTCGAGTTCGGCTTTGGACGCCGATTCCTCGAGTGCGTCAATCAAACCGGCAAGTCGGTCGATGGCGTGGCCCAACGAGCGCCTGCTGTGGCGCAGGGTCACGGCGGAGTGCCGCAAACCAGTGGTGGACAGGAATCCGGAAAACATGTCCCGAACCCGATTTTCGAGATTGTGAGCCTCGTCGATGAGCACCACCGCGCCGCCGTCTTCCGCCTCGAGCAGGGAACGTTGCCGGACGAAGGGATCGTAGCCGTGGTTCATGTCGCCGATGATCACATCGGCCCAGCGCGCGGCATCGCCCTGCAGGGCCGCCGGACAGATGCCGTGGCGCCGGGCGACTTGCTGCGTTCGCGCCGCGTCGATGATGGCTGGCGAGCTGCCGTCGACGTCAGCGAGCAGCTCGCGCATGCCCTGGCGCCGGCGATCGAAGTAACCGCGGGCATAGGGACAATCCTCTCCGGTGCAGGGCGTTCCCGGGAGCAGGCAGAGTTTGTCCCGGGCCGTGAGGTCCACGGTACGCAGACGCGCACCGGAAGCCTGGAGCTGGGCGATGGCGTCCAGGGCGCTGCGTCGGCCTGGCCCCCGGGCCGTCAGGTAGATGAGTCGCGCCGCCTGTGAATCCGGCAGTCTGCGCAGGGCTCCGAACAGTACGGCGAGGGTCTTGCCGGTACCGGTGGGCGCTTCGGCCAGCAGCGGGCGGCCGTCCTTGATCGCCTGCCAGACCATGCGCGCCAGCTGCCGCTGCCCCGGCCGAAAACCGCCACAGGGAAAGGCCAGTTCAGCCAGCGAAGCGTCCCGGTCACGGCGCCAGCGGGCAGCATCCACGAGCCAGAGGGCGAAGGCCTCACAAGTGGCTGCGAAGAAATGGGCGAGTTCTACCGCGGTCCAGCGCCGCTCAACGTCCTCGGCCTCTCCGGTGTCGGCATGCAGGTAGCGGAGGCGGGTTGCGACGGCACCATCGGGGGACTGCCCGCTCGCGTAGAGGGCGGCGTAGATGGCCACCTGCGCATCATGATGACTGCCATGCAGCGACCGCAGGGAGTCCAGGTCACCCCGGTAGGTCTTGATCTCCTCGATCACGGCGGTGTCTGTGCGGAGATCGATGCCGTCAGCCCGCCCGCTGACCCAAAGCTCCAGCTGTCCCTGGGACCAGCGCCCGGACAATGGGACCTCCCTGAGATAGGCGCCCTGCTCCTTGCCTTGCCGGGCCTGCTGCCGCCGCAGGCCTTCCAGGGCGGTCACCGCCGGCGCCCGGCGTCCGCCTAGGTCGCCGCGACGATGGACGAACCCGGCGAGATGCCCCACTGAGGTGCGAAAGGTCAGCGCAGTCACGCCCAGCGCACCTCGAGCACCCGGGCCGTCAGATCATGCTCAGCCAGGGCGTGCAGCCACAGTCGCTGTTCCGGCCGCAGAACGTCACCCGGCCCTTTGACCTCGATGAACTGGTATCGGCCCGGCATCCCTCCGAGCAGCAGCAGATCCGGAAATCCACGCCGCAGCAGCGCCGGTTCCTCGAGCGCAATCGCGCAGAGTCGGGCCTTCACCCGGGGAGGCAGCACCTCGCAGATCTGCCGAACTTCCCCACTGCTGAAGCGGGACCACGCCACCAGGGCGTTCACCGTGCCCCGTTTGCGGTGCCAAACCTCGAGCATTTCCGGGGACCCGAACTCGCCACTGGCCAGGGCGGCCAGACGCTTGCTGATGGCCGCGCTGCGCCGCCGGGCAAACTCCGGCTCGAACAGATCCAGCGGGCCGCTCTGAAACGGTTGCACGAAGGCGCCTGCCCTGGGGCTGAAGATCACGTCCCAGAAGGCCAGTCCGAACAACAGCCCAATCAGGGCGCTTTCCCGGTGCAGGACCTGGCAGCCACCGCTGCGCAGGACACCGGCCACCACCTCCTCGATCCGAGACTCCGGGTCGTGGCGAATCAGATGGATGCGACCGCGAGCAATGCCGTCGCTGCGCGGCGCTGGCCGGCAGCGCCCCCGAACGGGATCGAAGCGCTCAATGAAGCGACGCTCAGCCGGATCGGAGGCCTGCGCGCCGAGCGTGTGCAGCGCCGCCGAGGCCGCCTCGGGCCCGCCATCCTGGACCAGCATGCGGATGCGTTTTTCCCGCGCCGGCGGGCCGGAAGCGCTGGCGAGTGCGGCCAGGGCCCGATCCTGACGCCCCTGCATCTGCCAGAGCGTGGCCAGCCGCAGTAGCGCCCGGTTGCGCCGCCGTTCGGTGGCGCTGGCGCAGGCCGCCGTCCGAAGCACGGTATCGGCCGCGGCCAACGCCTTCTCATCGAGGTCTGCACCGCCTGCTTCGATCCACGCGGAGACCTGCCCCGCCCATTGGTGACAGCGCAGATCGCGCCGCACCTCGGCGGCGCAGCGCCACGGCAGAGCGGGCTCCATCGGCACCGGCTCGAAGCGCAGAATGCCAAGGTCGGCCAGGATGAATTCGACCAGGTCCTGCTGATGGTTGCCGAAGTAAAGCAGGCGCAGCAGATCGAGATTCTCTGTGGGCTCGAGCGCCACGGCCTGGGGCAGAAGCTTTTCTTCGAAGGGCCAGAGTTCGGTGCAGGCTTCCAGCCACTCGGCTCGACGCTGACGGCCGCAGGCCCGCTGCGGCGCCAGCTGCAGGACGAGGTCACGCAGTTCCGGCACCCGCAGCAGCTGCAGGCGGTCCAGCCAGCCCTGTGGGCCGGCAAGCCTGGCGAGGCCGCTCAAGCACAGGGCCAGGACCGCTGTGCCGGTGCTTTCCACTTCCTGATAGGTCAGTCGGTCGAGGCGAAACCAGGGGCCTCGGCGCATGAGGAGTCGAACATAGAGACGTCGGGCCGGGCGTGGCAGGGCGCGGAATCGGAACAGAAACGCCCGCCCGCCGTCGTCCACCAGCCCCCAGTGATGCCGTTCCACCCAATCCAGAAGCTGCTCGAGGTTGTCCAGATAGTAGTCGGCTGCCGGCATGGGGGCTCCAGATGCGCCGTGGCGCCAGCCACTATGATCATTCGTACAGTATTGGAGCGCAAGCCGGCCATCAGGTGCCGTTCGACTTCAGTCGCGGCGTCCCAATTCCGAGCATGACACAGGGTCACCTCAGGCAGCGGGAAGCGTCGTTGTCATCTGATGGTCATCCAGCTGTAACGGCACTGTAACAACGCCTGGGTAGCGTCCCCATCTGATCGCGGACGGCGATCGGCTACTGGGGATAGGTCCGGTCGGGGACGAGCGTTGACCACCCTTCACTCGTCGACGGCGAATCTGGCTGTCGCGGAGGCTGCTGCTGCGTTTTCGAGCGTGGGGGCTGTCACGGCGCGAAGCTGGATGCTGTTGATTCATCCGTTACGGGGATCTCGCATCCATGATCAAGAAGCATCCTGCCCGAGCCCAACTGACCGGTCTGATCGCGGCAGCCGCCCTGCTCTCGCCTGCGGCCCTGGCCAGTACCGAAGCCCTGATCGACCGCCTGGTGGTCAACGGTGTCCTTTCCGCCGCCGACGCCCGCGCCCTCAAGGCCCCGGACGCCAGTCAGGACGCGCTCATCCGCCTGCTGGTGGAACGGGGTGCGCTCACGGCCAGCGATGCCGACGACCTGCTGCCGAAGGCACCGCCGCAGCGCTATGCAGGGTTGCAGTACGATCCGGTGGAGCCTCTCACGCCCCGTGAGCACCTGATCCGGGCCAACCGCTTCCGCGTCGAATCTGCTGACGGTCAGCACCGCTTCGGTATTCGTGGCCGCTTCATGGCCGACTACGGTCGCGGCAACTTCGACAGCGACATCGAAGCCACCGCCCGCGAGTCCGGTCCTCTTCCCAAGCACGGCACCCTGGTCCGCCGCGCGCGACTCGGCGCTCTCGGCGTCATCTATGACAATTGGGAATGGCAGATGGAGCTGGACTTCCGCGACAACGAAGTCAGGTTTGCCAACGCCTACCTCGCCTACCTGATGCCGCAGGGGCGCCTGGCTGTCGGCCATTTCAAGGAGCCCTTCAGTTTCGAAAGTTCCGCGAGTTCGCGGCGGATCACCTTCCTCGAGCGGGCGGCACCCGTGGATGCCTATCGCCCGGACCGCGAGCTCGGGATCATGTACGAGACGCTGTTGCCGAGATTCTATGTCGGCGCGGGACTCTTCGGTGGCCAGGGCGTGATTGCTGACCGCAACGTCGATGAAGGCTACGCGGTGGCCCTGCGGGCGTCCTTCGCCCCCCATCTGACGGATGAAAGTTTCGTCCACATCGGCGGTTCTTATAACTACCGCAAGAATGCCGTCGATCGGGCCACCGATAGCCTGGTCCCGGTTCGCCTGAGGACGCGCACGGGGGTCCGCTCTCTGGATCTGCGCCTGATCGGCCGCGATGACCTCGAAGGGGTGGACGATTTCCAGCGCTTCGCCTTCGAGACGGCCTTAGGATATGGCCCCTTCGGGTTCCAGGGCGAGTACCTGCGCGTCAAGGCCGACCTCGATCGCAACGCCCTCACCCGCGCCCTTGGCGCCAATGCCACACCCAACGACAGCGTCACTCTGGATGGCTACTACGTTCAGGCCAGCTACTTCCTCACCGGCGAGACCCACAACTACCGGGCCTTCAGCGGCGACTTCGGCGCGGTGCAGCCGAACTCCATCTTCGGTCGCGACGGTGGTTCCGGCGCATGGGAAATCGCAGCGCGATTCGCCACCGCCGATTCCAGTGAGAACACCCGGGTCGGCCGCGGCCAGGAACTCGATCACTGGACCCTGGGCCTGAACTGGTATCCGAATCCCGAGATCGTTTTCAAGTTGAACGTCATGCGGCTGAAGAACGAGCGCGATGGCGAATCGGGTAGAGCGACCATCTTCGCCGCCCGGGCGCAGTACGAGTTCTGATACCGGCCGACCACCAGTGTGCCACCGCAACCCAGCGCCCTGGTGAATCCGTTACCACGATCTTCATGGAGTGAGCCGCATGCGAACCCCCATCATCTGCGTCCTGCTGAGCGCCATGCTGACCTTCTTTGTCAGCGCAGGACTCGCAATCGCCAACGAGGCCGAGGAGCGTGACCCCAGGGAGCCGGTCGCCAGCCACAGCTTCACCGGGTTGAATCAGGCCTTCATCGAGAATTTCGACGATTACCGGGGCACAGCCGGCACCTTGGCCGACAGCCTGTTCGTCTCCTGGGACGAAGGCCGCACCAGCGAGCCCTTCCAGGGCGTCAACACCGGCGCCTTCACGGCTTACAGCAGCGACGACAGCGACCATTCTTTCGGTATCCGCGAGCGTTCCCCTGTAGACCTGCGCGACGGCCGGCTGTTCTTCGCCTTCACGAACGACACGGATGAGCCGGTGACCGAGATCCGCGTCAGCTATGAGGTCGAGGCCTGGTTCATCGGTGATCGTCGCAATCGCATACGTCTGAAGTACGACACGATGCTCGAAGCAGAACGGGCGACCTTCGAGGTCGACATCGTCTCTACAGACAACCCTTCGACCGAAACCGAACCCGGTATGGCGGTGAACGGCAGCCTGGCAGAGCATCGCACCAGCATCGACGTGGTGATCGACCTCGACGAACTCGACGATGGTACCGGCACCATGTTCGGTGCCCTCGCTCCTGGAGCTACCGCCTTCCTGCGCTGGCAGGTTTCCAATGCCGACGGTGATGGCGGCAGCCTGCGCTCGGGCCTGGCCATCAACAACTTGAGCGTCACGTTACCCGGCGCCATCGATGTAGACGGGGACCAACCGTTCAGTTTCGTCACCCTGGGACAGGCGTTCAGCGAGGACTTCGACGACTATCGCGGCAGCGCGGAGACCTTACCCGATCACTTCTCAGTGCTCTGGGACGAAGGTCGCAGCAGCGAACCCTTCCAGGGCGTCAACACTGGCGCCTTCACCGCCTACACCTTCGACAGCGTGGATCATGCCTTCGGCATCCGCGAGCGGGAGCCCGTGGACCTGCGCGACGCCCGTCTGCTGTTCGCCTTCAGCAACGACACCGGTTCCGACATCACGCACCTGCAGGTGAGCTATGACGTTGAAGCCTGGTTCATCGGCGACCGCCGCAACCGCGTTCGGCTCAAGTACGACACCCTGCTCGAAGCCGAACGGGACACCTTCGAGATCGATGTCGTTTCCACGGACAATCCATCGAGCACCACGACGCCCGACACCAACGTCAATGGCAAGCTGCCCGAGAACCGGGAAGAGGTGGGCGTGGTCATCGATCTCACCGTCCTCGATGACGGCACCGGGTCGCCCTTCGGCCCGCTGGCCCACGGTGAGACCGCCTTCCTGCGCTGGCAGGTATCCAACGCCGACGGCGACGGTGGCAACTTGCGCTCGGGCCTGGCCATCGACAACGTGGTCGTCATGCCCATCGATCCAGGTGCCGTCGACCCCGATCCGATGGATCCAACCGATCCGGGCGACCCGGGCAACGGCGGCGAGGATCCGGTCATGCCCCTGGCACCGGTCTTCTCACCGGCACCAGGCGATTTCGATGATCCGGTCACGGTCACCCTGACCTCACCCAGTGAGGGCGCAACCATCTTCTTCACCGTGGATGGCACGACTCCGACAACGGCATCGGACTTCGTCGCCAACGGCGGCAGCGTGAACATCGACGCGACCACTACACTCAATGCCATCGCCGTGATCGGGGAAAGCTCATCCGACAGCAGCACTGGGACCTATACGATCATTGTCGCTGACGATGAGCCTGCCGTCGCCGCACCCGAACTGTCACCACCAGGCGGCACGTTCGTGGGGTCGGTAACGGTCACGCTGACCTCTGCCACCGAGGGCGCCCTGATCCGCTACACGACGGATGGCAGCGCCCCGAGCAGCGAATCGGAAAGTGTCGACAGCGGCGGCATGCTCACGTTCGAAGCCGACACCGAGCTGCGGGCGGCGGCAGAGGTGGATGGCGAACTGTCTGCTGTCACTGTTGGCACCTTCACGATCCAGGACGCCATCGCCGACGACATCCTCAGCAACGGCAGCTTCGGCAATCTCAACCCGCGTCCAGCCACGGTGAGTTACGCTCAGCGCGGCGGCCCTCCCGGATGGCGTCTGGTGGTCGAGGAAAGAGTGGAAAACGGCGGCGGCAGCGTTGGTACGGGAGATGCCCTGGCCGGGGAAGCCTGGTTCAGCTTCGACCAGCTCAGTGAGGGCTTCGGCGACAACAAACTCGAACAATGTGTGGCCATCGACGCCAGCCGTAGCGTCGATATCAGCTATGGCGTCCGCGCTGACACTCCGGATGACGATGCCTCCAACATTCGGGTTCGAATCAACCCGAACTTCTTCGCCAGTTTCGAGGACTGCATCACCGCCATGGCTCAGGATTCAGGCGGCAACCGTCTCAGCGGCGGCCGGAACAACGATGATGTCGACTTCGACCTCGGCGCTCGCGGTAACGAATGGGTTGAGCGCAATCCATCCGAGCTGGCCGGACTGCGGTACGAGGTGTCGGACCTGCCTGAAGGGACGCAGTGGATGCGGCTGTCAGTCCGTGCCCGTGATCGCAGCGGCATCTCCCCCGCCCCACGGGTTCGGCTCGATGCCTTCCGTGTCACCCAGGGCACATCGCCGACCAACCTGCTGGTCAATGGCAGCTTCGAGCAGATCGAGTTGCGTGACCGGGACTTCCTCGCAGGAGGCGACGGCTGGTTCCTGGATCGCAGTGGCGACGGAGACCGTCGTGCTGCCGCCGGCCCGGTGGACTTTGCGCTGGCCGGGAGCAACGTCTTCTTCTTCGAGGATCTGAGCGAAAACTTCGGTGACAGCCGGCTCGATCAGTGTGTGGCGCTGGACGGCGAGACCCTGCAACCGAGCCTGTTCGTGCGCACGGCGGAACCGGCGGCCGGCCTGGCGATGCGAGTCAACGTCGACTTCTACTCGAGCGCTGACTGCAGCGGCGATGCCGACGGTGACCAGCAACTGCGCGAGGACTTCGATCTCGACGTCGACGCGAGCACGTGGGTCGGATTCACCCTTGGCGAGGAGCGTAGCGCAGCCCAGTACGGCGAGGCTCAATCGGCTCTGCTCAGCATCCGCATGCGGGATCGCTCCAACGTCAATGGTGCCAGCGCTGTCAGCGCTGCCGGCCTGCCGCGGGCGGGAGCCTCTGGCCTCAGTGCCGCCGAAGCCGTGGCCGGCGGCGGTGGTTCGCTCTCGCCCCGTATCTTCCTCGACGCCATCTCCCTGGTCTCCGGCGCCGCCATTCCTGATCCGGGCCCGGACCCGGACCCCTCGCCGGATCCTGAAACACCACCGCCCGGCGGTGTGACCCCTGATCCGCAGCCTCCAGCTCCTGGCCCCCTGCGCAGCAGCGGCTGCAGCGCCAGCGGTCAACCCGGCCCCATGGACCCGACCCTGTGGGTCCTGGCCCTGCTCTCCGGCCTGGCGTTGTTCCGACGCCGGCGCCTGACTGGCTGACCTCGGCACGCCACTTTGGCCGCGCCCTGCGGCTGGAGTGGCGATCCCTTCCATGCGGCTCGTGAGTCTTCGCTCGAGGCACGTTACTGTAGCGCCCGGGGCCCCTCGCCTGCGCCTGTGAACGTCAGGGATGGGATCGGGTTCGTACTGGAGTACTGGAGAGAACGTGACCGCTCATCCCTACTGCCTTGCCGTTGCAGTCGATGCGACGGCATTGACTCGTCTGCTCGCTGAAGGCGACGTCGGCGGCTACCGGGACAGTCATCCCTGGTACGTCGCCGCCACCCTGCTGGAAACCGCCCGCAATCAGGGCCATACCCTCTATCTGCTGCTCGCAGCGGGCTCACCGTTGCAGCTTGGCCACTGGGCAGAGGTCATCGACATCGAGGTGCACCGTTACGCGAGCACCCGGGAGACCCGGGTCAGGATCGGCTCCACCGGGAAGGTGTCGCCGCTGTTCGAGGAATTGGAGTCGTTGACCCTGGCGCCATCGGCCTGGCAGCTGGAACGGGAACAGCAGGAGGGCCTGCGGGTGCGCAGGGTGCATCTGGACGGCCACTGGATCCGGCCCTACGCCATCTGCGAAACGCCGGCATTTCTGCTGGCAAAGTCCTGAACTCAGGGCCTGTCGCGGGGGCCGAAAAAGCAACGGCCCCCGCGACGGTTGAACGATCAGGCAGCCCGGATGACCGGTGACTCAGTGACCGGCATGGGATCGGATTCCAGCGGCGCCACAGGCTCCACACCTGCCGCCACCTGCAGTTCCTCCCAGGCCTCGAACATGGCATCGCGGAGGAGATCGGCATCCGGCACCGCGTCGAGGCAGCTGGTAATGGCGAAGTCCATGCGGTCCTGATAGGACTGCAGGGTCATGTTCAACGCCGTACCGTGGGCCGCAATGGACACCGGGTAGTGGGTCAGCATCCGCGCGCCATTGAGGTACACCGGGCGCCGGGGACCGGCCACGTTGGAGATGACCACGTTGATGGGCATGGGGATGAAGTCCCCGAGCCGGAAACGATCGGCCATGGCCATCACGCCACGAAACGCCGCCGGCAGCCCTGGAATGGACAGGCTGTCGAGTCCGCCGGCGGCAGACATCTCCGCCGCCACCGCTTTGCCCACGTTGGCCGAGTCGCGGATCGCACACATGCGCTCGACGGGATCATCGATGTGGGTGCTGAGCGAAGTCAGCAGCATGGTTACCTGATTGCTCATGGACGTGTCGCCGGGCTGGCGCATGGATACCGGCGCACCGGCAATCAGCGGCTTCTCCGGCAGTTCTCCGCGCTCACGGAGATAGCGCACCAGCGCACCGGCACAGACGGCCATGAACACGTCGTTGGCCTTGCAGCCATGGGGTTTGCCCACGGCCTTCAGACCGGCCAGGGACAGACTGCCGTAGGCGAAGCTGCGGTAGGGTCCGACGGCGACATTGAAACGGGTCTTCGGCGCCCGCTGGCCGAGGGCGCCGAGCCCTTCACCATCGCGACCGAAGGCACGCTTACCGAGGCTCCAGGCGGTACGGGCTAGGCCCGGAAGACCGCGTACCGTGCGCACCGGCTGGGTGCTGGCATTGCGGGTGGCATCCCAGAGCAGGGACAGCATGCCTGGATCCTTGGCGTCGGCGCTCGGGTCCGGAGCCGGAACGGGCGGCAGTTCAGGAGAGTCCGCGAACAGGATGTCGATGATGGCCTGCCCCGCCATGCCGTCGATGCAGGCGTGGTGGTACTTGGTGTACCAGGCCACGTGGCCCGACTCCAGACCCTCGATGAGCCAGTACTGCCAGAGGGGGCGGCTGCGATCGAGCGGTGTCTCGTGCAGGCGTGCCACCGTCTGTTCGAGCTGGCTCTGAGTGCCGGGCGACGGCACGCGGGTACGCTGCACGTGGTAGCTGATGTCGAAGCGCTCGTCACGAACCCACACCGGATGATCCATGCCCAGGGGGGTCGGCTTCAGGCGCCGTGTCATGAAGGGAATCAAGTGCACACGGTCAGCAATGTAGCCCCGCAGAGACTCGAAGAAGTTGTCCTCTCGCCCCTTGGGCAGTTCGAAGAGCTGAACTGCGGCAACGTGCATAGGGGTATTGGCGGTCTCGGCGTAGAGGAACGACGCGTCGAGAATCTTCAGCTTGTCCATGGCTTTGGCAACTCCCGAGTGATATGTGGCCGGGGATCCGATCTCGATTCGGAACCCAGTATCGCTCGGATGCGTGACAGCATGACGATGGGGAAGATGACCCGTTCATGATGACGACCGAGCGGCTCGCCCGGTTAATCATGCAGTTTTCTTGCCAAGCCGAAACAGGCCAGGAATTCGGGGCGTCAGGACCTCGACGGGTCGTCCGTCGCCGCAGCGCAGACTCCGCTCCGGGAGGGGTGGGCCGGCTCTGCGACGTCGGGTTCGACCGCATCCGCAGGCGCTGCATCCTTCGGTGCCGGGCCGGCATCCTGCTGCAGCCGAGCCCAGACTTCGTGACGATGGACCAGGGTCTCGGTGGGCGCGTCGATGCCCAGATGGACCTGATTGCCGCGTATCCGCAGCACTTTGATTTCGATGTGTCCGTCGATCATGACGGACTCGCCTGCGCGTCGGGTCAACACCAGCATGGATGCGCCTCCGTCCAAAGTCCTTGTCGCCCACTCCCCCGCAGTTCGGGAGCGGAGAGGGAGACGCGATACTAGGCAAGGCGTGCCACAGAGTCTGTAATGATGATGTAAATGCTTTGTGAGTCAACATTTACACGCGCTCCTGGCCAAATCTGTGCGTGTGCCATCCCAGCAATGGGCCTCGCACAATTTTGGTGCGTTCCGGGCAGCAAATTCGGCGGCAGATCTCGGCCAAGGCATGGGAAGATGGAGGCGAAACGGGCCGGACCTTTCTCAACGGCCAGGATCTGCAACCGACCTATGGAGTCTCGACAGCATGAATTGGACAGGAAAGCGCGTGGTGGTTCTCGGCGGAACCTCCGGGATTGGACTGGCCTGTGCGCAGCAGGCCGCCGAGGCGGGTGCCGAAGTCTGGTCCGGTGGCCGCAGTGCCGAACGCCGACAGCAGGCTGCAGCCTCCTTGGGTGACCTCGGCAAGCGCATCCACTGGGTCGAGGCCGACGTGCAGGACCCCGACGGTCTGTCCAGGCTCTGTGCCGAAGCGGCCCCCATCGACGCCCTCATCCTGGCAGCCACGGGAACGGAGCGCGCTGTGGGGCCCTTCATGGCCATGGCCATGGAAGGCTTCAAGCGCTCCTTCGGCAAGCTCTGGGGTTATGCCCATGGCGTCCAGGCTGGCATTCCCCATCTCAGCGAGGACGGTGCCATCGTCATGGTCGGCGGGGCCGTCGCCCGCAAGTGCCCGCCTGGCATGATTGCCATCTCCAGCGTCGGCAATGCCGTGGAAGGCTTCTGCCGGGCACTGGCCGCAGAGATTGCGCCGCGACGGGTCAACGTCGTGGCGCCCGGGCTGATCAACACCGGCATGTTCGATACCGTCTCCGCCGAGCAACGGCAGATCATGTTCGACCAGGCCGCAGGCAATATTCTGCTTGGCCGCGTCGGCGAACCCGGAGAAGTCGCTGCCATGATCCTGGCGGTGGCCGGCAATCACTACATGACCGGCACCACGGTCGATGTGGAAGGCGGCTCGCTGCTACCCTGAGCATCGGCGAACTGAAGGGTTGCCGCAGCCGGGCTGCCTGAAAGCGGCCGACGCGACAGGGGAGAACGCCGTGGCCCGCAAGGACACGCGTACCGAGACCGACAGCATGGGGCCGGTAGAGGTGCCGGCCGAGGCCCTCTGGGGCGCCCAGACCCAGCGGGCCATCGCTAATTTCGACATCGGCGGTCGCCCCCTGCCGCCGGCGTTCATACAAGCCGTCTGCCGCATCAAGGCTGCGGCAGCCGAGGTCAACGTCGATCTCGGGCTGCTCGACGGGCCGCGCGGGAGGGCCATTGCGGCCGCGGCCGACAGCGTGGTCGCCGGCCAGTACGCAGAGCAGTTCCCGGTGGACGTCTACCAGACCGGCTCGGGAACCAGCACCAACATGAACGTCAACGAGGTTCTCGCCCGGTTGGCCACGGCCTCCTGCGACCTCGACGTCAGTCCCAACGATCACGTCAATCTCGGCCAGAGCAGCAACGACGTCATCCCGGCGGCCATTCACGTGGCGGCAACCCTGGCCATTGCAGCGGGTCTGAATCCGGCCTGGACAGCCCTCTGCGAGGTGCTCGCGAGGCGCAGCCATGAGTTGTCCGATGTGGTCAAGACCGGCCGCACCCACCTCATGGACGCCATGCCGCTGACCCTGGGGCAGGAACTGTCGGCCTGGGCCGCCCCGGCCGCCGACCTTCCCGACCGCCTCGCCGGTATCCAGCCACGACTCGCACGTCTCGCCCTCGGCGGCACGGCTGTGGGAACGGGTATCAACACCCATGCCGAGTTCGGAACCCGCATCGCTGCCCGCCTGAGCAGCAGCACCGGAGTGGAATTCCGGGCCGACGACAACCGCTTTCGCGCCATCGCCAGTCAGGACACGGCTGCGGAACTTGCGGCCGTCCTTCGCAGCGGTGCCCTGACGCTGATCAAGATCGCCAATGACCTGCGCTGGATGAACAGTGGCCCCCTGGCGGGGCTTGCCGAAATTCAGCTCGAGCCCCTGCAGCCGGGCAGCAGCATCATGCCCGGCAAGGTCAACCCGGTGCTGCCGGAAGCCGTGGCCATGGCAGCCGCCCGCATCATCGGCCTCGACGCCACCGTGGCCACAGCCGCCGGCAGCGGCAACTTTCAGCTCAACGTCATGCTGCCGGTGATTGCCGACAGCCTGCTCGAGGCCATCGGGCTGCTGGCCGGTTCAGCCCGGGCCACGGCTCGCAGCGTCGGGCACTTCGAGGTCCGCCATCAGAGGCTCGCCGATCCCCTGGCCCGCAATCCCATTCTCGTGACTGCCCTCAACAGCAGGCTGGGCTACCTGCGGGCGGCAGAGATTGCCAAGCAGGCCTATCAGGAAGGGCGGCCGATCCTCGACGTGGCCGCGGACATGACCGATCTGCCGCGAGGGGAACTCGAAGCCCTGCTCGACCCCAAGGCCCTCACGGAAGGAGGGCTTCCGGATTGACAATGGCGCCCAGCGAGTGTTTCGAACCCGCACTTCGCGGCCCCCGGCAGTGAACCTTGTTTACGACAGGTTTGCAGGCTTTCCCTCGGCGCGCCAGAATGGCGCTCCAGGGCAGTCACGGGGATCTGCTCTCAAGCCGTTCGGGCCGCGCACCCTGGCCCTGGAAGCCACACCATGAGTGAACGCTGCACGTGACGCCGGGACGGATCCTCATCGTCGACGACGATCCGCGCCACGTCCACAGTCTGGCCGATGTGCTCGCGGATGCCGGGCATCGGGTGGAGACTGCTCCGGACGGAGCGGCTGCGCTGGCCCTGCTACCGGGGCGCCCGGACATCGAACTGCTCCTTCTGGACCTGAACATGCCGGAGGTGGATGGCTACGACGTCCTCGAAGCCGCCCAGGCCATGACCATCCCGCCCCGGGTCATTGTGGTATCCGGAGAACGCAGCGAAGACATGATGCGCAGACTGCTCCGTCTCGGAGCCTTCGACTACCTCCGCAAGCCCTATGCTCCGGAAGACCTCCTCCACAGCATCGCCTCCGCTCTCAGCCATCAGCGCGGCGAAGCAGATGCGCGGGAAGTACTCGCCCGTGTGCACGAGTCCGACCGGCTGCATCGCTTCCTGGTGGATCAGTCCCCGGACGTGATCTATCTCCTCGATGCGGAAGGCCGGTTCACCTTCATTTCCGCAAGCTGTGAAAAGGTTTTCGGACGCGAACGCGAGAGCCTCGAAGGTCAGCATTGGATGGTACTGTTCGGACCCGAGGAGATCCGGCGCGGGCGTTTTCGCTTCGATGAGCGGCGAACCGCCCATCGCGCCACGACGTGTTTCGAGATGCAGCTCCATCCGGGAGAGGACGGCATCCGCCGTTGGATCGAGGTCAGCGCGATGGGGCGCTATGCCGCTGACGATCCCAGCCGCTTCATCGGCACCTACGGCGTCGCCCGCGACGTCAGCGACGGGCGCCGCATCGCCTCGGCCCTGGCCCGCAGCGAACGCAAGTTTGCCACGCTGTTTCAGAGCTCTCCGGATGCCCTGTTCATCAGCCGCGGCGACGACGGCCGCATCGCCGAGCGCAACGAGCACTACGACACCCTGGTGGCCGGGTTCGACAACACCGATTCCGACCATTGGCTGTTCGACAGTGACGGCAGCCGGCGCCGCTTCATCCGCTCCCTGCAGGATCGTGGCGGCGTGCAGCGCCGGGAACTGACGCGCCAGGCCCGGGACGGCAGTGAGCGCACGTTGGAGCTCAGCGTTCGGCTGCTGTCGGCCGAAGACGGCATTTCCCTGGTGGCCATCCTGCGCGACGTCACCGTCGACCGGGAGCGCGAACAGGAGCGCCTGCGCCTGGAGGGCCAGCTGCAGCAGACGCGGCGACTGGAAGCCATCGGTCAGCTCAGCGGCGGCATTGCCCACGACTTCAACAACATCCTCGCCAGCATGATCGGTTACGCGGAGCTGGCCCAGCTCACGCTGGAAGGCACTGACGCCGGGGAACGCTGCAACGATTATCTCAGCGAGGTCATCGGTGCAGGCCAGCGGGCAAGAGACCTCATCGCCCAGTTGCTGAATTTTTCGCGCACTGAGGAAGGAGACAGGCGTCCCCTGGCCGTGGCTGACGAGCTCGAGGGGATGCTGCGCATGATGCGGTCCCTGATCCCCACCACCATCGCTATTCGCAGCCATATCGCTCACGAACTGCCGCGGATCAGTGCTGATCCCGTACAGCTGCAGCAGATCGTGGTCAATCTCTTCATCAATGCCCGCGAGGCCATCGAAGGGGATGGTCGGATTGATGTCGGAGTGCGTGCGGTCACCCTGCCGGGGAGCGCACGCTGCGCAGCCTGCCATGCTTCCTTCGATGGCTCCTGGCTCGAGCTCAGCATCGCCGATGACGGGCGCGGCATTGCCGAGGATCTCAGGGAGCAGCTCTTTGATCGGCTGGTCACCACCCGGGTCGCCGGTCGCGGCAGCGGCTTTGGGTTGGCAATGGTGCACAGCGTCATGCACCAGCACGGAGGCCATGTCCTGGTGGAGAGTACGCCGGGCCAGGGCAGCTGCTTCAAGCTCTACTTCCCGCCCGCCGATGCCGCCGATGCCGCCGAGGTGGCGACCGAAGTCGACGTCAATGCCGGCAGCGCCAACGGCACGGCCGCCGAGGGTGGCCATGTCGTGGTGGTCGACGATGAGGTCTCGGTGGCGAACTTCATGAGCGAACTGCTCGAACACGCAGGTTACCGGACCTCGGTCTTCAATGACCCCGGTGCCGCGCTGGATTATCTGCGCAGCACCGACGACGTGGACCTGGTGATCACCGACCAGACCATGCCGCACATGAGTGGCTCCGACCTTGCCGCGGCCATCGTGGGCCTGCCTCGGCCGATGCCGGTGATCCTCTGCACCGGCTACGGCAATGTCACGCCTGAGGATTTCAATCCGGGTACGCACAACATCGAGGCCTGCCTGGCGAAACCGTTCCGCTTGAAGGAACTGCTGGAAACCGTGCAGCAGGTCCTCAAACGTAGCGGAGCTGACTGAGGACGCCGTGCACTGGACGTCTCCCGAATCCCGGTCCCGTTCCCTCTATGAGCGGGCCCGCAAGATCTTTCCCGGTGCCAATACCCGTCAGCAGATCTGGATGTCGCCCTACCCGCCCTATCTCGCTTCGGGCCGCGGCCTCTGGGTCACGGACGTGGATGGACATCGCTACCTGGATCTGACGGGGAATCTCGGCGTCCTCATCCATGGCCACGCTCATCCGCTGGTCAATGCGGCCATTGCGGAGCAGCTCGAACATGGCACCTGCTTCGCGTTGCCCACGGAGGCCGAACTCAGGCTCGGAGGCCTGCTCTGCGGCCGCGTCCCGGGATTCGAACGCCTGCGGTTCACCAACACCGGCTCCGAGGCCGTGGCGGTGGCCCTGCGCGCAGCACGGGCCTTTAACGGGCGCAGTCGCATTGCCCGCATCGAGGGGGTGTATCACGGCAGTGACGACCTGGCTGCAGTGGGCACCGACTCGTCGCCGGACAATTGGGGGACGGATCCGGCCAGCACGCCGCGCTATCCCGGCATGCCTGCCGCCATCCTCGATCAGGTGCTGGTCCTGCCCGCCAACGATCTCGAAGCAACCGAACGGCTGCTGGCGAAAGCAGGCGATACCCTGGCCGCCATCCTGGTCGATCCCGCCCCGCTGCGCTGTGGGTTCACGCCGTTGGACTCCGACTATATGGCACTGCTGCGCGATCTCTCACGCCGTGCAGGGACCCTGCTGATTTTCGATGAGGTCATCGCCTTCAGGCTGGGCTTCTCCGGTGCCCAGGGGCGCTTCGGCATCGATCCGGACCTGACGGCACTCGGCAAGATCATCGGCGGCGGCATGCCCATCGGTGCTGTGGCGGGTCGAGAGGATGTCATGGCGGTTTTCGGAAACGAACTCGAAGCGGCCCGGGTTCCGGCCAGCGGGACGTTCACCGCCAACCCGGTGAGCATGGTGGCTGGCGATGCCGCCATGAGTCTGCTCGACAGCGCCGCCTTCGAGCACCTCGAACACCTCGGCCATGCCGTCCGGGAGCGGGCCGCCTCGATCATCCTGGCTGCGGGGGTTCCCGCCCAGATCACGGGCATCGGCTCGCTGTTCTGCCTTCATCCCCACGACCGTCAGATTCGCGACTATCGGGACTACCACCGCTCCCGGGAGGAAGTGGCGATCATGGGCCGGATCCACCGATCGCTGCTCGAACAGCGCGTGCTGCTGACTCCCAACGGCAGCGGCTTTCTGGCCACGGTCATGCGGGAGCAGGACCTCGAGGCGTTCTTCACCGCCCTGCCTGCGGCGCTTGCGACGGCTTTTGCTTGATTGCTATGCGATTGCCGGGTCTGAGTGCTTCGGGATCGGGATCGCTATCGAAGCAAGGCGAAACCAACCTCGGGCAGGGAGAGCAAGGGATCGAGTTTGATTGCGATCCACGCCCCTGGACGACTGTGTTCCAGTACCTCACTGTTCGGCCGAACAAACCCGACTCCTCAGACTGCAGTCCTTCGCCAGTGGAGCATCCGTGCGAAGAGGTAGCCGCCGACGGCACCGGACAGGCACTGACTGAGCATGCCGGGAATGCTGCGAGCGCCCGCAATGGGCACCAGGCCGAAGGCAACGATCATGATGAGAATGATGGCCAGGATGGCCGTGAAGCCTGCCAGCGAATAGCCCAGTACCGACCAACCTGGCAGCAGATAACGGATCACCAGTGCCGCAACGCCAAAGGCCAGCAGGAAGCCGACACCGATGACGGGCAGGTAGAGGCGGCCCATGCCGATGACGTCGTGGGCGGTCATGCTCAGGCGGTCGGCGAAGCTGATCTCGACGCCGAGGCGGGCAAGTTCAGCGAGGACGAACTGCGTCGACGCAGCGGCGGCCAGTGCGGCCGATACCAAGACGGCAGCGAGAAATGCCAGAATGAAGCGTAGGATCATTATTGTTGTCCTGATTCGATGCCGTGCAGGAACGGTGTGGTTGCTGAACCCCAGAGCACCCGGAACTGGCCGTCATGGTGACCTTTTACTCCGCTCAGGTGAAGCCCCAACCATCAGGTAGCCCGTCATGAATCCAGCCTCTACTCGCGGTCTCAGCTTGCTGCTCGTCATCTTCTCGCTCATCGCAGCAACATCTGCCGCCGCCCAGAACTACAGGATCGAGACCTTCGCGGAAGGCATCGCCTTTCCCTGGAGCATCGCCTTCCTGCCCGATGGCAGCTATCTCCTCACCGAGCGCGATGGTCGCCTGCGCCGCCTCAGCGAGAGCGGCACGGTATCGGAACCGATCGCGGGCGTACCCCCCGTGTTCGCCCGCAGCCAGGCGGGTCTGTTCGACGTTCTGCCCGATCCCGATTTTGTCGAGACCGGCGTGATCTACTTGAGCTATGCCCACGGCGACGACAGGGCCAACACGCCACGTGTGGCCCGGGCCCGCCTGATCGAGGATCGCCTCGAGGATCTCGAGGTGATCTTCAGCGGCACGCCGAAACAGCGCACCGCCGCCCACTATGGCGGGCGTCTCGCCTTCCTGCCCGATGGCACCCTGCTGTTCACCACCGGCGACGGCTTCAACTACCGGGAGGATGCCCAGCGCCTGGACAACACCCGGGGCAAGACCATTCGCATTCGGCCGGATGGCGGCATCCCTGCCGATAACCCCTTCGTCGGCAATCCGGATGCTCTGGACAGCATCTGGACTTATGGGCACCGCAATGCCCAGGGCCTCGTGGTGACCCCTGATGGCCGGGTATTCCAGCACGAACATGGTCCCCAGGGTGGCGACGAATTGAACCGGCTGCAGACAGGGCGTAACTATGGCTGGCCGGTCATCACTCACGGTATCGACTACACCGGCGCGCGGATCTCACCCTTCACCGAGTATCCGGGCATGGAGCAGCCACTGGTGGACTGGACACCCTCCACGGCACCCTCGGGCCTGACCTACTACGACGGCGAGGCCTTTCCGGACTGGCGCGGACAGCTCTTCGTGGGCGCCCTGGCCGAACGCAGCATCCGCCGGGTATCGCTGACGGCGGACGGCGCCATCGACCACGGCAAGGTCTTCGAGGAGATCAGCAGCCGCGTCCGCGATGTCCGCACCGGTCCGGATGGCTTCATTTACGTGCTCACGGATGAGGCGGACGGGAAGGTGCTGCGGATACGCCCGGCGCAGTGACGGGCGAGCGCGAGCGGTCGGGTCTATCGCTATCGGGATCGCTATCGGGATCGATTTCGATAACGATCCCGATTTCAGTCTCGAAGGGCATTGCCGAAGCAGATGCTGCTGGCTTCGATTGAGGTCATCGACGCGCGTGTACTCACGCCGCAGGCTTCGCTGTCAGTCGTGCCGACCCCGCGGCACCGGACGCTCGTCCTTCATGACCGACTCGGTGTCGCCTCCCATGGGATCCATGGGCGGCGCCCGCCCCTCGACAAGGTCCTCGAGGGAATACCCAAGGTAGTCGGCATGCAGGGCCTGGGTCAGCGCCACGGCCATGAACACCAGCAGCAGGCAGAAGGGAAAGCCCAGGGTCGTGATCACGTTCTGCAGTGCATCGAGCCCGCCTCCCAGCAGCAGGGTGGCGGCAATGGCACCCAGGAGCACGGTCCAGAACGCCCGCTGGGCGGTCCGTGACGGTTGATCATCACGCCGCGTGAGCTGATCGATGACCAGGGCTGCCGAATCGGCGGAGGTGGTCAGGAAGACGACGATGATCACGACGCTGAGCAGTGAAGTCAGGGTCGAGAGCGGGAACTGTTCGAGGAAGCGGAACAGCGCCACGGAGACGTCGGCCTGGACGTGGCTCGCCACGTCCACACCGCGGACGAGTTCGAGATCGAAGGCGGCCAGCCCGAACACCGAGAACCACACCACCGTGAACAGAAGCGGCGCCCCCAGCGCACCACCCACGAACTGGCGGATGGTGCGCCCCTTGGAAATGCGCGCAATGAACATCCCCACGTAAGGCGCCCAGGAGATGGTCCAGGCCCAGTAGAAGACCGTCCAGCTGCGTTGCCACTCGGTGCCCTGGAAGGACTCGGTCCAGAACGCCAGACGCGGCAGGGCCTGGAGGTAGTTGCCGATGTTCTCCACTGTTCCGGCGGTCAGGAACAGGGTCGGCCCCGCGACCCAGATGAACAGAAGAATGAACAGCGCCAGCACGATGTTGAACTGGGACAGTCGTTTGATGCCGCGATCCAGGCCGAGCACCACCGAGATCGTGGCCACCAGGGTGATGACTGCGACAATCACCGTCCGCGACAGGTCCCCCTGCTCGATCCCCAGCAGGTGAGCCAGCCCGCTGTTGAGCTGCAGCGTTCCGAGGCTCACCGACACCGCCACTCCGAACAGCGTTCCGAGCACCGCGATGATGTCGATGGTCCAGCCGATGGGGCCGAAGATCCTGCGGCCTAAGAGGGTGTAGAACAGGCTGCTGATACGCATCGGCAGCCCCTGGCGGTAGGTGAAGTAGCCGATGGCCAGGGCCGGCAGGGTGAAAATGGTCCAGGTGTGCAGCCCGAAGTGATAGAGCGCGATCTGCATGGCCAGCTCGGCGCTCTCCCGGCTCTTCGGCTCCACGCCTTCGAATGGCGGCGTCGCGAAGTGGGAGATCGGCTCGGCCACACCCCAGAACATGAGGATGGTGCCGATCCCGGCCGCGAACAGCATGGTGAACCAGGTCCAGGTTCCGAACTCCGGACGCTCGTGGTCCTGGCTGAGTCGAATGCTGCCGTAGCGGGACAGGGCCACCCAGATCAGGAAGATCAGCAGGCCGGTGACGCTGAGGATGTAGAACCAGCCGAAGTAGGTGACCGTGAAGTCCGTCAGCAGCCCGAAGAAGGCTGCGAACTGCTCCGAGAAGGGCAAAGCGAAAGCCACGAACAGCACAGCCAGACCGGCTGACCCGAAGAACACCACCGGAATGGCGCTCAGGCCCAGTACCGCCGCCAGTCGATCGAGCATCCTGCAGCACCCCCGAAGCAAAAGATCGAATCGCAGCTACCCTACCGGATCGAAGCCGGAGATGCAGATCGACACCCGCCTGCCCGTGCCGCTTCGAGGAGGGGGCCGCAGCGCGAGGTGTCGCCCGAGGGCGCCACAGCGCCACCATTGTTGTATCGTGGCGCGCTTTCGAACTCGCGGGGTCTTTCGGGGGCATGCAGACACCCTGGCACTCTGACTGGCACTACGGCTGGAACGTCGTCGGTCTGACGCTGGCCTTCCAGGCTGTGACCATCGGCATCCTGATCTATTGTTTCGCCCTCTTCGTCGTGCCGTGGCTGGAGACCTTCGAAGTCAGCCGCAGTCGGGTCATGATCACGATTACCCTCCTTCAGGTGGGTGTCGGTCTGCTCAGCCCCATGGCAGGACGGGCCATGGATGCCCTGTCCATGCGCAGCCTGGTGATCATCGGCACCTTTGCCTTGAGCTGTGGCCTCTGGCTGGCTTCCATGGCCACCGCCATGTGGCAGATCATCGCCCTCTACGCCCTGGTGATGCCGTTGGGGATGGCCATGGCCGGCCCGCTGGCGGCCCAGACCCTGGTCACCCGCTGGTTTCTCGACAAGCGCGGGATGGCGCTCGGCATCTCGGCCATCGGTACCTCCATCGGCGGCTTCGCCTTTCCCTTTCTCACCGGTGCCCTGATCGAACATTTCGGTTGGCGCATCACCATGCAGGTCCTCTCCCTGCTCGCCCTGCTGACCATCACGCCCATTGCCTGGCTCATTCTCCGGCGTGAACCACCTGAGCCTGCGGCCCTCAGCGCCGAGGCCCATGTGGAGAGCCGGGCCAGCATCGAAGCGCGGCAGTGGCAGGTGGGTGACATCCTGCGCACCCCCATGTTCTGGATCGCCGTGGTGGCCTTTCTGCCCACCAACGCGGCCTTCGGCGCCATGCAGTTCAACCTCGGCGCCCTGACCCGGGATCTCGGCCATCCCACCAGCTATGCGGCACTGCTGATTTCCCTGAGTTCCGCTGCCATGATCGCCGGCAAGTTCGCCTTCGGCGCCGCGGCGGACCGCATCGACCACCGCTGGCTCTATTACGTGATGGCCGCCGGCATGGGTGGCGCACTGCTTATGCTCATGGGCACGCCGGCGCTGCTGACCCTGATCCTCGCTGCGATCCTCATGGGTGTAGCCGGCGGAGGCATCCTGACCCTGATGGCCGTGGTCTACGGCAGCCGCTTTGGTGCGGCGTCGTTCGGGCGCGTGATGGGTCTCGGCATGCTGTTCATCACCATGGCTTCCTTGGGTCCGCTGTTCTCCGGCTGGATCTTCGATCGCACCGGCAGCTACGACATTGCCTTCGGCCTGTTCGCGCTGCTGTTCGTTCCGGCGGCCATTGCGGTCTACCGTTTGCCGCCGCCCCGTTGAGTCGGGCGGCCCGACCGGGATAGAGTCCTGCGGCCCACTAACCGTTTGCTGAAAAAGTCCGTCCATGGACTTTTTCATGCCGATCTGCGGCACATGTCCGCAGATCGGGCACGACAGATCAATCACTTACGCGATTGATCTGCGCGCGGGCCATCCATGGCCCGCCAATCAGGAGATGACCTTTTGACGAGCTGGATGCTGGCCCTGTTCGCCTTTGCCGCGTTTTTCGTGGGCTACCGGTTTTACTCGAAGTTCCTGGCAGAGCGGGTTTTCCGGCTCGACCCGGACTACATCACTCCGGCCCATCGCTTCAATGACGGCATCGACTTCGTCCCCACCAACCGCTTCGTGCTCTGGGGCCATCACTTCACGTCCGTGGCCGGGGCAGCACCCATCGTCGGGCCGGCCATCGCCATGATCTGGGGCTGGGGGCCGGCATTGGCCTGGGTTCTGGTGGGGACCGTGTTCATTGCCGGCATCCACGACTTCGGCACCCTGTGGGCTTCGAGCCGCAATCGCGGTGAATCCATGGGGGCCATTGCCCGCAAGGTGATCAGCCCGCGGGCCTTCAGTCTGTTCCTGCTGATCATCTTCTTCCTGATGCTGATGGTGAATGCGGTGTTCGCGGTGATCATCGGCACCCTGTTCACCAACTTTCCCGCCAGCGTCATCCCCTACTGGATGCAGATTCCCATCGCCATCGGCATTGGCTGGCTGATCTATCGTAAAGGTGTGGGCGTCCTGTGGCCGGCCCTGATCGGCCTGCTGCTGATGCTGGCCTTAGTCGGCGTCGGCGCTGCGGTACCCGTGAGTCTGCCGGAGCAGATGGCCGGGGTCCCCAGCGTGGCCTGGTGGACCGCCATCATGCTTGCCTACGGCGCCATCGCCTCGCGCCTGCCGGTCTGGCTGCTGCTGCAGCCCCGGGACTTCATGAACGCCCATCTGCTGTTCATCGGCCTGATCATGATCTACTTAGGTGTCTTCGTCGGCCGCCCCGAAATCGTCGCACCGATCTTCAATACGGCGGTGCCGCCGGACACGCCGCCGCTGCTGCCGCTGCTCTTCGTTACCATCGCCTGCGGCGCCATCTCCGGTTTTCACGGTCTGGTGAGTTCGGGCACCACGTCCAAGCAGCTCAACCGCGAGACCGATGCCCGTTTCATTGGCTACCTGGGTTCCACCGGTGAGGGCCTGCTGGCCGTTGCCGCCATCCTGGCCACCGCAGCCGGCTTCGCCACCTTCGAGGCCTGGAACACCCACTACGAGAGCTGGGCCCATGCCAGCTCCAGCGGCATCGCCGCCTTCGTCAGCGGTGCGGGCAATTTCATGGGCCACTTAGGTTTGCCGGTGGCGCTGGGCACCACTTTCGTTTCGATGATGGTCGTGTGCTTCGCCGCCACCAGCCTCGATACCAGCATGCGCCTGCAGCGTTTCGTCCTCGCGGAACTCGGGCGTCAATACAAGCTGCCGGCCCTGTCGAACATCAACTTTGCGACCGGCCTGGTGTTCGTCCTCTGCGTGGCGCTGGCCTTCTTCGCCGACCCTGACCGTCCCGGTCAGGGCGGGATGATCCTCTGGCCGCTGTTCGGGACCACCAACCAGCTCACCGCGGCCATGTCGCTGCTGATCCTGTCCCTGATCTTCTGGTACACCAAGCGGCCCTACCTGCTGACGCTCATTCCCTTCCTGTTCGTCGCCACCGTCACCACCTGGGCCATGTTCATCAACGTCGGCAACTATCTGGCCCAGGGCAACCTGCTGCTCACGGTGGTGGGCGGGCTGCTGCTGGCGCTGAACATTTGGCTGCTGCTCGAAGGTGTGGCGGCCGTCCGCCAGCGGCGGGAACCCAGTGAAGTCCTGGAAGCGAACTGAGCAGCCGGTAGCGCTGCTGCGTCGCATCGAGGCTTTTCTCGATGAATCCTACGCAGCGCCGTTTCGCCGTCAGCAGCGCCGCAGTCAACGCCGTCAGGAGGACCTGTTCCGACTGCTGGTGATGTCGGAGGCCCTGGGCGTGCCCAATCCCGCCGCCTTCTACTGCCTGGAACTGATGCCGTTCCTGCTGGAAGATTTCCACGCCTGGCACCGGCGCATGGGCATGGAGCACTCCCCCGTGGACGGTTTCCGGTGCTGCTGAGGCGCATCTCGCAGCTGTTCTCCGGGCTGCGCCAAGCGCCGCCGCCGAAACCGGGCATCGAGAACGTCGCCCGGATCACGTTCTTTGGCGGCAAGGGCGGTGTGGGCAAGACCACCTGCGCCACCGCCTGGGCGCTGCAGCATGCCGGCCCCCAGCACCGGATGCTGCTGATCTCCACCGACCCAGCCCACTCTTTGGGTGACCTGCTTGGATGCAAACTCGGCAGCGAACCCCGGGCGGTCACGGCCGACCTGGACGCGCTCGAACTGGCGCCCGATCAGGCCCTGGCCGACTACATCGCTGAGGTGAAGGCCAACTTGCGGGAACTCAGCAGCCCCGAACTGCGGGCTGCGGCCGAGCAGCAGGCCGATCTCGCCGCTGCCGCCCCGGGAGCCCACGAAGCGGCTCTGTTCGAGGCCGTGGTCCGCTGCATCCTCGATCTCGGCACTCGCTATGACGAGCTGATCTTCGATACCGCGCCCACCGGCCATACCCTGCAGCTGCTGAGCCTGCCGGAAACCATGGCGATCTGGACCGAGGCCATGCTGGCCAGACGTCGGGAAACCCAGATTGCCTGGCGCGAACGCGACACGACGGCGGCGTCACCGGAAGACCGCGCCGCGACCATCCTCCACCGGCGACGCCAGCGCTTTGAAGCGCTACGCGCCCTGCTGACGGATCCCGACCGGACCCGATTCATTCCGGTGCTCAACCCGGATGCCCTGTCGGTGGACGAGACCCGACGCATGGTGCGGCAACTCACCGCAGGAGGCGTGTCGGTGCCGCTGCTGCTGGTCAACCGGGTCATTCCCGCAGCCGCGGAAGGGGATTTCGCCGCAGCGCTTCGCGCCACCCAACGTCGTCACCTCGACGCCATCGACCGATCCTTCAGCGACCTGCAGCGCTGGCGCATCGACTACAGCAGCCACGAGATCCAGGGACTCGATGACCTGCGCAGCATTGCGCTTCCGGGGGGCTGAGCTCCTCTTATGAAACATACGACAACTATTTGATTTTGAATTAACTTTTCAGACTGGAACACGCACTGTGGGAGCGCCCTATTCGCGCAGCGAATGGGCCGATTGCGAAGCGCTCTACCAGAAGCGAC
>JAFIFJ010000037.1 GCA_020832085.1 Gammaproteobacteria bacterium | reverse complement strand
CACCTCGCACCCCCCCCCGCAGCGACACCCGCGGCGCCAGCCCCGCGCGAGACGGCGCCCCCGGCCAGACCACCCCCCCCCCCCCCCCCCCCCCCCCCCCCCCCCCCACGACGATCCCTCGAGCGAAGTTCTGAAGCTCAGGCGTGAGCGTACTGGGTGCGGCTGCCGAGCCAGCGCTCGATGATGCGCTGAGCCTGGGCGGGGTCCTGGCTCAAGAGCTTCCGGGCGCGGGCCTGGACCTCGGGCAGCAGATCCCGATCCCGCAGCAGATCCGCCACGCGCAGGTCCACCAGCCCGGTCTGGCGCGTGCCGAGCAGCTCGCCGGGACCGCGCAGTTCCAGATCCTTTTCTGCGATCACGAAGCCGTCGTTGGATTCACGCATGACCCGCAGCCGTTCCTTGCCGGTGCGGGACAGGGGCGGCTGATAGAGCAGCACGCAGTGGCTCTCCGTGGAGCCGCGTCCGACCCGGCCCCGGAGCTGATGCAGCTGAGCCAGACCGAGGCGCTCGGCATTCTCGATGACCATCAGGGAGGCATTGGGGACGTTCACCCCCACTTCGATGACCGTGGTCGCCACCAGCAGATCGATGCTGCCGGCCTCGAACTCGGCCATGACCCGGGCTTTCTCGTCGCCCTTCAGGCGGCCGTGTACCAGACCGATCCTGAGATCCGTGAGCTCCTCCCCCAGCAGTTTTGCGGTGTCCTCCGCCGCCTGGGCTTCCAGGACTTCGGACTCTTCGATCAGGGTGCAGACCCAGTAGGCCTGGCGACCCTCCCGGCAGGCGGCGCTGACCCGCTCGATGACTTCCAGGCGCCGCTCCTGGCCGACGACCACCGTGGTGACGGGCGTCCGCCCGGGTGGCAGCTCGTCGAGCACCGAGAGTTCCAGGTCAGCATAGGCGCTCATGGCCAGGGTGCGGGGAATGGGGGTTGCCGTCATCACGAGCTGGTGGGGGACCTGTCCGGTCTGTTCCCCCTTGGCGCGCAGGGCGAGGCGCTGGTGCACGCCGAAGCGGTGCTGTTCGTCGATGATCACCAGCGCCAGCTCATGGAAATCGACGCTGCCCTGGAACAGGGCATGGGTCCCGATGACCAGGGCGGCCGCTCCGGAAGCCGTCTGCTGCTCCTGCTGCCGGCGCTGGGCTGCGCGCTGGCGACCGGTGAGCAGGGCGGTGCTCAGCCCCAGGGGTTCCAGCCAGGGACCCAGGGTGCGAGCATGCTGTTCCGCCAGGAGCTCCGTGGGGGCCATCAGGGCGGTCTGGGCCCCGGAGCCGGCGGCGATCAGGGCGGCCGCGGCGGCGACGACGGTCTTGCCGGAACCCACGTCACCCTGCAGCAGGCGCAGCATGGGAACCGCGCGGGCCAGGTCCCTGCTCAGTTCGCCAATGACCCGGTCCTGGGCCCGGGTCAGTGGGAAGGGCAGGGATTCCCGGAAGCGCTGCAGCAGATCCTTGCCCCGGGACAGCGGCCGCGCGGAATGATCCTGCATGCGGCGGCGGGCCTGCAGCAGGGACAGGTGGTGGGCCAGCAGTTCATCCATCGCCAGACGCTGCTGGGCCGGGTGACTTCCGGCCTCGAGAGCGCCCAGCGACACCTCGGGTGTAGGGCCATGGAGCAGCTTCAGGGCGTCGATGATGTCTGCTTCGAGATCGTCGGCGTTGCCGGTGGCCGGACGTTCGAGCAGACCGAGTGCCAGATTGCAGAGGCTGCGCAGACGCTGCTGGCTGAGGCCTTCGGTCACCGGATACACCGGGGTCAGGCGGTCGGCCAGGGCTGGTGCGACGTCGCCGATCACCCGGTACTCGGGATGGTAGAGTTCCAGGCCGGTGGCGCCGCTGCGGGCTTCCCCGAAGCAGCGGATGCGGGCTCCGGGCGCCAGCTGCTTGCGCTGGGTGGCGGAAAAATGGAAGAGCCTCACCGATACCGTTCCGCTGCCGTCCTGGACCCGGCAGAGAAAGCTGCGACGACGACCGAAGACCACGTCCGCCGCCAGGACGGTCCCTTCGATGACGGCGCTGGCGCCGGGCCGCAAGGCACCGATGGGCGTGATGCGGGTGCGGTCCTCGTAGCGTGCGGGGAGGTGGAACAACAGATCGCGAATGCAGCGGATGTCGAGTCTGGCCAGCCGCTCTGAGAGCTGGCTGCCAACCCCGCGCAGGCGTGTCACCGGATCGCTGAGTCGGACTGGGGCGGCGGGTGCAGGGCGGCTCGGAGTCATGGCGGCGCCGTTGAATCAGGAAACGCGAGGAGTCTAACCGGATGAAGGCATCAGTGCTGGCCCGTCGGAGAATCGCCATGATCGGCCTTGGGGATCTCGGTGCGGCCGTGGCCCGCCGGCTGGTGGATCGCGGGGCTCGGGTGACCGGTGTCCGCCGCGGCAGCGAGGCACCCGAGGGGGTGGAGCTGCTGCGGGCGGATCTCGGTGATCCGGTAGCGCTTGCAGGATTGCCGGCGGACATCGAAGCGATGGTGGTGAGCATTACGCCTGATCGCTACGACCTCGAGGGCTACCGCGAGACCTATCTGGCTGCGGCGCAGAATCTGGCGCAGGCCCTGGCCGGCCGGCCGATCATCCGTGCCCTGTGGGTGTCCAGCACCAGCGTCTACGGCTCAGGCGGGGAAGCACGGACGGCCACAGAGGTCGGCCAGGGAAGCGGTGATGCCGAACTCGACGAGTCGAACCCGGCGGTGCCGGAAAGCGAACGCGGCCAGATCCTCCTCGATGCGGAGCGGGCGCTGACCGCAGGGGGCTGGCCGGTCACCGCAGTGCGGCTGGCAGGCATCTATGGTCCCGGACGCCATGCGCTCATCGAGCGGGTCCGCCAGGGCCGTGGCGCCCCGGCTGTGCCCGTGCATTGGACCAATCGCATCCATCGCGACGATGCGGCCGACGCCCTGGTGTTCCTGCTGGAGCTGGCCTTTGCCGGCAGCGAACTGCCCGACGCAGTGATCGGCAGTGACGGTGCCTCGGCGCCACGCCACGAGGTGCTGGCCTGGCTGGCGGATCGCCTGGGTGTACCGCTCACGACAGTCGATGCTGATGACGGCCGCGCCCCGAGCCGGCGCCTGCGGCCGCGGGCACTGCAGGATCTCGGGTTTCGCTGGCGCTATCCGGATTATCGGGCGGGATACGCGGCCATGCTCAGAGAGAGAGGGCTGTAGGCGAGCGTGCTTGCACGCCGCGACCTCGCCGCCGCATGCGGATCAACTGCAAGCAGTCGGGCCTCTCATAGCGTTGTCAACGAAGGCATTGCCGTCAACTCCGGCAATGCGCGTTGAGAGCGGCATCATCGGGATCTGGATCGGGATCGTGATCGCTATCGAAATCTCTATCGAAAGAGAAGGTAGCCCACGAAGCTCTAGGAGGTCGCAGGATCGATCCCGATCCCGATCCCGATCCCGATCCCGATCCCGATAGCGATAGCGATGCCTTCCGGCGAAGGCGGCGACTTCAGCTTCTGCAGAGTGCTTAGAGGGCTGCCAGCGAAACTTGCTCAGCCCGCCAGATTGAGAATGGCTTCCACTTCCACGGAAGCGCCCTTGGGCAGGGCCGCGACGCCGATGGCGGCCCGGGCCGGATAGGGGGCCTTGAAGCGCGCTTCCATGGCGGCATTGACTCGGCCGAAGTGCGCCAGATCGATGAGGAAGACGCTGAGTTTGACGATGTGGGCGAGGCTGCCGCCGGCAGCCACAGCGACGGCTTCGAGGTTGTCGAACACCTGGCTGATCTGGGCGTCGATGTCGCCGCTGACCAGGGTCCCGGTGGCGGGGTCCAGGGGGATCTGCCCGGACAGAAACACCAGATCCCCGCATTTCACCGCCTGGGAGTAGGGGCCGATGGCGGCCGGTGCGGCGTCGGTATGGATGGGTTCGAAGGGCCTTGGCATGGCGGGACTCCAGTGGATGAGTCGACGGGAATGGACCGCAGATCGCGGCGGGTTCACGCCGGATCGGTCGGATTTCCCGAATCAGTTCTTGCTGCGCGACAGCCCGTTGACGCTTGGCAGGGCCCGCAGCCGGCGCATGATCCGCGCCAGGTGGACGCGGTCGCGGACGCTCAAGCCGACGCTGACCGTGGACAGCCTGGCATTGCGTTCCTCGGTATTGATCTTCTGAATGCTGGCATCGAGGGTGGTCATGAGGGCGGCGACTTCGGCGATGACGCCCTTCTGAGGCACCACTTCCAGCCGCAGCTCGGCGGAGAATTCACCCTGCACTTTGTCTGACCATCGCACCGCCTGCAGCACTTCGTCGCGCTTCTTGCGCAGCTCGCCGAGGTTGCGACAGGTGTCGCGGTGAATCACCAGGCCCCGGCCGGAACTGATATGGCCGACGATGGGGTCCCCCGGCAAGGGGTAGCAGCACTTGCCGTAGGACACCACCATGCCCTCGGTCCCGCGAATGGCCAGCGTGCCGCCCCCCTGCTGCACCGACAGGCTGCTGTCGTCGCCGGTTTCGCTGCTGCCGGCGTCGTCGCGAGTCAGTCGACGGGCGATCATGTAGGCCATGCGATTGCCGAGGCCGATGTCCTCGAGCAAGTCGTCGAGGCGCTTGAACCCCAACTCTCCGAGGGTGGCTTCGACCCGCTCTTCCGAAAGTTCCTTCAGCGAGGTGTCGGCATTGGCAAGGGAGCGATTCAGCAGGCGTCGGCCCAGGGCCCTGGACTCGGCCACCTTCTGGGTCTTCAAGGCATGCCGAATGGATGAGCGGGCCTTGCCGGTGACCACGAAGGACAGCCAGTCGGGGTTGGGGCGGGCGTCCTCGGCGGTGATCACTTCCACCGTCTGTCCGCTCTGGAGCTGAGTGGAGAGAGGGGCCAGGCGGCGGTCAACCCGGCAGGCGACGCAGGTGTTGCCGATGTCGGTGTGGACGGCATAGGCGAAATCCACCGGCGAGGACCCCTGGGGCAGCTCCAGGATCCTGCCCTTGGGCGTGAACACGTAGACCTCGTCGGGGAAGAGGTCGGTCTTCAGGTGCTCGATGAACTCCATGGAGTCGCCGGCGCGCTGCTGCAGTTCGAGCAGGCCCTTCACCCACTGCCGGGCGCGGGCGTGGCTGCCCGCTGCGGTGATGCCGCCGCCGGCCTCGTCGTCGGACTTGTAGAGCCAGTGGCCGGCGATGCCGTTGTTGGCCACCGCATCCATCTGATGGGTGCGGATCTGAATCTCGATGGGCACGCCGTGCATGCCGAACAGGGTGGTGTGCAGGGATTGATAGCCGTTGGCCTTGGGAATGGCGATGTAGTCCTTGAAGCGTCCGGCCAGAGGCTTGTAGAGATTGTGCACAGCGCCCAGGACCCGGTAGCAGGTGTCGACCTTGTCCACCACGATGCGGAACGCGAACACGTCCATGATGTCGGCGAAGGACTTCCGCTTCTGCTTCATCTTGCTGTAGATGGAGTAGAGGTGTTTCTCGCGGCCGATCACGGTGGCTTCGAGCTGCTCCCGCTCCAGGCAATCGCGCAGCGTGGCTTCGATCTGGGCGACCAGCTCGCGGCGGTTGCGGCGGGCAGCCTTGACGGCCCGGGCGATGCGTTCGGCGCGCATGGGGTAGAGCGCAGCGAAACCGAGATCCTCGAACTCCACCCGCAAATCGTTCATGCCCAGGCGATTGGCGATGGGCGCATAGAACTCCAGGGTCTCGCGTGCGATGCGTGACCGCTTCTCGGCCCCGAGCGCGCCGATGGTGCGCATGTTGTGGAGGCGATCAGCGAGCTTGACGAGGATGACGCGAATGTCCCGCGCCATGGCCATGGCCATCTTCTGGAAGTTCTCGGCCTGGGCTTCGGCCCGGGACTGGAAAATGGTGGCCAGCTTGGAGACACCGTCCACCAGATCCGCCACTTCGGGGCCGAAGCGGTCGCGCAGGGTCTGCTTGCCGACGCCGGTGTCTTCGATGACATCGTGCAGCAGCGCGGCCATCAGGGTCTGATGGTCCATGTGCATGTCGGCAAGGATGTACGCCACCGCGGTGGGATGGGTGATGTACGGATGACCGGTGCGCCGCATCTGCCCTTCATGGGCTGCCTTCGCGTAGGCGTAGGCGCGCTCCACCTCGGCCACGGCGTCTGCATCCAGGTAGGTGCGCAGACGCTCCACGAGTTGCTTTAAGGTGATAATGGGCTCCGCGGACGGTTCGGCAACCGTCCGCACCGGAGGAATTCTCCGGCTGACGGCTTCAGTCGAGGATGGGGTCGTCACTCTCGGCATGGCGCGGCGCTGGTTCCGGCAGACTGAATCCGAACTCGTCGCGACCCTGGCGGTCTTCCTCGTCGAGAATGCTCACGTCGACCAGGCCTGCTGCGATTTCGCGCAGGGCGATGACCGTCGGCTTGTCGTTTTCTTCCGGGACCTTCGGATCCTTGCCACCCGTGGCGATCTGACGTGAGCGCTTGGAAGCGATCATGATCAGCTCGAAGCGGTTGTCGACCTTGTCCAGGCAGTCCTCCACGGTAATGCGGGCCATTGCGATCTCCTCGGCGTGCCCGCAGACGGCGGGCAGGGTGTTCGGGTCAGCCGGTCATCTTACTGCAGGAAGGGGGCAGCTGCCCAGGGTCAGCGGCAGATTAGCCGCCGCTGGGGTCCAGCAGGCTGGTGATCAGCGGATGCAGCCGGACCTCCTGTCTGGCCTTGCGCAGGCGTTCGGCACGGACGATGGCGCAGAGGTCGGCCAGCGCGGTGTCGAAGTCGTCATTGACGATGAGGTAGTCGTAGTGGCCGTGATGACTCATCTCCAGACGTGCTTCCTTGAGTCGTCTTTCGATGACGTCCGGATCGTCCTGACCGCGATCCACCAGCCGCCGTGCCAGGGTCGCCAGGGACGGCGGCAGGATGAAGATCTCCACGGCTTCCGGCATCCGCTGACGGATCTGCTCGGCACCCTGCCAGTCGATCTCCAGAATGACGTCGCCGCCGGCCGCCAGGCGCTGGGCCACCCAGGCGGAGGAGGTGCCGTAGAGATTGCCAAAGACTTCGGCGTGTTCGAGGAAGGCCTGCTCCTTCTGCATTCGGGCGAAGGTCTCGGGGGTCACGAAGTGGTAGTTCACCCCATCCTCTTCCTTGGGGCGTTTCGGCCGCGTGGTATGGGAGATGGACACTTCGATACCGGGGTCCGCTTGCAGCAGCGCCCGCACCAGCGAAGTTTTGCCGGCGCCGGAGGGGGCCGACAGCACGAACAGGCTGCCGGGAGCGGTGGTGTCTGTGGCGACCGATTCGGACATGGAGGACGCTTCCTTCATTCCAGGTTCTGGATCTGTTCGCGCATCTGCTCGATCAGGACTTTCAGGTCCACGGCCTGATTCGCGACGGCAGCAGCGGTGGCCTTCGATGCCAGAGTGTTGGCTTCCCGGTTCAGTTCCTGGGCCAGGAAGTCCAGACGCCGCCCGACAGCGCCGCCGGAACTGAGCGTCTGCCGCACCTCGGCGACGTGGGCGCCGAGACGATCGAGCTCCTCCGCCACATCGGCTTTCTGGGCCAGCAGCGCCACCTCCTGCTCGAGGCGGGTCGGGTCGAGCTCCGCAGCGAGGCTTCGGGCCCGCTCACGAAGCCGGTTGCGTAAGGCCTCCACCAGACCTTGGGCCTCGCCCGTGACCTGCTCCGTGATGGTTACGATGGCGGCCAGCCGGACTTCGAGGGTCTCTGCGAGCAGCGCGCCTTCGCGCTGCCGATGGGCGACAAATCTGTCCAGGGTATCGCTCACACAGGCCTGAAGGGCGGCCGCCATGGCGTCCGCTTCCATGCCAGCTTCCCGAACCACCCCTGGCCAGCGCAGAACGTCCAGGGGATCGGTGGCTGCCGCTGAGCTGCCGAGGGCCGTGCGCACGGTGTCCACGGCGGTGATGACCGCAGCGAGCATTGCCGGGTCGACGGCGAGCCCGGCCGCCGCGTCGGGTCGCTCGAGCCGCACGGAGCATTCCACCTTGCCGCGCTCGACACGGCTGCGAATCTGCTCCCGCAGAGCGACTTCGCTGCCGCGCAGGGTCTCCGGCAGGCGCAGGCTGAGGTCCAGGTAACGGTGATTGACCGAGCGGATCTCGCAGGCCAGCCTGCCGAAGGGTGTGTCCAGTTCGCCCCGGGCGAAGGCGGTCATGCTGCGGATCATGTCGGTTCGAAGCTCCGTTAGCAGTTTGCTGAAAAATGTTTTTCAGCAAACTGTTAGGTTTCCGTGTCTGACGACTCTGCCGGTCGACGGTCGACGGTCGCCGTCGTGCAGGGGGGCGGAAGTTTAACCTGCATCGGCTGCCCGTGCGCCTCGTCGCCGCTGGGGGAGGTGTGGGCTGTTATGATGTCGGGCTGCCTTCTTCATTATTTGTCGACCTGGATGAGCTCATGACGATTACCCGACCCAGCGGCCGTGGCGCCGACCAATTGCGCCCGGTGACCTTCGAACGCGGTTTCACCCGCCATGCTGCCGGTTCGGTGCTGGTCTCCTTCGGCGATACCCGGGTGTTGTGCACGGCGTCGGTGGAAAGTGGTGTGCCTTCCTTCCTGCGGGGCAAGGGGCAGGGCTGGTTGACGGCGGAATACGGCATGCTTCCCGGGTCCACCCACAGCCGCAACGACAGGGAAGCGGCCCGCGGCAAGCAGAGCGGCCGCACCCAGGAAATCCAGCGGCTCATCGGCCGGTCGCTGCGGGCTGCGGTGGACCTCTCGGCCATCGGCGAGAACACCTTGCGCATCGATTGCGACGTGCTGCAGGCCGATGGTGGCACCCGTACCGCATCGGTGACCGGTGCCTGCGTGGCCGTGGCGGACGCCATCGCCTGGCTCAAGCGTGAGAAGCGCATCACTTCTCAGCCACTCAAGGGGCTGGTAGCTTCGGTATCCGTGGGTATCTGGCGCGGGGTGCCCGTTCTCGATCTCGACTACGACGAGGACTCCACGGCCGAGACCGACATGAATGTGGTCATGACCGAAGCCGGCGGGTTCATCGAATTGCAGGGTACTGCAGAAGGGGCTGCATTCGAGACGGCCGAACTCGAAGGGATGCTGGCCCTGGCGCGACTCGGTACCGAGCGACTGTTCGAAGCCCAGCGGGCAGCACTGGCCTGATTCAGGCGTGATTCACGGATCGATGACCATCATGGACACTGAAGAGGAACTCACAGCCAAGGCCATTGCCCGCGCGGATGCAGAGGCTCGCAAGCGGGCCTTCATCCGCTTCGCCCTGGAAGCCGAGGTGCTGCGGTTCGGCCAGTTTACGTTGAAGTCCGGGCGCCAGAGCCCCTACTTCTTCGATTCAGGACGGTTCAGGGATGGGCGCTCTCTGGGCCTGCTTGGCAGTTTCTACGCGGCGACCTGGATGGCAACGGGTATCCCATGCGACGTGGTGTTCGGCCCGGCCTACAAGGGCATTCCGCTGGCGGTCACCACGGCCAGTGCCCTGGCGCGGGAACACGGCCGCAATCACGGCGTGACCTTCAACCGCAAGGAAGCCAAGGATCATGGCGAAGGCGGTTGGCTGGTCGGTGCCGAACTGACGGGACGCGTGCTGCTGGTGGATGACGTGATCACCTCCGGCGCGGCCATCCGCGAAGTGCTGCCGCTGATCGAAACGGCTGGCGCGTCGCTGGTGGGTATCGTCACCGCTCTGGACCGCCAGGAGCGGGGGCGGGACAGCCGGTCGGCAGTGCAGGAACTCGAAGACGAACTCGCGGTCCCGGTGTTCAGCATCATTTCGCTGGGTGACCTCGAGAGCTGGCTGGACAGTGCCGCCGACGGGACTTGGCTGGATGCGGTAAGGATCTACAGGGAGCGTTACGGTTGCGAACCCAGAGTGATGAGCTCATGAACAAGGCCGCTGGCTTCACGGCAGCGTTCGTCCTGCTGTGCGCAAGTCTCGGCGCCGCGGTTCCCGCGGTGGCGGCAGAGCTGTTCCGCTACATCAACGACGACGGGGTAGTGGTGATTTCCAGCAATCTGCCCCCGCGCTATGCCAGCCGTGGATACGCGGTGATTGACTCAAGGGGCCGCGTGCTGCGGGAAGTACCGCGTCAGCTCACCGCAGAGGAAGTCCGCGCCCGTCAGGCCGAAGAGGCCGAGCGTGAAGCGGAGCGGCAGGCTGCCGATCGGCGTCGTGCCCAGGACGAGGAGCTGCTGCGGCTTTACGGCTCACCGGAGGAGGTCTCCCGGGCAGGAAACCGCCGCATCGAGAGCATCGAAGCCCATATTGCCTCCATCCGCGCGGGTATGGCGCGCCTGCATACGCAGCAGTCTGAGATCGAAGCCCAGGCCGCCGAACTCGAGCGGGCCGGTCGACCCATACCCGAGCACATCGTCACCGCGCTCGCCCGCATCGACACGCAGCTCGAAGAGCGCCATGCAGAAATCCGCTCGCGGGAAGAGGAAATCGAACGCACCCGGGAGAGTTTTGCCCGGGATCGTGAGCGGGTGGCCCGCCTGCTCGGAGTGCCCCAGTCGTCGCCGGACGGCTGACCCGGGCGGGGCGTCAGCCCTTTCGGATCAGGCGCAGGCGCCGGGTCAGCCCGGCAGGGCCAGGAACAGCGCGGGTGCCAGGCGCGACCACTGCAAGTCCCAGTTTTCCGTCGGAGCTCGCCGAAAATCACTGCGCACGAACTGCATGATGCGTCCCTCGGCAGCCGCCAGCATGAGGTTGGCAGCCACCGCTGCCGGAATCTGCGTGCGCACCCCATGGGCGATCTCGCCGTCCCGAAGAATGGTCCGCAGTTGAGTTTCCAGCCGGCTGTAGAACTGGGCGATGCGCTGGCGCAGGCGCTCGGTCTCGCCGGCCAGGGCGTCGCCGGTGAGGAGCCGAGAGAAGCCCGGATTGCGCTCGCAGAATGACAGCAGCAGAAGCATGACAGCGTGGCAACGGGCGATGGGGTCCGACTGCTCCTCGAGGATGCGGTTGATGCGGGTGAACACCGTGTCCTCGATGAACTCGATGAGCCCCTCGAACATGCGTGCCTTGCTTGGGAAGTGCCGATAGAGCGCGGCTTCGGATACGCCGACCTCCTGCGCCAGAGCCGCGGTCGTGATCCGTGATCCCGGCCGCGTCTCCAGCATGGTCGCGAACGTCTGCAGGATCTGTTCGCGTCGGCCACCGTTCTCGGCTCGCGCCATGCCTTGCATCCCCCTCGAGGTGGTTTCAGGCTGCTGATCGACTTCGATTTCGACGGTGTGCCCCCGCGCCCCGCCGTTTCCTCAGCGCCTGCTGTTGGCTGTGATCAGAGTTCCGACGCCGGTGTCCGTGAAGATTTCCAGCAGCACGGCGTGGGCGACCCGACCATCGATGATGTGGGCACTGTCGACACCGTTCTCCACGGCCTCCAGGGCATGGCGGATCTTCGGCAACATCCCTCCGTGAATCGTGCCATCCCGGATCAGTTCCTGCACCCGCTCCGCGGTCAGGCCGGTCAGCACCCGGCCTTCCTTGTCGAGCAGACCCGGGGTGTTGGTGAGCAGGATCAGTTTGGCGGCCCCGAGCGCCTCGGCCACTTTGCCTGCCACCACGTCCGCGTTGATGTTGTAGGAGGCCCCGTCCGCACCGATGCCGATGGGAGCGATGACGGGAATGAAGTCCGAGTTCACCAGCAGCTCGATGACCGCGGTGTCGATGCGCTCGACCTCACCCACGTGACCGATGTCGATGATTTCCGGCGCTTCGAGCTCCGTGGTGGCGCGGGTCATGGCCAGGCGGCGGGCCCGGATCAGCTCGCCGTCCTTCCCGGTCAGGCCGATGGCTTTGCCACCGTTGGTCTGGATGAGGCTGACGATGTCCTTGTTCACCAGTCCGCCGAGCACCATCTGCACCACGTCCATGGTTTGCTCGTCGGTGACCCGCATGCCGTCGATGAAGCGGGACTGGATGCCGAGACGGTCGAGAAGATCGCCGATCTGCGGACCGCCGCCGTGGACGACGATGGGATTGATGCCCACCAGCTTCATCAGCACGATGTCCCGTGCGAAGCTGCTCTGGAGGGCCTCGTCGACCATGGCATTGCCGCCGAATTTCACGACCACGGTGCTGTTCTGGAAACGCTGGATGTAAGGCAGCGCCTCGGTCAGTACGCGGGCGATATCAGCGGCGGCTTCCTGGGTCAGCGGCATCGATGCAGGTTCCTCAGAGTCGATCAGGTGGTGAAATCGAGGCTGGAATCCACCTGCTTCAATGCCTTCTTGAAGCGCAGCTGGATCTGGCCCAGCGCCTTGGCATCATCGGCCTCGAAACGCAGGGTGAGCATGGGCGAGGTATTGGAGGCGCGAATGAGTCCCCAGCCGTCCGGGTAGTCCACCCGGATGCCGTCGATGGTGGTCAGGGTTCCACCCTCAAAGGCGTTGCCCGCAGCCAGGGCCTGGATCACGTCGAACTTGGCGCTGTCGGTGGAGCTGATCTTCAGCTCCGGCGTCGACACGGGGTTCGGGAATTCACCGAACAGTTCGCCGGCGCTGGACGCCTCGCTGGCCAGGATCTCCAGCAGCCGGGCGGCGCTGTAGAGACCGTCGTCGAAGCCGTACCAGCGCTCACCGAAGCAGATGTGGCCACTGAATTCGCCTCCCAGCAGAGCCTGGGTCTCCTTCATTTTCGCCTTCAGATGGGAATGACCGGTCGGACCCATGATGGGCCGCCCGCCGTATTCGGCGATGAGTGAACCGAGGTGGCGCGAGCATTTGACGTCGAAGATCACGTCGGCGCCGGGGTTGCGGCCGACGATGTCGCGGGCGAAGAGCATCATCAGCCGATCCGGCCAGATGATCTCGCCACGCTCGGTGACGACACCGAGCCGGTCGCCATCGCCGTCGAAGGCCAGGCCGATGTCCGCCCCCTCGGACTTCACCACCGTGATCAGATCTTCGAGATTGGCGGCATCATTGGGGTCCGGATGGTGATTGGGAAAGTCTCCGTCCACCTCGCAGTACAGCGGCAGGACCTCGCAGCCGAGGGCTTCGAGCAGGCTTGGCACGATCTTGCCGGCGATGCCATTGCCACAGTCGGCCACGACCTTCAGGGGTTGGGCGAGGGCGATGTCCGAGGCGATGCGGTCGATGTAATCGGGAATCAGGTCGCGCTCTTCCAGGGACCCGCTGCCTTCACTGAGATGGCCTGAAACGATGCGTTCGCGCAGGGCCATAATGCGCGGTCCCGCCAGGGTCTCGCCGGCGATCACCACCTTGAAGCCGTTGTACTCGGGCGGGTTGTGGCTGCCGGTGACCATGACACCGGAGCGGGTCTCGGTGACGTGGGTGGCGAAGTAGAGGATCGGAGTCGGGACGGCGCCAATGTCGATGACATCAAGACCCGAAGCCATGATGCCGGCGCAGATGCGTCCGCGCAGGGCAGGCGAAGAATGGCGCCCGTCCCCGGCCACCACCACTTTCGACTCCCCCGCAGCAGCCGCTTCACTGCCGATCGCGCGCCCGACCAGATACGCGATCTCCTCATTGAGGGTGGTGCCCACGACGCCACGGATGTCGTAGGCGCGGAAGATTTCAGCGCTGGGCACTACCCCGCTTCCGGATGGTTTGGGGGCTTCGTTCTGTGGCTCGTCGGCGATGTCCAGGAAATCATCGTCAGCCGCGGGGGGCGGCGCCGGTTGCGCTTTCGGTTTTGCCGGCTCTGCCGCTTTGGGTGCCGCTGTGGCCGGTTGCGCATGGACCGGTTCCCAGCGCTGACGGTTTGCAGCGGCGTCACGCAGGGCCTCGGCGGCACCGGCCATGGGTTCGAGCTCGAAATGACCGGCACCGAAGCCGTCCCGGCCTTCCACGAGCGCGCTGCCGGAGTCCACCAGGGCGGAAACGTCGGAGCGCAGCGACTTGGCCAGACGGGCGTAGCCGAGTGCGAGCCCGCCGAGGCCACCCAGCAGAATGAGAAGCAGGCCCGGCAGCAGGGCCAGCATGGAAATGGGCGGGCGTGGCAGGCTCGACGGATCGGCGCGATAGGTCAGCTGCCAGGTGCTGTCCGCGAGATCGAACCCTGCCCGCAGCATGCTGTCCTCGCTGGCGCCGAATTCGAGAAAGGGCACCTGATTGGCATCACCGATGCGCTGTTCGAGGGTGATCCCGGTCGCCGCCACGTCGAGCCGGCGCAGGATGTCGCCGAGGATGGCGGCGTCGAAAGTCAGGAAGACCGTGCCAAGAGACGTCCCGGTACCAGCCTGGGGATCCGCGATGCGGCGGGCGAGGTTGATCACAGGCAGTGGCCGGCCTTCCACCCGCAGGGCCTCAGGGAGTGCACGATCGCCGCCTTCGGTGCGGCGGATCATGTCGAGTCCCGCATAGGACAAAGGCGGGTTCTCGTCGAGGGCCACGCGCGCAGTGCCTCGCGGCAGAATCCGCAGGCGCAGAAGGTAGGGCATGGCCGCGTCGAGCTGCCCGGCAAAGTTCTGCCGGGCCAAAGGCAGATCGTCCTGCAGCAGGTCGATGACCTGTGGGGAGGCGGCGACGGCGTCCGCCATGGCATGCATCAGCGCAATGCGATCTTCCAGACGGCGAGCGAGGAAGGCACCATCCTGCTCGGTCTGATGCTGGCGCAGCCCGGCTGCAGCGGGATCGAGCGCCAGCAGCTGCATCAGCAGCAGGCCGCAGCCGAAGGCGAGGAGCAGCAGGGCGGCGGCAATGGCCGGAGCGGCGCCGGGCTTGCTGCGCGCAAAGGGGTTCTTCGAAGCACCCTGGCGGGGGCGCCTGGGCTTCTCTTCAGGTTCCGTTGCCTGTTCGCTGCTCATGACCTCACCCGCTTCCCCTGCCGTCGTCGCGACGTCCATGCCCGAGTCGCTTCGCGATTGCCCCATGAAGACTGCCGTGATTTCAGTGGCTGTCGCCCCCGTTTCCTGACGATGCCCGCTCCGGCGTGCAACCGAAGCCCGCGCTCTGGGCGATACGCTCGATGAGCAGGCGTGCCAATGCGGTCTTGGGCATGGCCTTAAGCTCCTCGTCGCCGTCGGCGGTGACCAGCGTGACGCCGTTGTCGTCGCTGCCGAAGCCGATGTCGCTGCGGGATACGTCGTTGGCGACCACCATGTCCACCTTTTTGCGCAGGAGCTTGGTCCGGGCGTGGGCGACTAGATTTTCTGTCTCAGCCGCGAAGGCCACCGTGAAGGGGCGGGGTGTACCGGTGGCGATGGTGGCGACGATGTCCGGATTCTCGACCAGCGTCAGCGTGAGCCCGGTCGCGCCGGCGGCCTTCTTGATCTTCTGCTCGGCGGGCGTTGCCGGCCGGTAGTCCGCCACGGCGGCCACGCTGATGAAGACATCCGCCCCGTCGCGACAGCAGCGTTCTGCAGCAGCAAGCATGTCGCAGGCGGTGAGGACGTCGACGCGCTGCACATCCTTCGGCGTCGGCAGGTCCACCGGCCCCGCGATGAGGCTGACCCGGGCGCCCGCCTCGGCGGCGGCGGCGGCGAGGGCGAAGCCCTGTTTGCCGGAACTGTGGTTGCTCAGATAGCGCACCGGGTCCAGAGGCTCCCGGGTGGGGCCCGCGGTGATGACGACGTGGCGTCCGGCCAGGTGTCGGCCCGCAGAAGCTGGCCCTGCTGCGGTGAGGTTCAGCGCCGTCTGCAGGTGATCGAGCAGTTCGGCCGGCTCCAGCATGCGTCCGGGCCCTTCATCGCCACAGGCCTGAGAGCCGCTGCCGGGCCCCCAGATCTGCACGCCGTCAGCGATCAGAGTGGCCACGTTGCGGCGGGTGGCCGGTGAACGCCACATGGCCTGATTCATGGCCGGGGCCACCGCCATGGGAGCATCGCTGGCGAGGCAGGCCGTGGTCAGCAGATCGTCGGCAAGGCCAGCGGCGAGTCGGGCGAGAAAGTCCGCCGATGCCGGCGCCACCAGGATCAGATCGGCCCACTTTGCCAGTTCGATGTGTCCCATGGCGGCTTCGGCACTCGGATCGAGCAGGTCGGTGCGCACCGGTCGCCCGGACAGGGCCTGCAGGGTCAATGGGGTCACGAACCGGGTGCCCGCCGGGGTCATGACCACCTGCACTTCGGCGCCGAGGTCGCGCAGCCGCCGGCACAATTCGCAGGCCTTGTAGGCCGCAATACCGCCAGTGACCCCCAGCAGTACCCGTTTTGGCTGAAGAAGCTGCATGAAATCTCGCACGTGGGATTGTACAGAGCGCCGCTAAGATACCATCGACCGGCCCTGGAGTCTGTCCGGCTCCTCGAAGCGAAACAGCGCCGCCGATCCCCGGCTGGCTCAGGAGAACGACATGGGTATTCGTCAGTGGCCGGAAGCGGAACGACCTCGGGAGAAACTGCAGCAGCAGGGGGTGGCGGCGTTGTCGGACGCCGAACTGCTGGCCATCTGTCTGCGCCATGGCGCCCAGGGCGCGTCCGCGGTGGCGCTGGCGCGGTCCCTGCTCGGGCGTTTCGGCGGCCTGCGGGCGCTGTTCTGTGCCACGCCGGACGATCTGCTCGGCTGCACCGGCATCGGGCCGGCCCGGGTCAGCGAGCTTGCAGCCATTGCCGAACTCGGTCGGCGCATGCTTGCCGAGCAGGTTCGGCGCGGGACGGTGATCTCCGACCCTGAGGCCGTACGAAGGTTCCTGCTCGCGACCCTGCGCGATCTGGAACACGAGATCTTCGGCTGCCTCTTCCTCGACTCCCGCCATCGCGTGATTCGCTTCGAGCGGTTGTTCCGCGGCACCATCGACGGCGCCAGCGTGCATCCGCGGGAGGTGGTGCGTGCGGCCATTGCTGCCAACGCCGCCGCGGTGGTGCTGGTCCACAACCATCCCTCGGGCGTGGCCGAACCGAGCCGGGCCGACGTCCGCATCACCGGGCGCCTGAAGAGCGCGCTGGACCTCATCGACGTTCGCGTCCTCGATCATCTGGTGGTGGGCGATGCGGAGGTGGTGTCGCTGGCGGAGCGGGGCCTGCTGTAAGGCGATGGGTATGGTGCAAAGCAAAAAAGGCTTAGGAATCAGTGCCTCGAATGGCCAGAGCGTCATTCGGACTTGCTTGCCCGGGTGGGCTCTGGTATAACGCCGCGCTCGCTTCTGCAGCATGCATCGGAGCGTCCATTGACGCATCCGAGCGTTTATTCATTGTTGGGCCCAGCGGGCCATTGGCAAGAGGCACAGTCTGATGTCCCAAGTGTGTCAGGTCACCGGCAAGCGGCCCACGACCGGTAACAACGTTTCCCACGCCAACAACAAGACCCGGCGTCGGTTCCTGCCGAACCTTCATGCCCATCGCTTCTGGGTCGAAGGCGAAAAGCGCTTCGTGCGTTTGCGCGTCTCCAGCAAGGGTCTGCGCATCATCGACAAGCACGGCATTGAAGCCGTCCTGGAAAGCCTGCGCAAGCGCGGCGAGAAAGTCTGAGGAGACCGGTCATGCGTGACAAGATCAAGTTGGTGTCGTCGGCCGGAACCGGTCACTACTACACCACCACCAAGAACAAGCGCACCACTCCGGAAAAGCTCGAGATGAACAAGTACGATCCGGTGGTTCGCAAGCACGTGCCGTACAAGGAAGCGAAGATCAAGTAACTCGCCACCCCGGAAATCTCACCGGCGTCCCGAATGCCGGCAAGGTTCCGGGTTCGCCGTCGGCTGCGGGTCATCCCGCAGCCGAAGTGTTCCGCATACCCCCCTGCGCATCACCCCCTTGGTGACGAAGCTTCGCTGCCGCTTCGCTCAGGACAGGGCGCCGTTCGCGCCAGCAGCAGGTTGCCCGTACCGTCCACCTCCGCCGTCCACCCCCTGGCAATGAGGCTGGTGGCCGTCGCTTCGGTGACCAGCGCCGGGCCCGCCAGCGTTTGCCCTGGGCGCAGCGTCTCCCGGTCGTAGACCGGTACGTCCGAGCCCAGCCCGGACACCTCCACCCGGGTCAGCGGTAGCCCGGGTGCCCCCTCGGCAAGTTCCGGCAGCAGCAGGCGTTCACCCCTTGCCCTCAGTCTGACCCGAACGTTGACGACTTCCACGGCGGTGCCCAGCGCATGGCCGTAGCGTTGCCGGTGGTCGTGGTGGAAGGCCGCCTCGATGTCTTCACGGCGCCCGACGTAGGGGAGGCTCAGGGCGAAGGCCTGGCCGCGGTAGCGCACTTCGAGAAACGCCTCTTCTTCCAAGTCGGCTGTGTCCACGCCTTCCTGCTCGAGTTCCGCACGTCCGGAGGCCATCAGTTCATCGCGGATCCGTTGCAGATCGCCGGGTTGCAGGGCGTCCAGTTCCGCCCGAAGGCTGCGCACGAGTTGCCGCTCGGGCCTGGCCACCAGCATCCCCAGCGCCGAAAGCACGCCTGCGAAGCTCGGCACCATGGCTTGATCCATGCCCAGCGCCTCAGCCAGATCGCACAGGTGCAGGCCGCCGGCACCGCCGAAACAGCACAGCACCAGTTTGCGGGGGTCTCGTCCCCTCTCGATGGACATCACCCTGAGGGCCTGAGCCATGTGTTCGTTCGCCACCTCCAGGATGCCCCGTGCCGTGGTCATGAGATCGAGACCCAGCGCGTCCGCAAGTTCGCTCACGGCCTGACGGGCGGCATCCAGATCCAGTGCCAGGGAACCGCCGAGGGTCGCGTGGGCGGGCAGGCGACCGAGGACCACGTTGGCGTCCGTCACCGTGGCTGCCTTTCCGCCCCGGCCATAGCAGGCCGGGCCGGGCGCCGCCCCTGCGGATTCCGGACCGACCTTCAAGGCACCGCCGGCATCGATGCTGGCAATGGAACCGCCACCGGCGCCAATGGTGTGAATGTCGAGCATGGGCACGGCCACCGGCCAGGGGCCGAGCCGGCCTTCGCTGCTGAGTTCGACTTCGCCGTCGATCAGCGCCACGTCGGTGGAGGTCCCGCCCATATCGAAGGTGAGCAGGCGCTCGAAGCCCGCAGCCCCGGCCACGGCGCGGGCGCCGGCGAGACCGCCGGCCGGGCCGGAGATGAGCAGGTTCACGGCCCGCTTACTGGCCACCTCCGCCGCCATGGTGCCGCCGGAGGACTGCATGATGGCCAGGGAGCAGGGCGACAGGCCGGTCTGCAGCCGCTCCAGGTAGCCTTGGACCCGGGGCCCGAGCCAGGCATTCAGCCAGGTGGCGATACCCCGCTCGTACTCCCGGTACTGAGGCAGTACGAAGGACGACCGGCTGATGAAGCGCCGTCCTGGAGCGGCGCGTTCGAGCGCCTCTTCGAGGGCCTCCTCCTGACCGGAATCGAGCCAGGCGTAGAGCAGGTTGATGGCCACCGCCTCGGGATCGAGGGCGTCGATCTCCGCCACCAGGTCGGCGATGGCAGGGGCGCTGAGGGCTTGGGTCTGCCGGCCGCTGGCGTCGAGGCGGACCGGTACTTCCAGGCAGAGCTCCTGCGGTACCGGTGGCGGCACGGGGTCCGGGGTGAGGTCGTAGAGCCGATGGCGGTTCTGCCGCGCCAGGGTTAGAACGTCGGCGAGCCCTGCGTTGGCCACGTAGGCCGTGCGCACGCCTTTGCGCTCCAGTGCCGCGTTGGTGGCCACGGTGCTGCCATGTACAATCCGCAGCCGGCCAGCGGCCACCGCCGCTTCGAGCCCCATCTCACGGATGCCCTCCAGGATCGCCCGTTCCGGGGCGTCGGGGGTGGACAGGGTCTTGTGCAGGCGGACGCCTTCATCGCCGAGCAGTACGAAGTCGGTGAACGTACCGCCGGTGTCGACACCAAGTAGCATGCAGGGCTCCAGTCAGGAGCGGGGGATTGTAGCAAGCCCGCTGCCTCCCACGAGGGAGCCAGCCCCAGGACATTAGTCTGCGAGAAGCGGAACCTTGCGATGCCCGAGCTGCCCGAAGTCGAAACCACGCGCCGCGGGCTCGCGCCGCACCTCGTCGGCCGCCGCCTCGAAACCGTTCGTGTCCGTGACCCGCGCCTGCGCTGGCCCGTTCCGCCCGACTTCTCCCAGCTGCTGACGGGCGCCACCCTCACGGGTCTCAGGCGTCGGGCCAAATACCTGCTGTTCGATCTGATGACCCCCGGCGGCGGCAGCGGCACGCTGATTGCCCACCTGGGCATGTCCGGCAGCATGCGGCTGGTGCCGCCCGAGACACCGCTGCTGACTCATGATCATGTGCAGTTCGCCTTCGCCGGGGCACCGGAACTCAGGTTGAACGACCCGCGGCGATTCGGCTCCCTGCACTTCACCAGCGCGCCGCCGGAGGCCCACTTCCTGCTGGCCGACCTCGGTCCCGAGCCGCTGGATCCGGCGTTCGATGGCGCCTATCTGTTCGCCCGCTCCCGCGGCAGGCGGGCGCCGGTCAAGGCCTTCATCATGGATGCGCACGTGGTGGTGGGGGTGGGCAACATCTACGCCGCGGAGGCCCTGTTCCGGGCCGGGATCCGTCCCATGCGAGCAGCCGGACGCATTGCGGCGGCCCGCTACGACCTGCTGGCGGCGGCGATCCGCGCCGTTCTCGAAGAAGCCCTGGTCATGGGCGGGACCACCCTGCGGGATTTCGTCGCCAGCGACGGGCGCCCGGGCTACTTCAAGCAGTCCCTGGCGGTCTATGGCCGGGGCGGTGAGTCCTGTCGGCGCTGCGGGGGAAACCTGAAAGGGGCCCGGCTCGGCCAGCGGGCGACGGTCTACTGCCCGGTCTGCCAGCGGTGAGCTGACATCGATATCTCGCTGTGTCATACACCTACAGCATCTTCCTGAGAAGATGCTATATTTCCTGGCCGCTCATCCCGTATGGGGAGATGTCCATGGAAAGCCTCAACAAGCTGGCACTTGCCGCACTCATTTCGATACTCGCCCTGGCCACGCTGCCAGCGGCGGCCAATCAGGGTGCGCAGCGGGTGGAAGAGCCGAGTACCGGAGCCATGATGGCGGATCTGGTGGTGGCGCGCCCGGTCGGGCTGGTGATCACGGCGCTGGGGACGGCCACCTTCCTGGTCGGTCTGCCCTTCATCATGGCCGGTGGCAACCTGATCGAATCCGGAGAGAAACTGGTGGTGGGTCCGGCTCAGGAGACCTTCAATCGCTGCCTGGGCTGCAAGAACTCCGGCTGGCGGGGCGACTACGCCGAGTAGTGCCCACCAGGGCCGAGCCAGTGTCCAGTTAGTGCCAAGCGGGTGCGGTTGCTGACGCAGCCCTGACCGCCTGGCCGAGTGCTGAAGCGCGAAGGTCCGCGTTCAGGGAGCAAGGCTGGCTGCCAGGTCAGTCGGCCTTTTTGCCGTATTGCCGCTTCAGGGCTTGGGCCACCACCGGATGGACGAAGCTCGACACGTCGCCACCGTAGATGGCGATCTCCCGCACTAGCGTCGACGAGATGAACGAGCAGTTCTCGGACGGGGCGAGGAAGACGTACTCAATTTCCGGTGCCAGCCGGCGGTTCATGTCCACCATCTGAAACTCGTACTCGAAGTCAGCGACGGTGCGCAGGCCGCGCAGGATGAATTTGGCCTGCTTGCGGCGAACGTACTGCACCAGCAGCTCGTTGAAGCCCTCCACCTCGACGCCCGGCAGGTCGCCAAGTACCTCGCGGCACAGCTCGATGCGGTCGGCCAAGTCCACCGACGGATTCTTCTGGGGGCTGGTGCCGATGGCGACGATCACGCGGTCGAAGAGCTTCAGCGCCCTCTTGACGAGATCGGTGTGACCGATGGTGATGGGATTGAAGGTGCCTGGATAGACCACCGTACGCATACTGACGTCCGCCCTCGGTAACTTGAAAGCGCTGCTCACCCGCAGCGCCCGGGTACGCCACGATGGCGCGTTGCTGTCGGTCGCGAAAGCTTTCCTGCGCGTTGGGGTGACGAGGCATGGCCCTGGCTCAGGGGCATGCCGGCGCGCTGACCAGCCTCGGGGACGACTCTCCTCGCCCCCTCGGACACGCTGCCGAAACCATGGTGCGAGGTCTGTTTCGGTCCAGCAATGCCCGGGCGCCGGCGGATACTAGCGGAAAGGCGGTAGGGGCTCAAACCGCGACCCTGGCTGGCCAACCGGGGACTTGCACAGTTCACGACGGCTGGATGCCCCCGCTTTCTGGCGGCTCTGTCGTGGGCTCCGCAGCCGCTGCCAGCAGGGCGCCGAGGCTGTCGCCGGCCCGGGTCTCCTTCAGCACCTGCCAGGTTCCACTGTCAGGATGCTTCCAGGGTGGCGGTGATTCCTGGGATGACACTTCACAGTACACCTTGGCATGGGTCGTCAGCAGGCCCCGGGAGTGGACATGAGCCAGGGCGGCAACTGCGAGGCCGGAAGCGAAGGGCGGGTCGATCAGGATGAGGTCGAAGGCCTGAACTGATGTCCGGGGCCAGTTCAGGGCGTCCGCCTGCAGCACCTGACAACGCTCCCGATCGAGGCTTTCGGCGACTTCCACAAGCTGCCGGCAGACGCGCCGGTCCTTCTCCAGCAGGACCACCGAGGCTGCGCCCCGCGACAGGGCCTCGAAGCCCAGCGCTCCGGAGCCGGCGAACATGTCCAGCACCCGGGCGCCATGCAGCTCACCCTGCAGCCAGTTGAACAGGGTTTCCCGGGTCCGCTCCGGCGTCGGTCTCAGCCCGGGCAGGTCGGCCACCGGGATGCGGCGGCCGCGAAAACGGCCGGCAATGATGCGGATGCGCCCCGGAGGGCGCGCTGCAGTCCTGCCGCTGCCGCCTGTCTGTCTGCGCTGGTATCCTGTGCGCCGCATACCGTCCCCGGTCACCCGGCCCCATGGCCGGTATTCAGCGCTGGAGTATCCCATGTTCAAGTTCCTTCGTAAGAAGGAGGGTGGCGACGCCCCCGAGGTACCGCCTGCCGCCACAGGGCCGGCCACCGATGACAACCCCGATCAGGCGGCTGGCGAGGCGGTCGTCGAGCCTGATGCCCGTTCGGAAGGTCCCGGGGACGGCGGTGGCGAAGCCAAGGGGGGCCTGTTCGGTCGGCTCAAGGCGGGCCTCGCTCGCACCCGCGGCAATCTGGCCAGTGGCCTCGGCAATCTCCTGCTGGGCCGCAAAGTGGTGGACGAAGCCCTGCTCGAGGACCTCGAGACCCAGTTGCTGCTGGCGGATGTGGGCGTGGAGGCCACCACCGAGATCGTCGGGGCGCTGACCGAGCGCGTCCAGCGCCGGCAACTCAACGATCCTGAAGCGCTGCTCGACGCCCTGCGTGAAGAACTCACCGGCCTGCTGACGTCCCGGGCCAAACCATTCGAGATTGCTGCCAAGCCGCGTCCTTTCGTGATCCTGATCGTGGGCGTCAACGGCGTCGGCAAGACCACCACCATCGGCAAGCTCGCACGGCGCTTCAAGTCGGCCGGTCTCGCTCCCATCCTGGCAGCGGGCGACACGTTCCGGGCTGCTGCGGTGGAGCAGCTGCAGGTCTGGGGCGAGCGCAACGAGGTGCCGGTGATTGCCCAGGGCGAGGGCGCAGACAGCGCCTCGGTGATCTTCGATGCCCTGGCCGCGGCCCGCAGCCGTGGTGCGGACGTGGTGCTGGCGGACACCGCCGGCCGCCTGCACAACAAACAGAATCTGATGGACGAACTGGCCAAGGTAGGCCGGGTCATGAAGCGCTTCGACGCGGAAGCCCCCCACGCGGTGCTGCTCGTCCTCGATGCCGGGACCGGTCAGAACGCCCTGGCCCAGGCCAGGGAGTTTGCCCAGGCGGTGGACATCACCGGCATCGTGCTGACCAAGCTCGACGGTACGGCCAAGGGTGGCATCGTCTTCGCGATCACCCGCCAGACCGGCCTGCCCATCCAGTTCATCGGGGTGGGGGAGTCCGTGGAGGACCTGCGGCCCTTCGATCCCGATGACTTCGTCGCCGCGCTGCTCGATCAGGAGGGCGTCAGGCCGACGTCATGATCGAACTCATAGGCGTCAGCAAGCGCTTCGAGAACGGCCGGGAGGCCTTGAGCAACCTGTCCTTGAGTCTGCCCAAGGGCAGCCTGACTTTTCTCACGGGCCACTCCGGTGCCGGCAAGAGCACGTTGCTGAAACTGCTGCTGCGCATGGAGTTGCCCACCCGCGGGCAGGTGATGGTGGGTGGTGCGAATCTGGCCCAGATGCCGCGCCGCGCGGTGCCCCGGTATCGGCAGCGCATCGGGGTGGTGTTTCAGGATCACATGCTGCTGCCTGATCGCAGCGTGTTCGACAACGTGGCCATTCCGCTGGTCATCGGCGGCTATCGCGAAGCGGACCGGGCGCGCCGGGTGCGGGCGGCGCTGACCCGGGTGGGTCTGCTGGACAAGGAAAAGCAGTTGCCCACCCAGCTCTCCGCCGGTGAGCAGCAGCGCGTCGGCATTGCCCGGGCGGTGGTGAACCGTCCGGCAGTGCTGCTGGCGGACGAACCTACGGGCAATCTTGATCCTGAGCTGTCGCGGGAGGTGATGGGGCTGTTTCATCTGTTCCAGCAGGTGGGGGTGACCGTGCTCATCGCCACCCACGATCTGGAACTGGTGGGCAGCTTCGGGGATCGAGTGGTGGAGCTGGCGGACGGCCGGCTCAAGGCAGCGGAGGCGAGCGATGGCCCCGGGTCCTGAGGCGACGGTGGATGCGCGGGTGCGTCTGTCGGGACCCGCCACCTGGTTGCTGCACCACAAGCTGGCCTGCAGTGCGACGCTGGCCCGGTTGGGGTCTGAGCGGATCAGCACCCTGCTGGTGATGCTGACCATCGGTATCGCGCTGGTGCTGCCGGGCCTGCTCTACGTGGCGGTGGAGCGCCTGGCGGAGGTGACCGAGCGCTGGGACGGAACGCCGCGGATCAACGTCTTTCTCACCGGCGAGGGCGGCGCCGAGCGGGCATTGAGCTGGGGGGCGATGGCGGATGTTGCGGACGTCGTCTATCAGTCCCCGGAGGCATCTTTGGAGGAATTGCTGGCAGCGACAGGCTTCGGAGGGGCCGGCTTCGGTGCGGCGATGGAGGGCGTCCTCGCAGGCTTCGAAGGCAACCCGCTGCCGGCGGTCGCCATCGTCACGCCGACACCGGCAGCTGCCGCACCGGCCCGGATCCGGGCCCTGGCGGCGCAGCTGCAGGCCGAGCCCGGCGTCGAAGGCGTGCAGGTGGATCTGGAGTGGTTGCAGCGCCTTAAGGCCGGTCTCGCCCTGATGGAGCGTCTGACCTGGGGGCTCGGCATGCTGCTGGCTGCCGCCGTGGTCCTGGTGGTGGGGAGCCTCACTCGCATGGCGGTGACCCAGCGCGAGGACGAGATTCGCGTTCTCAAGCTGGTGGGCGGCAGTGACGGCTTCGTGCTGCGCCCCTTTCTTTACCTGGGGCTGATCTTCGGTTTTGCCGGTGGTCTGGCAGCGGTGCTGCTGCTGGCGCTGGCGCTGGCCTTCATTGGTGTTCCGGTGGCCGAGCTGGCGCGCAGCTACGGCTCGGACTTCCGCCTCGGCGGCATGCCCTGGGCTGTGGCCCTGGTGCTGCTCGGTGGTGGCGGATTGCTGGGCTGGCTGGCGGCCATGCTGACGGCCCGACGGCAGCTTGCGGCCATCGAGCCGTGATGACCCTGGCAGCGGCTTAGCCCGGAAATCTCACCAGCCGGCCAGCGGCGCTGTCACAAGTGATTGATATGATCAAGAAATAGGACCCGAATGATAAAGCGCGACAAAAACACTCTGTTTCCGCTGCTGGCCTATCCCGATTCTGGCGGGTTCTCGCTCGATCTGGCTTGCTCTTCCTTCAAGCCGTAGCTACGGCTACGGCTTTCAGTCCAGAGCGGCGCCAGACCGGCTGCGAACCTCGCCAGCTCTCGGAATGCTGGTGAGATTTACGGGCTAGGAGCCGCCAGCGGCCTGCTCCGAAAAGATGCTTATGAATCAATGATTTGATGAATGATCGAGACCGATTTCCTGGCGCCTGAATCCGGCTGGAACGGGCCCCGACAGGGAACTTCGACAGCGATTAGCAGTCTTAGTGCGTGACTGCTAAAATCAGTGCCGGCCGGGGTCGAGACGTGATCCCCGGGCCCTTCGGAGGAGACATCAATGTCAATGTCCAAGGCCTTGATTGCCAATGGTTCCCTGTCCCCGGGGCGGGATCTGGATCATTACATCCACACCATCAGTGCCTTCGAGATTCTGACGCCGGAGGCCGAGCAGACCCTGGCCCGCCAGTATCGCGACGAAGGCGACCTGGAAGCGGCACGGCAGCTGGTGCTGTCCCATCTGCGCTTCGTGGTGCATCTGGCCCGTTCCTACTCCGGCTACGGTCTGGCCCAGGCGGACCTGATCCAGGAAGGCAACGTCGGCCTCATGAAGGCGGTGAAGCGCTTCGACCCCGATTACGGCGTGCGGCTGGTCTCGTTCGCCGTGCATTGGATCAAGGCCGAGATTCACGAGTTCATCCTGCGCAACTGGCGCATCGTCAAGGTCGCGACCACCAAGGCCCAGCGCAAACTGTTCTTCAACCTGCGCAGCGCCAAGAAGCGGCTCGGCTGGATGTCCGGCGACGAGGTTCGGGCCATTGCGGCAGATCTCGGTGTGGAGCCTGAGGAAGTCACGCGTATGGAAGGCCGGCTCGCCTCCTTCGACGCCTCCTTCGACGGCGATCCCAGCGATGATGACGATGCCAGCCACGCCCCGTCCCAGTACCTAGTGGATGCCCACTCGGATCCGGCGGAACTGGTGGCGGCGGAGGACGACAGCGACAGCGCGACGGATCGCCTGCGTGAGTCCCTGGAGCTGCTCGATGATCGCAGCCGTGACATCATTGCCAGCCGCTGGTTGACCGATGACAAACTGACGCTGCACGATCTCGCAGACCGGTATCAGGTGTCGGCCGAGCGCATCCGTCAGATCGAAGCCAACGCCATGAAGAAGCTCAAGGTCGCCATGGTGGCCTGAGCGAGGGTCCGAAAGGACCCTCTCGCTGCGCACTATCCGGAGAGTCCCGCATGCGTGAACCCCTGCTCATGCTCGGCGCGCTGCTTGCTGCGCTGGGCGTGGGCTTCGGTGCGTTTGGCGCCCATGGCCTGAAGGCTCGACTCGGAGCGTCCCTGGCCACCTGGGAAACCGCAGTCTTCTATCAGCTCATCCATGCCCTGGCCATCGTCGCGGTGGCCGTCCTCATCCGCAGCGGAGCCGAACTGCCCGGGTTGCGCAGCATCGGCTGGCTGTTCTGTGTCGGCATCCTGTTGTTCTCCGGCAGCCTCTATGTGCTCGCCCTCGGTGGCCCGCGCTGGTTCGGACCGATCACCCCCTTAGGCGGTGTGGCCTTCATTGCCGGCTGGCTGTGGCTGGCGGTGGCGGCCGCACGCAGCGGTGCCGGCTCATGATTGCCCAGGCCGCAGAAAGGGGGGCACCGCGGCGCATTCGCAGTTTTGTCCGCCGCGGACGCCTGACCGACTCCCAGCAGCGGGCCATGGCCGAGCAGTGGCCCCGCTTCGGCGTCGCGCCGGCTGATGCCGAGGCCCCGGGTTTCTGGGACGCGGCGTTCGACACCCGGGGACCGCTGACCCTGGAGATCGGTTTCGGTATGGGCCAGTCGCTGCTGGCCATGGCGGCCGCCGACCCGGAGCGCCGGTTCGTCGGTGTCGAGGTGCATGAGCCCGGTGTCGGTGCCCTGCTGGCCGGCATGGCCGCCGCGGGCGTGAGCAACATCCGCGTGCTCGCTGCTGATGTCACCGAGGTGCTGCCGCAGGTGTTCGCCCTGGGGGAACTCGACCGGGTACAGATCTTCTTCCCCGACCCCTGGCCCAAGAAGCGCCACCAGAAGCGGCGGCTCATCCAGCCTGAATTTGCAGCCCGGCTGGCCGAGCGGGTCCGCCCCGGGGGCGAACTCTGGCTGGCCACCGACTGGCAGCCCTATGCCGAGCACATGCTTGCGGTGCTGGAGGCGGCACCGGCCTGGGAGAACGTGGCCGGCCCTGGCATGACCCTGCCGCGCCCGGCGGCACGGCCGGAAACCCGCTTCGAGGCCCGCGGCCTGCGCCACGGACACCAGGTAAGCGACCTCTGCTACCGGCGGGTCTGAATCCGGCCCCCTCAGGAATCCAGGAAGCGGGCCACCACCCGGTCGAGAAATCGCAGCCCCAGGGCCGTGGTGGCCAGCCGATCCTCTCGCAGCAGTCCTTCCTGTCGCAGGGCCGCCAACGGTCCTGCCACGGTGTCCAGCGCCAGCCCCGTGTGGGCTTGGAACAGCTTCTCGTCCACCCCATCGATCAGCCGCAGCGCATTGAGCATGAACTCTTCCGGCAGGACTGCGGGCTCCACCGCCGCAGTGATGGACCTTGGGCCGATGCGGTGCTGGAGCCAGTCCCGCGGTGCCCGCGTCCGCCGGCTGCGGGTGACCTTCAGGCCACTGCCGGCCGCGCCGGCCGCCGACAGCTTGCCGTGGGCACCCGGTCCGAGGCCCAGGTAGTCGCCGAAGGTCCAGTAGTTGAGGTTGTGGCCACAGGCCTGACCGTCCCGCGCCCAGGCCGATACTTCGTAACGCCGATAGCCCGCGGCCTGCAGTCGCGCGGCTCCCAGAGTCTCGATGTCCGCGAGGGTGTCCTCTTCCGGCAGCCGGGGTGGCTGCGAGTGGAAGGCGGTATTGGGTTCGATGGTGAGCTGATACCAGGACAGGTGATGCCCCGCCAGGTCGATGCCCTGCTCGATGTCGGCCAGGGCCTCGGCGGTACTCTGGCCCGGCAGGCCGTGCATCAGGTCCAGATTGATGCGCTCGAATCCGGCCGCCCGGGCAGCGGCCACGGCCTGCACGGCCTCGGCACCGCCATGAATGCGGCCGAGGGCCTTCAGCGCCCGGTCGGAGAAGCTCTGGACACCCAGACTCAGGCGGTTGACGCCCGCAGCTCGCAGTCCCTGGAAGCGGCTGGCGTCCACCGTCCCGGGATTGGCTTCGAGGGTGATCTCCACGTCCTTGGCCAGCGTCAGGCGATCATCGAGCTGTTCGAGAACGGCGCCCACCGTCTTCGGGTCCAGCAGGCTCGGGGTTCCGCCGCCGAAGAAGATGCTGCTGACGGGCCGCTCAGCCACCGACCAGTCCGGATGGGCCAGATCCTCGTCGAGATCGTCGCCGATGCGTTCGAGCCAGAGTGCGTCAGGCAGCTCACCGCTCAGGGCGTGGGAGTTGAAGTCACAGTAGGGACACTTCTGCACGCACCAGGGCACGTGCAGGTAGACCGCCAGGGGCGGCAATCCGGTCACGGCCCGCGCCAGTGGCCGAGGGCTTCGAGCAGCGTCCGGACGGCCTGCCCGCGATGGGACACCCGGGCCTTGGCTTCTCGATCGAGTTCCGCAGCGCTCTTGCCGAGAGCCGGGACGAAGAACAGCGGATCGTAGCCGAAGCCGTGGCTGCCCCGGGGAGCTTCGAGAATTTCGCCTTCCCAGCTGCCGCTGGCGATCAGAGGCGCCGGGTCTTCGGCAGCCCGCAGCAGCACCAGGACACAGTAGAAACGTGCACGGCGCTCGCTGCTGCCGGCCAGGGCTTCCAGCAGGCGGGCATTGTTGGCGTCATCGCTGGCCCCGGGTCCGGCGTAACGCGCGGAATGGACGCCGGGGGCGCCTCCGAGGGCATCGACAATCAGGCCGGAGTCGTCTGCCAGCGCCGGTCGGCCGCTGCATGATGCGGCGTGTCGCGCTTTGGCGAGGGCGTTCTCGATGAAGGTCAGGCCGTCCTCCGATGCCGGGTCGATGCCCAGTTCGGCCTGAGTGGTGAGGCTGAAGCCCAAGGGGGCCAGCAGCGGTTCGAGTTCAGCCTGCTTGCCCCGGTTGCCGGTGGCCAGGACGATGGAGTGGGTACTCACTGTCGCCATAGGGCCTTCTGGAAGCGGACATTGTGGCGGCGACCGGTCTCGGCATCGGTCACCTGGACGTCGAAGCGAAGGGTCTCGCGATCCGTGAAGCGGACGGTTTCGAGGTAGTAGATGGCCGCCGGATCCTCGACTTCGCGAAACCGCAGGGTCTGGCTCTGGCCCAGCAGATTGGTGACCGTACCCTGGAGTTCGAGCCGGACGGGCGTGGTGGTGCCATCCTCGGCAAGGCGGCGGCCGGAGATATTGACCAGCCCGAGATCCGGTGACCGGGTGAGACCGTAGCGCTCGGCCATCTCCGGTGACACATCGGTGGTATTGAAGACGATGTAGTGCACGTCGAGGTCACCAAAGCGCTCGAACTGGCTGGCGATGGCGGCCGGTGCGAACAGCACGGCGAGGAGCAGCAGCGCGCTGGTGAGCAGGCGGTGAGGCGTAGCTGACGCGGGGCCTTTGTGACCCGCGCTGGATACCGTCGAAGCCCCCGCGTGAGCGTCGGCGGTTGCGGGCGAGCGGGCTCCTGTGGGCCCGATCCAAGCTTTGTTCACGATGATCTCCCTGGTCCGGCGGCCCGTGCCAGCCCGTAGATGGCGATGCTTCCGAACAGGTTGGACCAGCGATTGATCACGTTGTTCGGACGATAGCTTTCGTCCACCACCAGTCGGCGGGTGATGCGCAGGCCGCGCTCGGCACACAGGGCCTCGAAGTCGGCGAAGGTGCACAGGTGGATGTTCGGGGTGTCGTACCAGGAATGGGGCAGGTGGCTGGACACCGGCATCCGGCCGCGGGTGGCCAGGTGCAGCCGGCAGCGCCAGTGGCCGAAGTTGGGGAAGGTGACGATACCCTCCGGCGCGATGCGCAGCATTTCGTCGAGGACCTTGGCGGGATGCCGGACCGCCTGCAGGGTCTCGGTCATGACCACCAGATCGAAGCTGTCGGTGTCGTAGTCGGAGAGGTCCTCGTCGATGTTGCGTTCGATGACGTTGACGCCCCGGGCAATGCAGGCAGTGATCTTGTCGTGGTCGATCTCGAGTCCGTAGCCGTTGACCTGCCGATGCTGCTGCAGCCAGGCCAGCAGGTCACCGGTGCCGCAGCCGAGATCGAGCACCCGGGCACCCTCGGGCACCAACTCGGCGATCAGGCGCAGGTCTTCGCGCAGGGTGGCCGGTGCGGGATTCATACCGAAGCCTCGCTGGCGACCCGATCCATGTAGGCGCCGAAGACATCCGTGTAGCGCTGAATCGGCAGCAGGAAGGCGTCGTGGCCGTAGGGGGCGTCGATGTCCACATGGCTGACGTTGCGCCGCGCCCGGACCAGTGCATCCACCATCTCCCGGGAACGCTCCGAGGAGAAGCGCCAGTCGGTGGTGAAGGACACCAGCAGGTAGCTGGCCTTCGAGCGGGCAAAGGCCGCGGCCAGATCGTCGCCATGCTCCTGGGCCGGGTCGAAGTAGTCCAGGGCCCGCGTCATCAGCAGGTAGGTGTTGGCATCGAAGCGCTGGGAGAACGAACGTCCCTGGTAGTGAAGATAACTCTCCACCTGGAACTGCACGTCGCGGGCGAACTCCAGATCACCCGAGGCCACCTCGCGCCCGAATTTCTGCCGCAGGCCGTCGTCGGACTGGTAGGTCACGTGCCCGACCATGCGCGCCAGCATCAGGCCCTGGGTCGGCGCCACCCCATGCTCCGCGTAGCGTCCGCCATGAAAGTTCGGATCCGAGTAGATGGCCTGACGGGCGATCTCGTTGAAGGCGATGTTCTGGGCCGACAGCCGCGGCGCACAGGCGATGGCCACCACATGCCGGACCCGCTCGGGGAGGTCGATGGACCACTGCAGGGCCTGCATGCCGCCGAGGCTGCCGCCCACCACGGCCGCCCACTGCTCGATGCCCAGGTGATCGGCCAGCATGGCCTGGCTGCGGACCCAGTCGCGGACGGTGATGGCGGGAAAGTCGGGGCCGAAGGCCTGACCGGTCCCCGGGTTGATGGAGCTGGGGCCGGTGCTGCCATGGCAACCGCCGAGGTTGTTCAGCGACACGATGAAGAAGCGGTTGGTATCCATGGGCTTGCCCGGCCCGATGCAGGCCTCCCACCAGCCCGGCTTGCGATCACTCTCGTGGTGGTAGCCGGCCGCGTGATGGTGACCCGACAGCGCGTGACAGACGAGCACGGCGTTGCTGCGTTCGGCGTTGAGCGAACCGTAGGTCTCGTAGACCAGCTCGTGACGATCGAGCACCGCGCCACAGGTCAGGGGCAGCGGGGTGTCGAAGGCCACCTGCTGGGGTACGACGATGCCGACCGAATCTGACGGCAAGGCAGTCATGGGCGGGCCCGTGCGATGGAAGAGCGCGGAGTCTATAGGCGCGTTCCGGCAGCGCGCAACACGGCAGCCACAGCGGCGTTGAGCCCCAAGCCGAGTGCAGCCTTCAGCGCAGCAGGGGCCGCGGAATGCCGAACTCGGCAGCGATGCCGGGAACCAGGAACTCGCGGACGACCATGAGCAGTAGAAAGACCACGAGAATGGAGAAGTCGAGGCCGCCCACCGGGGGAACCAGGCGTCGCACCGGCGCCAGTACCGGTTCGGTGATCTGGTAGAGAAGCAGGGCGCCGGGATGGCGGTTGCCCGGCGACACCCAGCTCAAGATCACCACGATCAGCAGGGACCAGAAGTAGATGTCGAGCACCAGCATCAGCAGCCGGAAGGGCGCTACCAGCAGCGCCGTGATGGCGGGAATACCGCTGTAGAGCAGCATCAGCAGGGCGAACTGCAGCAGCAGCGCCACCAGCAGGGAGGCCAGATCGAGACCGCCCATGGTGGGAATGGCCATGCGGATCGGCTTCAGCACCGGGTCGGTCACCTTGACGATGGCCTGACAGATGGGATTGTAGAAATCGGCCCGCACCGCCTGAACGATGAAGCGCAGCATCGCCGCCAGGCAGAACAGGGTCAGGATGGACTGAATGATGAAGTAGCCGGCTCCGCTTATGGCCTGGTTCATGCTGACTCCTGCTCTGCTATCCGTGGTTGTACGAGCGTTGCGATGAAGGTCGAGCGTTTGCGCCTCAAGAGCGCAGGGCCGAGGGGTCGAGTTCCTCGGCCAGAGTCACGGACCGTGCGGCGGCAGCGGCCACGGCCCGGCTGACCAGTCCCATCAGGTCGCCATCGGCAAAGACTCCGAGGGCGGCTGCGGTGGTGCCGCCGGGTGAGGTCACCTGGCGGCGAAGCTCGCCGGGGTCGGTGCCGCTTTCCCTGGCCATGCGCGCCGCACCGAGGGCGGTCTGCAGCACCAGCGCCTGACTGGTCTCGGCATCCAGACCCTGTTCCACACCGGCAGCGATCATGGCTTCCATCATATGAAAGAAGTAGGCCGGGCCGCTGCCGGAAACTGCGGTGACGGCATCGAGTTCTGCTTCCTGCTCCACCCAGCGCACCTCGCCGGCGCTGCGCATGACCGTGGCAGCAGCTTCCCGGCCCGCCGCGTCCACCGCTGCGGTGGCGTAGAGCACGGACATGCCTGCGCCCACCAGTGCGGGCGTGTTGGGCATGCAGCGTACCAGAGGCAGGGGGCCGGCCCAGGTTTGCAGGGCCGACGTGGTGAGGCCGGCGGCAATGGACAGCAGCAGCGGCCGCCGCTGCGCCAGCCGGTCAGCCAGCGGAGCGAGCACGCTGCCCATGGCCTGGGGTTTGACGGCCAGTACCAGCACGTCCGCCGCATCCACTACGGCGTCGTTGTCCTCGCCGAGCTTTACGTTACCGAGCCTGCCGATGGCTTCCCGGGCGGCGCTGCTCGGATCGCTGACGTGGATGGTCGCGGCGTCCTGTCCGGCCTGGATCAGCCCGCCCACCAGTGAGCGCGCCATGTTGCCGCCGCCGATGAAGCCGATCGTGAGCGCCTGCTCAGATGTCATGAATGGGGTCCTCGTCAGTGACTTCCTGGGATGATGGGGTGGGGCGCGGCCCGAACAGGGCGGTGCCGATGCGGACGTGGGTGGCCCCTTCGGCAATGGCCGCTTCGAGATCGTCGCTCATGCCCATGGACAGTACGTCCAGGGTCACGCCGCAGCGCCCCTCGATGTCCTTGGCCAGGTCAGCGAGGCGGCGGAAGGGCTCGTGCTGGCCCGCAGCATCACTGCGCGGTGCCGGCAGCGCCATGAGGCCGCGCAGGGCGACATTGGGCCATGCCCGGGCGGCTTCCACCACTTCGGCCACGTCCTCCGGCGCCAGCCCCGCCTTGCTCGCCTCGTCGTCCAGATTCACCTGCAGGCACACGTTCAAAGGCGGATGACCCGCCGGTCGCTGCTCGGCCAGCCGGCGCAGGATGCGCAGACGGTCCACGGAGTGCACCCAGTCGAAGTGCTCGGCCACCGCCCGGGTCTTGTTGCTCTGCAGCGCGCCGATGAAGTGCCAGGTGAGTGTGAGATCAGCCAGCGCTTCCTGCTTTGCCAGCGCTTCCTGCAGATAGTTCTCACCGATGTCCCGGACCCCCGCTGCCGCCATGGCGCGAACCTCGTCGACGCTGCGTGTCTTGGCCACGGCAATCAGGCAGATGCCGTGGCCATCGCGGCCGGCACGGCGCGCAGCATCATCGATGCGGGCACGTACGCGTTGAAGTCGTGCTGGCAGGTCTTCAGGCATGCAAGGGGTCAATGCTTCGGCGTCGAGGGGGGCCAGTGTAGCGACTTGCGTGGGTGTGGTGCATCGCAGGAGCGGGTTCTATGATGTTCCGGCGCCGGTTGGGACCTGCGCCATACGCATGCTGACGGGGTCTGTACATGGATATCACGGAACTTCTGGCCTTCAGCGCCAAGCAGGGCGCATCTGACCTGCATTTGTCCGCCGGACTGCCACCCATGATCCGGGTCGATGGTGATGTCCGACGCATCAACCTGCCGCCCATGGAGCACAGGCAGGTCCATGGCCTGATCTACGACATCATGAACGACAAGCAGCGCAAGGATTACGAGGAATTCCTCGAAACCGACTTTTCCTTCGAGGTGCCAGGCGTGGCCCGCTTCCGGGTCAATGCCTTCAATCAGAATCGTGGCGCCGGGGCCGTGTTCCGGACCATTCCCTCCAAGGTTCTGACCATGGATGACCTGGGGATGGGAGACGTGTTCAAGAAAATCTCCAGCTCTGCCCGGGGGCTGTGCCTGGTGACGGGGCCGACCGGCTCCGGCAAGTCGACCACGCTGGCGGCCATGATCGACTTCATCAACAACACCAAGTACGAACACATACTCACCATCGAGGATCCCATCGAGTTCGTCCACGAATCGAAGAAGTGTCTGGTCAACCAGCGTGAGGTGCATCGCGACACTCACGGCTTCAACGAGGCGCTGCGATCGGCGCTGCGGGAAGACCCGGATATCATTCTGGTGGGCGAGCTGCGGGACCTCGAAACCATCCGCCTTGCCCTGGAAGCGGCGGAAACCGGCCACATGGTGTTCGGCACCCTGCACACCCAGTCAGCGGCCAAGACCATCGACCGCATCATCGACGTGTTTCCGGCCCAGGAGAAATCCATGGTCCGATCCATGCTTTCGGAGTCGCTGCAGGCGGTGATCTCCCAGACCCTGCTGAAGAAGCAGGGCGGTGGCCGGGTAGCGGCCCACGAGATCATGATCTGTACCTCGGCGATCCGGAACCTGATCCGTGAGGACAAGGTGGCGCAGATGTACTCCGCCATCCAGACCGGCGGATCGCTGGGCTCCCAGACTCTCGACCAGTGCCTGAAGGCGCTGGTGGAAAAGCGCGTCATCACCCGCGAGCAGGCGAAAGAGAAGGCGAAGATGCCGGACAACTTCTGAGCGCGGGCTGCCGCGGCCCGAATCGCCGAACCCTGCAGGAACAGTAGAGGTCACAGATGGATATCGAGAAGCTGCTGCAGTTCATGGTCGAGAAGGGGGCTTCGGACCTCTTCATCACGGCCGGTATCGCGCCTTCAGTGAAACTCAACGGCCGCATGACGCCGGTGACCAAGAGTCCGCTGTCGCCTGATCAGTCCAAGGAGATCGTGCTCGGCGTCATGAATGACGAACAGAAGGCGGAGTTCAAGCAACACAGGGAGTGCAACTTCGCCATTTCCACCCGCGGCCAGGGGCGATTCCGGGTCAGTGCATTTCAGCAGCGCAACATGGTGGGCATGGTGGCCCGGCGCATCGAGACCCACATCCCCACCCTCGAGGACCTGAATCTGCCGAAGCAGCTGAAGGACCTGTCGATGACCAAGCGCGGCCTGATCATCTTCGTGGGTGCGACCGGTACCGGTAAATCCACGTCCCTGGCGGCCATGATCGGTCATCGCAACCGGAACTCGAAGGGCCACATCATCACCATCGAGGACCCCATCGAATTCATTCATCAGCATGCCGGCTGCATCGTCACTCAACGTGAGGTTGGGGTGGATACGGAGTCCTTCGATGTGGCGCTCAAGAACACGCTGCGGCAGGCACCGGACGTCATCATGCTCGGGGAGGTGCGTTCCCGGGAGACTATGGATTACGCCCTGGCATTCGCGGAAACCGGTCACCTGGCGCTGTGCACGCTGCACGCCAACAACGCCAACCAGGCGCTGGATCGGATCATCAACTTCTTCCCCTCCGACCGGCATGAGCAGGTCTGGATGGACATGTCGCTGAACATGCGGGCCATCATTGCCCAGCAGCTGGTACCCACCAAAGACGGTGCCGGGCGTCGGGCTGCCATCGAGATCATGATCAACACGCCGCTGCTGGCCGACACCATCCGCAAGGGCGACGTCCATCTGATCAAGGAGATGATGACCAAGGGCACCGAGTCCGGCATGCAGACCTTCGATCAGGCCCTCTACAACCTCTACGCGGCCGGGGACATCGACTACGAAGTGGCGATCGCCCATGCCGATTCGCCCAACGATCTGCGTCTGATGATCAAGATGGGCATCGACTCCAGCAAGAGCAATCTGGACACCTTCGCCGGCAGCCTGTCCCTGGAGGAAACCGACGAACCGAACATGATGCGCTGAGACGCAGTGCGCCGCGAAACTGGGCGCACCAGGGATGGCGCGCAACCAGTTTCCCGGAGCGCAGCGCAGGGGAACGATGGCGTGGCCGCCGAGCGAAGTTGTTCCGATCGGCCCCCTGCGCTGCGCTCCGGGAGCCTTCCCACAAGCTCGTAGCGCTTGAAGCTGGCGTTTCGCCCGGCCGCGCGCCGCCATCGTGACTTCCTGAGGACAGCGCAGGGGCCTCAGTTTCTTTCGCGACAGGCCAAGGACGTTGGTGAGCGCCTACAGCTTCCGTGCCGCGAGCCAGTCTTCGAGGATGACCTGGGCGGCGATGGCGTGGTCCGCTTCGCGGCCGGGTCGGCCGCCCATGCGATCGTAGGCTTCGCGGGTCGTCAGGCGCTCGTCCTGAAACTCCACCTTGGCGCCGAAGCGACCGGTCAGGCGGCGCCCGAAGCGCTCGGCCCGCACGCAGAGTTCGCTCTCGCTGCCGTCCATGTTCAGCGGCAGGCCGATCACGATCAGGTCGGGTTGCCAGGTGTCCAGCAGCTTCGCCACGGCTTCCCAGTCCGGTACCCCTTCGCGGGCGCTGAGTCGGGTCAGGGGCGTGGCGGTTCCGGTGGTGGTCTGGCCCGTGGCGACGCCGATCCAGCGCAGACCATAGTCGAATCCGAGCACGGAAAGAGGTTGGTCATCGGCCATCAGGCGTGGCCGGCCTCGCCGCTGATGAGGCGGAAGTCGATACCCAGACTGGCTGCGGCACGATCGATGCGCTCTGCAAAGGGCGCATCGAAGATGATCTCAGGATCGCCCGCACAGGTCAGCCAGGCATTCTCTGCCAGTTCCGTCTCCAGCTGGCCGGCACCCCAGCCGGCATAGCCGACGCAGACCAGGAAGCGCGCCGGACCCGTGCCTTCGGCGATGGCCGCCAGGATCTCCCGGGCCGTGGTCAGCACCAGACCCTCCTGCAGCAGCAGGGAGCTTTCCAGCACCACGTCGTCGCTGTGCAGGACGAAACCCCGGTCCCGCTGTACCGGTCCCCCTTCCAGTACCGGCGCATCGCGAAAGCGGGTCCCGGTGATCTCCAGCTGGTCGAACAGTTCCCCGAGCTGCACGTCGGCCACCGGACGATTGATCATCAGGCCCAGCGCGCCGTCGTCATTGTGTTCGCAGAGGTAGGTGATGGTGCCGGCAAAGTAGCTGCCGGCCAGGGTCGGCATGGCGAGCAGGAACTGATGCTTCAGGCCACTGTCCATCAGCCGCTGTCCACCATGCCACGCCTGAACTGCCAGGTGCGGACGATCTGCAGGATGTCGGCTTCGCGCCTCATTTCCTCAGGAAACGGCAGATAGGGGGCACCGAGGCGGACGATGCGCATGGCGGCCTCGTCCAGCACTGCCGAACCGCTGGAATCGAGGATGCGCACGTCACGCAAGGCGCCGCTGGCATCGATCTCCACCAGCACCCTGAGGTCGCCTTCGAGGCTGCGGCGGCGCGCCTCTGCGGGATAGTTGAGATTGCCGAGGGTCTCGATCTTGTTGCGCCAGGCGTTGACGTAGGCGGCCTCCACGGCGGTGCGGGTGCTGGCGCTGGTGATGCGGCGTACCCGCGGACCGCGGGCGTCCTGCTGCACCTCGATGCTTTGCCGCGCGTCCAGGCTGGACAGCGCTTGGGCGCGGCGCAGCATCAGGTCGCGCAGATCCGGGGCGGGTTCGGGCTCGGTGATCACAGCTTCACTGTCCTCGACCCGGAACGGGCTGGCGGTGCTGGTGATGCTGCGGACGACAGTGTCTTCCCGGGTGACGGGGGGTACCGGTTCGAAGGCGTCCGCGAGGTGGGCATCATCGTCCCGGCTCGGGCGGTCCGTGGTCATTTCCCGTGCCTCGTCCAGGTCGCCGCTGGCTTCCTGATCGGCCTGGGCCATGTAGTCCGCATCGATGGGGACCTCCCGGCTCTGGAACTGGGCCAGGGTGACCTCCAGGCTGCGAGAGGCTTCGCGCGGTTCCGGCATGACGAAGCTGATGCCGAGAATGATGGCGACGTGCAGCGCTGCCACCAGGAACAGGGCAAACGACAGCCGATCACCGGCGCCGACCTCGGCCTCGGGGCGATCGAGCGCGAAGGCGGCCGCCGTAGTGGCCCCAGCAACCGCCAAGGGGGTGTTCATGCCGAAGCAGCCACCTGGGACGGCAGGTCGCTGGCCAGGCGGTCGAGCAGATCGCCGGCAATGTCGAGCCCGCACTGAGCGTCGAGTTCGCGGATACAGGTGGGGCAGGTGACGTTGATTTCGGTGAGGTAGTCACCGATCACGTCGAGGCCGACGAAGCGCAGGCCGCGCTGGCGCAGGGCAGGGGCCACCTGCGCACAGATCCAGCGGTCCCGGTCCGTCAGCGGTCGGGCTTCGCCGCGGCCGCCGGCGGCCAGATTGCCGCGGGTCTCGCCGCTGGCCGGAATGCGGGCAAGGGCGAAGGGCACGGGCTCCCCGTCGATGACCAGGATGCGCTTGTCGCCATCGGCGATCTCGGGGATGTAGCGCTGGGCCATGATCAGCTGCCGACCGTGGTTGGTCAGGGTTTCCATGATCACGGACAGGTTGGTGTCGCCCGGCCGGACGTGAAAGATGGATGCACCGCCCATGCCGTCTAAGGGCTTCATGACCACGTCACCGTGTTCGCCCAAGAAGGTGCGCAGGACGTCGGCGCGACGGGTCACCACCAGCGGAGGCCCGCATTCCGGGAAGCGGGTGGCGAAGAGCTTCTCGTTGCAGTCCCGCAGGCTCTGGGGGCGATTCACCACCGGTGTTCCGGCGGCCTCCACCTGCTCCAGCAGATAGGTGCTGTAGACGTACTCCAGATCGAAGGGCGGATCCTTGCGCATCAGCACCATGTCCAGATCGGACAGGGGCTCGAGCTGGGTCTCGCCAAGGGTCCAGAACGGTTCGGCATCGAGGTCGATGCTGATGTCGCGCATGAAGGCCATCACCCGGTTGCCAGCCAGGTGAATGTCCCCCTGAAGGATGTAACGCACCCGCCAGCCTCGCCGCTCGGCGGCCGTGATCATGGCCAGGGTGGAGTCCTTCTTGCGGTGCAGCGTCGTGACCGGATCCATCACGATGCCGAGATCTGTCATGGCGGTTTCCAAGTGAGGAGGACGCTTGGCAGGTTAAACCCCGCTCAGGGGCGGGGCAAGCCATCGAAGCTCGAATACGTGACCTGCTCGACGGACGAAAGTTCAAAGCTGGCGCTTACTTATGGCATGAGTCTCAACGCTGTGCTACAAGATTCGCGGGTGTTTGCCGGCATCGCAGCATGCGATGCGGGCCGACGGCGTTAGCGGGGCCCCACGGGTTGGGTCTGTGGTGGTCAATCAAGGCGGGATTGGGATGGCTGACGACACGCGCAGCGTGAAGGTCATGGTGATCGACGATTCGAAGACCATTCGGCGAACGGCGGAGACGCTGCTGCAGAAGGAGGGCTTTGAGGTCATTACGGCCACCGACGGTTTCGACGCGTTGGCGAAGATCGCTGATACCAAACCCTCGATCATCTTCGTCGACATCATGATGCCGCGGCTCGACGGCTATCAGACCTGTGCCCTGATCAAGAACAACAAGGACTTCAAGTCGACGCCGGTGGTGATGCTGTCGTCGAAGGACGGCCTGTTCGACAAGGCCAAGGGGCGCATCGTCGGTTCCGACCAGTATCTCACCAAGCCCTTCAGTCGCGAGGAATTGCTCGGCGCCATTCGAGAGCTCGTTCCCGAGGCGACTTGAGATTGCAGGACCGCCGGCGGCCTTAGTCGGACGCTGGTCGAGGCAGCGCGAACCAGGGGTTCGCGGCGTGATCACCAACGGAGCCAATCTCCAGATGGCCAGAATACTGATCGTCGATGACTCACCCACGGAGCTGAGGCAACTCGCCCAGATGCTGGGTCGCCACGGCCACGAGGTTCTCGCCGCATCCACCGGCAAGGAGGGGGTGGCCCTGGCCGGCTCCGAGCAGCCCGATCTGGTGCTGATGGACGTGGTCATGCCGGAGGTCAACGGATTTCAGGCCACGCGGCAGATCAGCCGGGAAGCCGCCACCTCACACATTCCCGTGATCATCGTCAGCGCCAAGGATCAGGAAGCGGATCGGATCTGGGGCGAGCGTCAGGGCGCCAAGGGGTACCTCACCAAGCCCGTCAAGGAGGCGGAACTCATGAACGCCGTGAAACAGGTACTGGGAAGCTGAGGCTTGCCGGCAGCACAGGACATGACGATGCCGGATGACGGCAGCCGTTCAGAGGGCATGGCCCTGCTGCGGCAGGTGGCCCGCAGCGCCGCCGCTTTTGCGCTGCCTTTGCCGGCTCGACAGGCCATGGTGGAGCCCTGGCGTGGGCTCGGTTTCAACGTCGGCGGCAATCGCCTGGTTTCGGAACTCGGGCAGGTGCTCGAAGTGCTGGCGCCGCCGCGGCTGACGCCGATCCCGGGCGTCGAAGACTGGGTGCTCGGCGTGGCCAACGTGCGGGGCAGGCTGTTGCCGGTGGTGGACCTGTGCACCTATCTGGGGCTCGAGAACACGACCGGGCGCTCCGAGTGGCGAACGCTGGTGGTGGAAGACGGGGATTTGTACTGCGGACTGCTGGTGGAGCAGTCCTTCGGCATGTTGCAGTTCGAACCGCAGGAGGCGGAAGTCGGCGTCGACGAAAAGGTAGAGCCGGGGCTGGCCAGATTCATACGCGGCAGCTACCGCCAGAGCGCCCGCCAGTGGTGGGTGATGGAAGTCCGGGCTCTGGTTCGGGAGCCCAAGTTTTTCGAAGTCGGCGTGTCCTTGAGGAGAAGCGCCTGATGGCAGCCCAGACGGCAATAGGGGAGCGGCAGACATGAAAGAACGCAGTGGTCACAGGCGGCAGCGTGGGAACGTCCTGTTGCCGACCTTGCTGGTGGTGTTCATCACCGCAACGGCTGCAGCGCTGGGATGGGCCTTCGTCGTCCAGGGTTCCGTGCTTTCCAATCCCGGGCTGCTCATCGCCATGATCGGCATGGTCCTGGTCATTCTCATGGCCTGGATGATCATTCGCGACGCCCAGAACCGGCTCAACGTGCAGGCACGGCAGAATGCCCAGAACCAGCAGGCCATTCTCACCCTGCTCGATGAACTGGCGGACCTCGCTGACGGCGATCTGCGCGTTCATGCGTCCGTGACCGAGAACTTCACTGGCGCCATTGCCGATTCCATCAACTTCGCCATCGACCAGATGCGCGGACTGGTGGCGAACATCAACCGTATCTCCGTCCAGGTGGCCTCCGCCGCCGACGAAACCCAGTCCACGGCTCGCAGTCTGGCCCAGGCGGCAGACAATCAGGCCCGCGAAATCGATGCCGCCACCGAGGCGGTGAACCAGATGGCCAGCTCCATCGACGAGGTGTCCACCAACGCTGCTGAATCCGCTACGGTTGCCGAGCGGGCGGTGGAGATTGCCGGCAAGGGCGGCGTGGTGGTGCGCAACACCATCGGCGGCATGGATCGCATCCGCGGCCAGATCCAGGAAACCTCGAAGCGAATCAAGCGTCTCGGCGAGAGTTCCCAGGAGATCGGTGACATCGTATCGCTGATCAACGACATCGCCGACCAGACCAACATTCTGTCATTGAATGCCGCGATCCAGGCCTCCATGGCCGGAGATGCGGGCCGGGGCTTCGCGGTGGTGGCGGACGAAGTGCAGCGGCTGGCCGAGCGGGCCTCCGCGGCCACCAAGCAGATTGGTGCGCTGGTGAAGGCGATCCAGACCGACACCAACGAGGCGGTCATCTCCATGGAGCAGACCACCACGGAGGTGGTGGAAGGGGCGCGGCTGGCCCAGGATGCGGGCGTGGCGCTGGAGGAGATCGAAGGTGTTTCCCAGAGCCTCGCCGAACTGATTCAGAACATCTCCGACACGGCGCGTCAGCAGGCCGCCACCGCCGGTCAGATTTCCAACACCATGACGGTCATTCAGGAAATCACGTCCACCACCTCCGCGAGCTCGGAGGCGACGGCGCGCTCCATCGGCGAACTGGCGAACATGGCCTCGCAGATGCGCCGTTCAGTGGAAGGCTTCAAGCTGCCGGAACGGCAGCCGGAGCTGAGTGCAGAGCTGCCCATCACGCCGCGGGCGGTGCACGACTCCAAAGGCGGCGGAGCCCGGATCACCGGCGCCGCATCGGGCGCCTGAGACGGCATGGGATGGCATGGACCAGGGCTGGCATGAGCCATGAGTGATAGCCGCAGTTTCATGGCCCTGGACTGGGTCAGGGACGAAATCGACACGACCCTGAAGCAGGCCCAGGAAGCCCTCGAGGCCTATGTCGAGGCGGGACGCGATGCCACTCAGGCTCGCCAGTGCTTGAGTCGCCTGCATCAGGTTCACGGCACCCTGCAGATGGTCGAGCTCCCCGGAGCGGTGGCGTTCGCTGCCGAGCTCGAAGCCGTCGCCCAGGCACTGATGGACGGCACCCTGGCGGACCAGGCGGGCGCTCAGGAAGCCCTCATGGAGGGCATTCTCCAGCTCGCAGCCCATCTCGACCGGGTCCAGCGCGGGGCGGCGGACGAACTGCGCCCCTATCGTCCCTTGCTCAATCGCCTGCGTGTGGCCCGCGGTGAAGCCCCCGAAGAGCTGGTCGCCAGGGGCGTCGATGCGGAAGCCATGGCGGCGTTCATCGCTGCAAACGGACCAGACAAGGTGCGGCAACTGCGGGCTAGCTACCAGAAGGCCATGCTGGCACTGCTGCGCAGAAGCCAGCCCGCAGAAAAGCTGTGGGCCTTCTTCGATCGCCTGTTCACGCAGCTCGAAGCCGTCACGCCCACCTCGCCTTTGTCCCGGCTCTGGGCCCTTGCGGCTGCCGGCATGGAGCGTCAGGACGCGAGCAGCGATACCGCGGCGCTGCTGCCTTTGCTGCGGCGGTTGGATGCGGAGATTCGCAGACTGGCCGAGACGCCGGAACAGTCTCTGCAGAGTCCGGCACCTGCCGAACTGTCAGAGGCCCTGCGCGAGCGGCTCGAACCCGCAACGGATAGGGACTCTGCACGGGTCATCGCCCTGCGCAGCCAATGGTCAGACGCTGTTGCTTCCGGTGCCGAGGATTTCTCCGCCGGTGCCGACGACGCCACCATTGCCACCGTCGCGGCAGCCCTCCATGAAGAGTTGGCAGGGATACGCGATCAGCTCGATCTCTTCGCGCGCGGCAGCGTCAAGGATACCGCTGAGCTGACGGGGCTGGCTGACGTCCTGCAGCGGGTGGCCGGCACCCTGGCCGTGGTCGGCCTCGATGAACTCGAGGAGCGGATCAACAGCCAGCTCGAGGCCGTGGCAACGCTGGTGCGCGAAGGCAGTGCCAGCGATGACGCTGTCATGGACGTGGCCAGCGCCGTACTGGAAGTGGACGGCCGCTTGATGGCCCTGGCCGGAATCTCGAGCGAAGACGGCGACCTCATACCCGGTTCCCTGTCCGAGGCCCACACGGCGGTGATTCGGGAAGTGCGCAGTTCACTCGAAGGCGTGAAGCAGTCCATCGTCGATTTCGTCAGTTCAGAGTGGGAGCACGCGCACCTGAGCCCCATTGCCGGCACCCTGGCCGCAGTGCGCAGTGTGCTCGGCCTGATTCCGCTCGAGCGCGCCAGCAATCTGGTGGAGTGCTGCCGGCTGTACCTGCAGAACGAGATTCTCGCCGACCAGCGGGTGCCGGAGTGGCAGCGTCTCGACACCCTTGCGGACGCCTTGACCAGCATCGACTACTACCTCGAGCGGATGCTGTCCGATCGCTCCATTCCCGATCCCAAGCTGCTCGACATTGCCGACGAGAGCGTGACCGAGCTCGGCTATCCGTTGTCCGCTCTTGCCACCGCTGCGCCCTTACTGCCGGTCATGCGGGTGGACGACGATGAGACCACCGGGGCGGACGAAGGTGTCGCATCCGTCGATCCAGAGCCCGAGCCGTTTCCGCCGTCGACATCGTTCGAAACTGATCTGGCTGACGAGGGGGCATCGCAGCCTGAAGTGGCCGGCGCGGAGGTTGCCCTGACTGACGAGGTGGACTTCGAGCCGGCGTCCGCCGACGAAGCCACCGAGGAAGTCGTTGATGACGCGCTTCTTGGCGCTCCTGCTGATGACGCGCCTTCGCAGCTGACTGCGCCGACCGAAGCGGACTTCGACCTCGAGAGTGATCAGGATTTCGACGCGCCGCCGGCGATGGACGCTGACGAGCCACTGCAGACGGAGCTGCCGCCCCGAAGTGGGCCCTCGGAGGAAGTGGCGTCGAACCTGGCGGCAGCGGTGGACGAGGCCTTCGACTCTGGTGTCGACGAGGGTTTCGAGGCGCCGCCGTTCGATGAGGAGTCACCGCCAGCACCCCGTGGCGCTCCGGCCGACGACAGCCCCTCAGAATTCAGTGCTCCGACCGAAGATGCCTTTGATCTGGGTCCTGCGCCGGACGACGGGGCCACGACGTCCCGTCAGCAGGATGAAGCAACGAGCAGCCCTGGTGAGACCGCGGTGGTTGCCTTCGAAGACGATGACGAGGACGACCCGCTCATCGATGACGAGATCATCGAGATTTTTCTCGAAGAGGTGGACGAGGTTCTCGAGCATCTCGACCAGCGCTTGCCGGCGCTGCGCAGCGATCCCATGGATCGGGATGCCCTCGGTGATGTCCGCCGCGCCTTCCATACCCTCAAGGGCAGTGGGCGCATGGTGGGCGCTGCGGTCATCGGAGAACTGGCCTGGTCGGTGGAGAACATGCTCAACCGGGTCATCGACGGCACCATCGCGGCGAGCCAGCCGGTGCTGGATCTGGTGCACCGTGCGCGGGCGGCGGTTCCGGCCCTGCGGCAGGCCTTCGCTGAACGCCGGGATCAGGACACCGACGTTCAGCGCCTGATGGAAAACGCCGACATTCTGGCCTCCGGAGGCAGCGAGGAGGACCTGCAGTACGAAGACGACGAAGCCAATGAGCTGCAGTTGGACTCTAAGCCTGTGATGGAGTCTGACTTCATCCTCGATGAGGACTTCGAAGGGCCGGAGACCGGGGCTGACGAAGGTTCGGAGGCCGAGCCGGAACTGCTCGAAGTCTTCGACCAGGAAGCTGGCGAGCACCTGGCCACGCTGCATGCGTATCTGGCCGAGCACAGGCAGACCGGCATCTGCCCACCGCTGGTGGATGGCGTCCGCCGGGCGCTGCATACCCTCAAGGGCAGTGCGGCCATGGCGGAGCTGCCTGGCCTCTCGGAGGTGGCCGCGCGCATGGAACATCTCGTGCGCGGTTACCTGGAAATCCAGCGCAGCGCAGACGATGCCCTGCTCAACGTCCTGCAACGCGGCGTCGAGCGCATGGAGGCCCTGCGGTCCTATCTGCTCCAGATGGGCACGGAACCGGTGTTTTCCGATGCCGATGCCGCCTTTGTGGATGCAGCGGATGCCCTCAGCGACGAGCTGATGGCGGAAATCTCTGCCAGGGAAAGCGGCGCAGCCCCGGGTGGCACGGTCGCGGAAGTCTTCCGCTCGGATGCCATGGACCGTATCGTCGATGGTGCCGCTGTCATCGATACCTGGGCGGCCGGCGTCATCGACACCCAGAGCCGAGTTGCCCTGTGCGGGGAGTTGAGCGAACTCAGCCAGCGCGCACGCGCTGTAGGCGAAGGTGCCATCGCAGCCCTGGCTGCCGCGCTCGGCCACGCCATCGGAAAGCGGGGGACTCCGGCATACGACGCCCAGCAGGCCGTCCATCATGGCCACGAGCAGCTCCTGGCCCAACTCGATGCCCTGGCGGCCGGACTCGAAGTTCCCGATGCCCGCGCGGCGGTTGCCGACATCGAAGCCTTCACGGGAGCGGCGGGCCAGGCGGATGCTTCGCTGGTGGATGATCCGAGCACGCTGGACCTCGATCCGGAGATGCTCGACATCTTCTTCGAGGAAGCCGACGAGCTGCTGCAGGATGTGGAAACAGGGCTGGCCGCGTGGCCCTCGGCTGCGGCACGGGAGGGGCTCATGCGGGCCCTTCACACTCTCAAAGGCGGCGCCCGCATGGCGGGCCTCGATGGCCTCGGCAGCCGGGTACACGAACTGGAAAGCTGGCTCGGCGAGGCGGACGATGACGATGCTTCGGTGCGCGGCCGACTGCAGGACGAACTCGACGAGCTCATCGGACGCATCGCTCGTCTGCGGCGCGGCGAAGCGGTAGGCAGCGGGTCAGCTTCGTCCGTGCAAAGCACGGAGCCGCTCGCTCCCGAGGGCGGTCAGGACTGGGCCACGGCCGCGACGGAAGATCTGCCCTCGTCCACCTCGGCACCCGTCGAATCCGACTTCGACCTCGAGGGGCTGGCTACGGAGGAGCTGTTGCCCCCGGCACCGCCCCCTCAGCCTGAGATGGACGAGCCGGCTGCGTCGGTCCCGGAATGGGATGCTGCAGAAGAACCAACCCAGCAGGAAGCGCCGGCAATCGCCCCGTATGCGGCCGAAGCGGGGGTCGCGGAAGCGGATCCGGAAATTCTCGCGCTTTTCCAGGAGGAAGCGCAGGAACTGACCGAGAGCCTGGACGCCACCCTTGGCGACTGGCAGCGGGAACCGGACAACGAGTTGCACCTCGAATCCCTGCTGCGGGATCTGCACACCCTCAAGGGGGGTGCCCGCATGGCCGGCCTCTCCGCCCTCGGCGACACCGCTCATGATCTCGAAACCACGTTGACCACGGTTCGTGGCCAGACGCCGGCCGCCGACTTCCTGGCGCAGATGCAAGAGGCGGTGGACGCGCTGGTGGTCCGAGTCGGCCGGCTCGATCCGGGGCAGGCAGTCGACGCCCCTCCACCTGCCGCATTCGAATCGCCACCTGAGGCCGCGCAGGAATGGCCCTCGACGGAAGCACCTGGGCAGGCCGCACCTGAGCAGGCCGCACCTGGGCAGGCCGCACCTGGGCAGGCCGCACCAGAACCGACTCCAGCCCAACGGGCAGAGCCGGAGCGTTCCGCTGCCGAAACGCCGCTGAAGGAAGCCTCTCAGGAAATGATCCGGGTGGCCGCCGGGCTGCTCGATGATCTGGTCAGCCTGGCGGGCGAAAGCAGCATCATGCGCGGGCGGATTCAGCAGCAGGTGACGGACTTCGGTCTGGCCCTGGAGGAGATGGCCGCCACCATCGATCGCATCCGGCAGCAGGTCCGTCGGCTCGAACTGGAAACGGAGGCCCAGGTGCTGTTCCGCCAGGAGCAGACCGCCCGGGACGGTTACGAAGACTTCGACCCGCTGGAGATGGACCGCTATTCCCAGCTCCAGGAGCTCGCACGGACCCTGGCGGAGAGCGCCTCGGACGTCACCGACCTGCGTCAGACCCTGGTGGATCGCGCCCGCGACACCGAAACGCTGTTGCTGCAACAGGGGCGGATCCACACCGAGCTCCAGGAGGGGCTCATGCGCACGCGCATGGTCCCTTTCTCCCGACTGCTCCCGCGCCTGCAGCGGATCGTCCGCCAGGTGGGTCGGGAGCTGTCGAAGCCGGTGAACCTGGAGGTTCGTGACGCCGAGGGCGAACTCGACCGCAACATCCTTGAGCGCATGATTCCGCCGCTGGAGCACATGCTGCGCAACGCGGTGGACCACGGCATCGAATCGCCCGAGCGTCGTGCCGAACGCGGTAAGCCTGCGGCCGGCACCATCATGCTGCGTCTGGCCCGTGAGGGCGGCGAGATCCTGGTGGAAGTCTCCGACGACGGTGGCGGCATCGACGCCGACGTGGTCCGCAGCAAGGCCATCGAGAAAGGGCTGCTCGACCCGGACGCCGAGGCTTCGGAAGAGGAACTGCTCGGCTTCATCATGGCGCCGGGCTTCTCGACGGCTTCCGCCGTCACCCAGATTTCCGGCCGCGGCGTCGGCATGGACGTGGTCAACAGCGAAGTCCGGCAGATGGGCGGCAGCATCAGCATCGCCTCGGTGCTCGGCGAAGGAACCCGCTTCACCGTCCGCCTGCCGTTCACGGTGTCCATCAACCGGGCGCTGATGGTGGTGGTCGGCGATGAGGAGTACGCGCTGCCGCTGAACACCATCGAGGGCATCGTCCGGGTCAGCCCGCAACAGCTCAAACTTCAGTATGAGGGAGACGCTCCCGGCTTCGATTACGCCGGGCGCCACTACGCCTTGTCCTACCTCGGGGCCTGGCTCGGTCATTCCGCACCGGTGCGTGAAGACGTGCAGTCATTGCCGGTACTGATGGTGCGCAGCGGCGATCAGGGCCGCGCCGTGCATGTGGACGGCGTCGCGGGTAGCCGCGAGATCGTCGTCAAGAACCTCGGCCCGCAGTTTGCGACCGTGCAGGGCGTGTCCGGGGCCACCATCCTCGGCGACGGCCGCGTGGTGGTCATCCTCGATCTGCCCTCACTGCTGCGGGGTGCCGCGGAGTTCTCCCTGGATCAGGGCAGCGTACCGCTGCCGCGACGGGAGGATCGACCCAGACAGGTTCTGGTGGTGGACGATTCGGTCACCGTGCGCAAGGTCACCACCCGCCTCCTCGAGCGGCAGGGCATGGCGGTGACGGTGGCCAAAGACGGCGTTGAGGCGGTGAGCGTGCTGCAGGACATGCGGCCCGACGTCATGCTGTTGGACATCGAGATGCCGCGCATGGATGGCTTCGAAGTCGCCCGTCACGTCCGCAACGAGGCGCGCCTGGCGGGCCTGCCGATCATCATGATCACCTCGCGCACGGGCGATAAACATCGTGAAAAGGCGGAGGAGCTGGGCGTGAATCGCTTCCTCGGCAAGCCCTTCCAGGAAGCCGAGCTGCTGGCCACGATCGAAGAACTCACCGCCACATGAATGACGATGCCGAACTCGCCTGCATTCTGGCACCCATTGCGGGGGGCAGCCTGCTGCTGCCGAACGTAGCGGTAGCCGAGGTGATGCGCGGTCAGCGCGTCCGGACCACAGACGGCCTGCCGCCCTGGTGCATGGGACGGATCATGTGGCGGGGCGTGATTCTGCCGCTCATCAGTTTCGAGGGCATCCGCTCCGGTGACGGTGCCGGGCCGCCGATGACCAGCGCAGACGGTATTCTGGTGATCAACCGAACTCGCGATATTCCGGAATTCGGCTTCTACGGAATGCTGACCCGTGGCACGCCACGGCTGCTGCGTCTGGCGGCCGAGGATCTCGACGCCGTCGCGGATGCCGAATCCGACGCTCTGGGTTCGGCGGCTGAACTGGGCCGGGTGTACCTGGGCGAGGACGTGGCCATCATTCCCCGCCTTGCCTTCCTCGAAGACCAGATCCTCGAACACCGGCTCTACGGTCCCGCCGCGCGGCCCTGACCGCTCCCGGTCGGCAAGCCCGGACCTGGCCCTGCGTACGCAGCATGAACCGCTCGTCCGTTCCACTTGCGTGCGACAGCCCCAGCAACGCCGCGACATTGCGTTCAGCCGGCGAAATCTCCGTACAGCCACTGCAGCACCGACAGGGCGGCCACCGGTGCCGTCTCAGCTCGCAGTACGCGGGGACCGAGGCGGACGCGTTCGAATCCGGCGGCGGCGAGCAGGGTCACCTCTCCATCTTCGAACCCGCCCTCCGGGCCGCTGGCCAAGATGAAGCCATCGGCCGGACCACCCCTCTGCAGCGCTTCACCTTCCGGGTCCAGGATCAGCCGACGTTCCTGCTGTGACACGCTGGCCTGCAGGCCAGCGAGCCAGTCCGCGAGCCGCTGCGGTGCCGCAAGCCGAGGCAGTCTCGTTCTTCCGGACTGCTGCAGGGCATGGGCGAGTACACCTTCGAAGTGCTGCATGCGATTGGTGAGGCGCTTGCCGTCCAGGCGCACCTCGACCCGCTCGGTGATCAGAAGATCGATGTGGCTGACGCCGAGCTCGCAGGTTTTCTGCAGCGCATAGTCCATGCGCTCACCGCGCAGCAGCGCCAGGCCCAGGCGCAGTTGCAGCGGCGACTCGGCAGCATCGCAGGGCCGCTCCAAAAGCACCCGGCAGCGCTTGCCGTCCAGCATCTCGATCACACCTTCGAAGGCACTCCCGGCGCCGTCGCAGAGAATCACCGCATCGCCAGGTCGGCGCCGCAGCACGCGGGCAAGATGATGCACGGCATCGCCGTCGAACTCGCAGGGGCCGGCTTGCAGGGTTCTGCCCGCCAGCAGCAGCCGCGGGGTGCGCATGGAGTCAGGCGCGCCCGGCGAGCGGGTGGCCGAGGCGGTCGAGCAGGGCCAGGGGAATCTTGGACTGGTTCATGGAGTAGATGTGCAGGCCCGGGATGCCGCCGGCCAGCAGTCGTTCGCAGAGGTCGGTGACCACGTCCAGTCCGAAGGCCTGCAGCGATGAAGTGTCGTCCTGCAGGTGCTCCAGGCGCTTCCTGATCCAGCGCGGGATCTCGGCCCCGCAACCTTCGGAGAAGCGCAGCAGATTGGCGTAGTTGGTGATGGGCATGATGCCCGGGACGATGGGCACCTTGACGCCGGCATGCTGGCAGCGGCCGACGAAGTCGAAGTAGGCATCGGCGTTGTAGAAGTACTGGGTAATGGCCTCGTCCGCGCCTGCAGCCACCTTGTCCGCGAAGTGGGCCAGGTCGGATTCCGGCGAGCGCGAATCCGGATGCACTTCCGGATAGGCGGCCACGAAGATGCGGAAATGATCGCCACTGTGTGCGCGGACCAGCGTCACCAGCTCTTCTGCGTAGTGCACCTCGGCACGACTGCCGAGACCGGAGGGGATGTCGCCGCGCAGCGCCACGAGGTGACGTATGCCTGCCTGCCGATAGGCATCCAGCAACGTCTGCACGGCCTCCGGTGCGTCGGAACCGATGGACAGATGGGGGGCCACGGTGCGCCCCTCGGCGTGAATGTCCAGCACCAGATCGCGGGTGCGATCCCGGGTGGAACCGCCGGCGCCATAGGTGACGGAGTAGAACTCAGGCGCCGCGGCATCCAGTCGCGTGCGCACCGCAGCCAGACGTTCGAGGCCGGCGGCGTCACGCGGTGGAAAGAACTCGAAGGAGACGCGCTGCAAGGTCGTCATGGGGACGCTCAGAGCTCTGCGCGCAGGGCGTCGGCGCGATCGGTGCGCTCCCAGGTGAAGTCCGGTTCTTCGCGGCCGAAGTGACCGTAGGCTGCCGTGTTGCGATAGATCGGGCGCTTTAAGTCGAGCATGGCGATGAGCCCCTTCGGATGCAGCTCGAAGTGCTCACGCACCAGCATGGCGATGCGGTCATCGGGCAGCTTGCCGGTGCCGAAGGTGTTCACGGAAATAGACGTGGGTTCGGCCACACCGATGGCATAGGACAGCTGGATCTCGCAGCGATCCGCCAGCCCGGCGGCGACGATGTTCTTGGCCACGTAGCGGCCGGCATAGGCGGCGGAGCGGTCCACCTTGGAGGGGTCCTTGCCGGAGAAGGCGCCGCCGCCGTGGCGGGCCATGCCGCCGTAGGTGTCGACGATGATCTTGCGGCCGGTGAGACCACAGTCGCCCATGGGGCCGCCGATGATGAACTGACCGGTGGGGTTGATGTAGACCTTGGTCTTCGAGGAGAACCAGTTCGGCGGCAGCACTGGCTTGATGATCTCTTCCATCACCGCCTCGTGCAGGGCCTTCTGGCTCACGGAGGGGTCGTGCTGGGTGGAGAGCACCACGGCGTCAATGGCCACGGGCTTGCCGTCGGGTCCGTACTGGAACGTCAGCTGGCTCTTGGCATCGGGGCGCAGCCAGGCCAGACGACCGTTCTTGCGAACTTCCGCCTGCCGCTGGACCAGTCGGTGGGAGTAGGTGATGGGCGCCGGCATCAGCACGTCGGTTTCGTTGGTGGCGTAGCCGAACATCAGGCCCTGATCGCCCGCTCCCTGCTCGTGGTCGCTGGCCTCATCCACGCCCATGGCGATGTCTGCGGATTGCTGGCCGATGGCATTGATCACCGCGCAGGTGCCGGCGTCGAAGCCGACCTCGCTGGAGGTGTAGCCGATCTCCGCCACCGTGCGCCGCACGAGATCCTCATAGGGAATGGCCGTTCCCTCAGGGATGCGGATCTCTCCGGCCAGGACCACCATGCCGGTCTTCACCAGCGTTTCGACGGCGACGCGCGCGTCGGGGTAGACGCCGAGCATGGCGTCGACGATGGCATCGGAGATCTGGTCCGCCATCTTGTCGGGATGGCCTTCGCTGACGGACTCGGAGGTGAAGATCGCATACTCGGACATAGCGGGATCCTGTACAGACGCGGGCACACACCCGTGGGGGCCGGCACCCGGTGCGCCGGCAAACGCCGCGCATTGTACTGGCTGCAGCGGGGCGTGGCGACGCGATCCGGGCCATTGAGCCCAATGCCGACTTGAAACCTTTGCAGGCGCAGCATGAGCCGCCATCGACTTGCTCCGTGGCCGGCCCGATGGTCTGCATGGCTCCTGCGTTGCGTGCCCGGCGATGGATCAGGACAATGAGCGCCCGCAGGCTCCCGGACCCTGCCCCAGAGGAGAGCGAGAAATGCCCACCCGTCGTGAGAGGGCCAATGCCATTCGGGCGTTGGCCATGGATGCCGTCGAGCGTGCCAACAGCGGACACCCCGGGGCACCCATGGGCATGGCCGATATCGCCGAGGTGCTCTGGCGCGAGCATCTGCGCCACGACCCCGGCGCGCCAGATTGGGCCGATCGCGACCGCTTCGTGCTTTCCAACGGCCACGGCTCCATGCTGCTCTACGCCCTGCTGCATCTCACCGGGTACAAGGTGTCGCTGGACGACCTGAAGAACTTCCGTCAGCTTCATGCGCCCACCGCGGGCCACCCCGAGTACGGCGAATTGCCGGGCATCGAGACCACCACGGGCCCCCTGGGTCAGGGTTTCGCCAACGCCGTGGGCATGGCGCTGGCGGAGAAGATTCTGGCTGCTCGCTTCAACCGGCCCGGGTTCAAGGTGGTGGACCACCACACCTGGGTGTTTCTCGGTGACGGCTGCCTGATGGAGGGCATCTCCCACGAGGCTGCATCGCTGGCGGGCACCCACAAACTCGGCAAGCTGATCTGCTTCTACGATGACAACGGCATCTCCATCGACGGCAAGATCGAAGGCTGGTTCACCGACGACACCCCGGCGCGCTTCGAGGCCTACGGCTGGCAGGTGATCCGCGATGTCGATGGTCATGATGGCGAGGCCCTGAGCAAGGCCATTGCCAAGGCCCGCGCCGACGGCCGCCCTTCCATGCTCTGCTGCAGGACGGAGATCGGCTTCGGTTCGCCCAACAAGGCCGGCACCGCCGCGGCCCACGGCGCAGCGCTGGGGGCGGAGGAGATCGCGCTGACCCGCAAGCAGCTTGACTGGCCTCACGGGCCCTTCGAGATTCCAGACGAGATCCGCAACGAATGGGACTGTCGCCGTCAGGGCGGTCAGCGGCGGGCCGAGTGGCTCGGCAAGTTCGACGGCTACCGGCAGGCCCACCCGGAGCTGGCCGCCGAGTTCGAGCGCACCTTCAAGGGCAAGCTTCCCGCGGGCCTGAACCAGGCGCTGCTGGACTTTGCCGCCAGTTCCCAGCGCGACCGGGTGGCCATCGCCTCCCGGCAGGCCTCCAAGGCCGTGCTCGATCTCATCGGCCCGCAACTGCCGGAACTGCTGGGCGGCTCTGCAGACCTCACCGGATCCAACGGCACCCGCTGGAATGGCGCCAGCACGGTCACGCCCGATCAGGCGGATGCCCAGTACATGTACTGGGGCGTGCGCGAGTTCGGCATGACGGCGGCCTGCAACGGCATTGCCCTGCACGGCGGTCTCATCCCCTTCGGCGGGACCTTTCTCACCTTCCTGGATTACGCCCGCAACGCCGTGCGTCTTTCGGCACTGATGGGTGTCCAGAACATCCTGGTCTATACCCACGATTCCCTGGCGCTGGGCGAAGACGGCCCCACCCACCAGCCGGTGGAGCAGCTCGGCAGTCTGCGCATGACCCCGAACCTGCAGACCTGGCGGCCCTGCGATCAGGTGGAAACGGCCTTCGCCTGGCACGCGGCCCTTAACCGCGGGCAGGCGCCCACGGCGCTGATTCTCTCCCGGCAGAAACTGGCCTGCCCCGAGCGCAGCGCAGATCAGGTGGCCGCCATCGCCCGCGGCGGCTATGTACTGCTCGACCCTGCTGGCACCCCTGACCGCATCATCGTCGCGACTGGTTCTGAAGTGGGCATTGCCGTCGATGCCGCCAAAGCGCTCAACGCAGCGGGTGGTGCCGTGCGGGTGGTGTCCATGCCCTGCCTGGAGGCCTTCGAGGAGCAGGATGCGGCTTATCGCGATGCGGTCCTGCCGAAGTCCCTGCCGCGTCTGGTAGTGGAGGCCGGTCACCCTGCCTGCTGGTGGCGGCTTGCCGGCAGCAACGGCAAGGTACTCGGCGTCGAGCGCTTCGGCCTGTCCGGTCCCGGGGACGATGTCATGGCGGAGTATGGCTTCACCGCCGACAACGTTGCGGAACTGGCTCGCGGGCTGGTCTGATCGCAGCGGCGGGCGATGGTCGCCGCAGTCACCGCGCCAGACGCGCTGCCAAGTGCAGTGCTTGAATGAGAAAGACCGACCGGCGGCCCGAAGCGGCGCGCCGGGCCAAGCCCAGGGAGAGTGTTCACCATGCCCCAAGTCCTGCGTATGACGGATCAGGATCTCCGCGGTCGCCGCGTACTGATCCGCGAGGACCTCAACGTCCCGGTCAAGGATGGCAAGGTCACCAGCGATGCCCGCATCCTGGCCGCCCTGCCCACCCTGCGTCAGGCCCTCGAAGCCGGGGCCGCGGTGCTGGTGTGTTCCCACCTTGGTCGCCCCGACGAGGGCGAGTCGGCCCGCACTCAGCCCGAGAACTCCCTGGCGCCGGTGGCTGCAAGGCTGTCGGAACTGCTGGGCCGCGAGGTGCCGCTGGTGGACGACTGGCTAGACGGCGTCGACATCACCGCCGGCGAAATCAAGCTGCTGGAGAACGTCCGCTTCAACAAAGGTGAGGGCAAAGACGACGAGGCGCTGGCGCGGAAGATGGCGGGCTTGTGCGATGTCTTCGTCATGGACGCCTTCGGTACCGCCCACCGCGCCCAGGCTTCCACTCACGGTGTGGCGAAGTTCGCGGCCATCGCCTGCGCGGGACCGCTGCTGGTGGCTGAACTCGAGGCTCTCGGGCTCGCGCTGGAGGCTCCGAAGCGGCCACTGATCGCCATCGTCGGCGGCGCCAAGGTCTCCTCCAAACTCAGCGTGCTCGAGCGCCTTGCGGAAGTGGCCGATCAGGTCATCGTCGGTGGCGGCATTGCCAACACCTTCATCAAGGCCGCCGGCTACGAGGTCGGTGCCTCCCTGGTGGAACCCGATCTCGTCGACGAGGCGCGACGGCTGGCCAAGTCCGGGTCCTTCCCCCTGCCGGTGGACGTCGTCGTCGCCGACCGCTTCGCGGAGGATGCCGAAGCGAGGGTGAAGGCCATCAGCGACGTGGGCGCGGGAGAGATGATCCTCGACATCGGCCCTCAGACTGCCGCCGCCTATGCGGATCAGCTGGCCGCCGCCGGCACCATCGTCTGGAACGGTCCGGTCGGCGTGTTCGAGTTCGCCAACTTCGCCGCTGGCACCCGCGCGCTGGCCGAAGCCATCGCTGCGAGCCCGGCGTTCTCCTTAGCCGGCGGCGGTGACACCCTGGCCGCCATCGATTCCTTCGGCATCAGCGACCGCATCTCCTACATCTCCACCGGCGGCGGCGCCTTCCTCGAGTTCGTCGAGGGCAAGACCCTGCCCGCCGTGGCCGTCCTCGAAGCCCGCGCCCGCAGCTAGGGCGGTGCGAGTGTCGCGTCACCGTGGCCGCTGGCCCGGGCGAAGGCCGTAGGAGACCGCCGTGCGGTCGATCGCAGCGGCTCATCTATATCCTATCAATTCAATAAGTTACTGACTTCTCCCTGGCGGGCGGACATGCGCAGCCGTGGCTGTCCAAAGATCAACGATAAGCCTGCTCGTCCCGGTAACGCCTTCGCTGGGATCCTCGTTCCCACTCAGTCAGTTCTGAATTAAGCACTGGACGATATTAATTAAGGACTATAAAGTCTGAAAAACGTATCCAGGGAACTGACCCATGCCGGGCCGTCGCCACTACCGGGATCCCTGCCCCATCGCCCGCGCCCTCGATCTGCTCGGCGAACGCTGGGCCTTGCTCATCGTCCGTGAACTCCTGCCCGGCCCCAAGCGCTTCACCGATCTTCGTGCCGGTCTCGATGGGGTCAGCCCCAACGTTCTGTCCCAGCGGCTGGAGGAACTCGAATCCGGTGCGGTGATCGAACGTCGCCTTCTGCCGCCCCCGGCGGCCTCCCAAGTCTACGAACTCACGCACCGGGGCCGCGAACTCGAACCCATCCTCCTGGCCCTGGCCCGTTTCGGCCACCACTGCCCGGCGCCCGATGAAACCGGGGCTCCGAGCCCCACCAGCGTGATCCTGCAGCTGCAGGCCGGCTTCCGCCCCGAGGCGGCTGCCGGCATCAAGGCCCGGGTCAGCCTGCAGCTCGGCGCTGAGGCCTTTGCGTTTCGCATCACCAAGAAGGAGCTTCGATCACAGGCGGCCGACAACGCAGCTCCCGACCTGACTATTCAATGCCAGCCTGAGGTGATGCTCGCCGTCGTGCGCGGCCAGCAGACCCTCACCGATGCCCTGGCCGCAGACCAGCTGCGTCTGGGCGGAGACGCCGCCATGGCCGACACCTTCATCCGGCTGTTCCGCCTGCCATGAACACCGGACGACCCCCGCTGGCGATCTTCGATCTCGATGGCACCCTGGCCAATATCGAGCACCGCCTGCATTACATTGCGCGCAAGCCCAAGCGCTGGGACCGCTTCTTCCGGGCCTGTGGGGACGATGCCCCCAACAAGCCGGTGATCGAACTGGCACAGACCCTGCGCGCCGCCGGCTGGGAGATCTGGATCTGGTCCGGCCGCAGCGACGTGGTGCGCGCAGAGACCGAGCGCTGGCTGGCCACACACCTGGGCCCGACCTTGCCGTTACGCATGCGCCGCGACGGCGACCATCAGGCCGACGTCACCTTGAAGGAATCCTGGCTGCTGGACCTGAGCCCGCATGACCGGTCCCGACTGCGATTCATCGTCGACGACCGCGCCAGCGTCGTCGCCATGTGGCGGAGCCACGGCGTCACCTGCCTGCAGTGCGCCGAAGGCCAGTTCTGACCCCCCACCCTGGGAGCGGCCTCAGCCGCGAGCCTCCGCTCCCTTGCCCCGCCAAAGCCCGAGCAGCCCGCCCACCAGAAGGTGCCCGATGAGAAAGATCAGCGGCTGCACCACGGCTGCCACCGCGAGCAGATAGAGCCAGTGCGGCAGCCACACCTGCTCCATGTGAAAGGGCGCCACGGCATAGTTGATGTTCCGCACCGGATCGGTGAGCAGGTAACCGGCGATCAGCAGCACCGCCGCCAGCCCGCACTGCAGCCACCAGCCACGACGGTCATAGCCGAGGCGCAGACACAGCCAGAGCACGAACACCGGCAGCCCGACGTGAAACAGTGACACGATGCGCGCGAGTAGAGGAAAGTCGGGATCGAACATGTAGCCGGTGATGCCGGTGAGACTCCGGCCGCCCAGGGCCAGTGCGAGCAGCAGATCCGCCGTCCAGATGACGCCAATGAGCACCACCACCCCGGCCTGACTGGAGAGAATCAGCCGATCTTCCCGCCACACCGACCACAGCAGCAGGAACTGTGCTGCATTGCAGAGCCAGAAGAAGTTCGCCGGCCCGTAGGCCCACAGCACCACGGCCACCCAGAACAGCATCCACGCGCTGTATCCGATGCGCACGCCGTTCGGCAGCCGCCCCCCTTGCGCCCCCATGCCGTGCCCCTCTGGTTCTTGTCGACACCATGCTTATCATAGCGGCCTCTTGGCTCTCAGGTGGTCCTGCTCATGCCCCGACTCGCCTCCAAGGTGGCCCTTGTCACGGGCGCCGCCCGCGGTATCGGTGCGGCCATTGCCCGCGCCTTCGTAGCCGAAGGTGCGGTGGTTTACCTCAGTGATCTCGCCGAAAGCGCGGGCGCGGACACCGCTGCCGAACTGGGCCGCAATGCCAGATGGCTCGAACTCGACGTGCGCGAAGAAGACCACTGGCAGCACGCCATGGAGGTCATCACGCGCCAATCCGGGCGCCTGGACATCCTGGTGAACAATGCCGGCATCACCGGATTTGAGGCCAACACGCCCCAGGACCCCGAACATGCGAGTCTGGCGTCCTGGCGGGCCGTGATGGCCACCAACCTCGACGGCGTCTTCCTCGGCTGCCGCTACGCCATCCAGGCCATGCGCGCCCAGCGTGGCGTGGGCGCGATCATCAACCTCTCGAGCCGCTCCGGTCAGGTGGGCATTGCCGGTGCTGCGGCCTACGCCGCCTCCAAGGCGGCTGTGCGCAACCACAGCAAGACCGTGGCCCTCTACTGCGCCGAGCAGGGCCTTGCCATCCGCTGCAATTCCCTGCATCCGGGTGCGATCCTCACCCCCATGTGGGAAGCATTGCTCGGAGAAGCTCCAGAGCGCGAAGCCAACATGGCCGCCTTCGTGCACGACACGCCGCTGCGCCGCTTCGGTACCCCGGAAGAGGTGGCCGCCGTCGCGGTCATGCTCGCCTCCGACGAGTGCCCGTACATGACCGGCAGCGAACTCACCATCGATGGCGGACTGCTCGCCGGCAGCGCCGCCGCTCCGGGCAGCTCCTGAGCACGGACTCTGTTCCCCGCATAGCGAGAGCGGTATAACGAGTTTCAGCAAGGGGGGAGGGCAAAAGGCACCGCAGAGTCCCACCATCCCCGCTCCTTCGTCGCAGGGATCCGCGACGAGGTTGGCGGTAGCCTGCCTGCCCACAGCGCTTTCACCGCCACCATCGGGCCCACCTAGCTCAGCCCCACCAGCGGGCTGCGTACCTCACGACCACCCCTGTTGAGCACGTGGGTATAGATCATCGTGGTACTCACGTCGGCATGGCCGAGCAGTTCCTGCACCGTGCGGATGTCGTACCCATCCTCCAGAAGATGGGTCGCGAAGCTGTGCCGAAGGGTATGGCAGCCCGCCGGCTTGCTGATGCCGGCGGATGTTCGCGCCGACTTCACCGCGCGCTGTATGCGGGAAGCATGAATGTGGTGCCGGCGATAGGCCCCGCTGCGGGGGCAGACCGACAGCGACGGCGCCGAAAAGATGAAGCGCCAGCCCAACTCCCGGGCGGCATTGGGATACTTGCGCGCCAGCGCATGAGGCAATTCGACGTCGGCTACGCCATGGGCCAGATCGCGCTCGAACAGCCGACGGGCGATGTCGATCGCCGCATGGAGCGCCGGTCCGAGACTCTCCGGCAGCATCGTCAGCCGGTCCTTGCCACCTTTGCCGCTGCGCACCACGATTTCGTTGCGGTCGAAATCCACGTCCTTCACCCGCAGCCGAAGCGCCTCATGCAGACGCAGGCCCGCCCCGTAGAGCAGCCGCGCCACCAACCCCTCGATGCCGCTGACCTCGGTGAGCAGCCGGGCCACCTCCGGCCGGGACAGCACCACCGGCACGCGCGGCTTGCGGCGCGACCGCTGAAAATCAGCGATGTCCCCAGTTCCGTACCGAGCACGTGCCGATAGAGGAACAGCAACGCGCATAACGCCTGATGCTGCGTGGCAGGCGCCACGCTTCGCTGCAGCGCCAAGTGATCCAGAAAGCGACGCACGCCATCCGCACCAACATCGAGCGGATGGCGTCGCTGACTGAACCGAACGAAGTCCCGATACCAATAAACATAGGACCGCTCCGTCGCGAGGGAATAGTCGCGGACCCGAATGGCTGCCCGAAGCTGATCCTCGAGCCTGGGCGCTGGCGATTGCGAGGTCATGACAGGCAGTGTTGGCGAGGCCCGCACCGCACACCAGTCGAAATCACTCCTCATCCTGTGCGACATCGCCCATTGACGCTTGAGACGGGAGCATGGAGTCTTCTCCGATCGAGCTATACGGACGCCTCGTCAACTGAGTTACACAGACGCATCGTTAACCCAGTTGACGAGACCTCCGTTCAATAAAGAAGTTCGGCACCATGAGCAAGCCCGCAGCAAGTCGCTATCATCGCCTTATCATCAAGGCATCTCCGGGCACTGACATTTGGCTTGCGGATGATGACGGCCACCTTGTCCAGAAAGAATGCGGCACTCTCGATACAAACCTCTT
>JAFIFJ010000020.1 GCA_020832085.1 Gammaproteobacteria bacterium | reverse complement strand
GCTCTGTTGCGCGCCATCCATGGCGCGCCCCGCTTCGCGGCGCATTTCGTGCGACGCATTTCGATCCAGTCGAAATGCGCCCACAAGTGCTTCGCGTGGCGTAGCGAAATCCCGGTATCCCTTGGTGTAGTGCTAAAGCGGCACCTTGTCCGCGTTGGGGAAGGCCTGCGGGCCGAAGCGCTGCTTTGCCTCGGAGCGGTAGGCGGGGAAATCGCCGATGACAATGGACCAGACGGAAACGAAGGGCTGTCCTGCCACGTCCACATCGAAGGGCATGAAGCCCAAGGGGACGATCTCGAAAGCGGTGCTGCTGCGGCCGGGCAGCCGGCTCTCCACGTAGTCCAGATACTCCAGGCAGCGGTCCTTGGCCACGAGGTCATAGTAGGCCACGGCATCCCGGTCCACCTGCAGGCGCTTGAGCAGTTCGCTGGAGAACAGTCCGGCTGTCCAGCGTGGGTTGATCTCGGTGACGACGATCTCCCCGTCCGGGCCCTTGAAGAAATCGATACCGAAGTTGTTGCCATCGGCGCTGCCGAAACCGAAGGAGCGGGCGTACTCGCCGACGTTGATGAGGATGGCTTCCTGCTCCGGCGTCAGGGGATAGTCCACGTGGTGCAGATTGCCGATCCACAGGCCGTCGGCGAGCATGATGCGGCGGACGTTGTCGACGCTGATCTCGCGATCGGTGATGTGCAGATCGATGGTCCATTCCTGAAAACGCTGCAGGGGAATCTTCTGCTGCAGGATCACCGGCGCGGCGTCGTCGTAGTCGGCCAGGTAGCGGTCGCCGGCGCTGCAGTTCTCGACAGACGCCACGTTGCGGCCCCCGGCGAAGCCCGTCATCTTGAGCATGACCTGACCGCCGTGGCGGGTGAAGAAGGCCTCCGCCTCCGGATTTCCTGTGAGGGGCTGCGCGGTGATGAGGGTCTCCGGAGTGGGAATGCCGAAGCCGGCAGCGTGCTCGGCGAAATGGAACTTGGAATTGAGTTTCAGGTTGCGCTCGATGCCCGCCTCGTCGGTGTGAAGTGCCCGGTTCGAGGGGCTCACCATGAGCAGGTTGATCATGGCCACCGGTGGCAGCTTCGCAGCCGCCGCTTCGTAGTAGCTGTCCTTCGGCGCGTAGACCAGATGATCGAGGGGCACCATGGGCAGGCCCAGTGACGACTGCAGCTCATGAAAGCGCTGCAGCAGAGCAGCGTAGGGTGGCCGCCTGAAGTCGTCGTAGACGGCGACGTAGTCCTCGGGCTTGCTGATGGCCATCAGGGACACCTGCTGATGGCCGAGCAGGTCGACGTTGACCGCATGGTCGGCCTGCTGCTTCGGCGTCAGGTTGTTCATGTCGAAGTACATGGGGATGTCATCCCCCGACATGGCGTAGAGGGTGACCTCCGGTCGATTCGGTGCGTAGGCGCCTGCCTTCATGGGCTCTCCCCTGATTCGGTCTGTTGGCCACCCGCTGCGTCGGCAGGTGGTGGGGCGAGGTGAGCATGGCGCGACGGGGTGGTCAAGCAGATCGCAGCGGAGGTTGTGCCCCGTGGCGGGCGATGTGCGCGCGATGTGGCTTGCACCGAGCCATTGGGGGCAGCATGCTGATCGTTGCTTCATGCCACGGGCCACTTTGGGTTGCTTCGATCTGTGGCGAGAAAGTCCTGGCAGCGGCGCTGCCGGCCCGTGTGAATCGAAAGACAACTCGTGGAGTCGATCATGAACGATGCTGCAACAGACATGGTGGCCTTTGCCGAGAGCTGTCCGCTCGGACAGTTCAGTCCCATGCATCCGGCCCTCCTGAAGTGTCCCTACGGTATGAATCAGCGGCTCCACCGCGAAGCGCCGGTCTATCAGGATCCGGCCAGCGGGATCTACTTCGTCTCCCGTTATGACGACGTGGTGGCCATGGCCATGGATCACGAGACCTTCTCCAGCGTCCTGCCGGGTGGCGGTACCGGCTCCATGGCCACTGAAGACCCGGAGCTGGCGGCGATCATGAAGGAGGGCTGGCCCAACGTCTCCACCATGCTCACCCAGGATCCGCCGCTGCAGCGGCGCTATCGCAAGTTCGTCGATCAGGCCTTCTCGCCGGCCAGCCTGAAGGCGCTGGAACCTTTCATTGCCCAGACATCTCATGAACTCATCGACAAGTTCATCGAGCGCGGGCACTGCGAGTTCCTGTCCGAGTTCGGCGTACCGCTACCGCTGACAGTCATCGCTTCCCAGCTTGGCACGCCCTTGAGTGACCTGCCGCTGCTGCGGAAATGGACCGGCGCTTTCATCGGCAACCTGTCCCAGCAGCTCGACCGTGAGGGGACGCTGCAGGCGGCCCGGGACATCCTCGAATTCCAGCATTATTTCGTCGCCAGAATGGAAGAGCGGCGCCGGGAACCCAAGAACGACATCCTCTCCAAGGTGGTGAATGCCAGCATCGACGGCGAGAAACCGCTGGACGATGCCGAGTGCCTGTCCATGCTCTCCCAGATCCTGGTGGCCGGAAACGAGACCACCTCGTCTGCCCTTACTGAAGGGATTTGGCTGCTGATCCGCCATCCCGAGCAGTATCAGATCATTCGGGACGATCCGAGCACCGAGAACATTCATGCTCTGGTCGAAGAGGTGCTGCGCATCAGCAGCCCCTCGGCGAACATGTTCCGTCGCGCCACCCGGGACGTGGAACTCGGTGGCGTGACCATTCCCGCCAACGCCATCTGCTTCGCGCGCTTCGGTGCGGCCAATCAGGATGCGGAGCGCTTCGAACGGCCACTGGAGTTCGACATCCGTCGCGGCAATCTGCGCGAGCATGTGGCCTTCGGCAAGGGCGTGCATCACTGCCTGGGAGCGGCCCTTTCGCGGCGGGAAATGAACATCGCCTTCAAGGTACTGTTCCAGCGGATCGAGAACTTCCGCATGGCGCCGGGGGCCCCGGAGCCTGAGTTCGCCGCCAACGCGCTGCTGCACGGATTGCAGGGTCTCGAGATCGCTTTCGATCCCGTTGCCAAGGCCTGAGAGGAAGTTCGACTGAAGGCGCTGATCGGGGGGGGGCGCAATGGCAGACATGACGGTGTGCAAGCCCATCGAGGCCACCACCCTCGGTGATCTTCTGCTGCGGAGCGCCCAGCGATATCCCAAGCGCGATGCGCTGGTGTTTCCAGACAGCTCGCAGACCTACGCCGAACTCTGGCAGGCCGCCGTCACCCGTGCCCGGGCCCTGCATGCCCTGGGCATCGGTCCCGGGGATCACCTCGGCCTGCTCCTGCCCAATGGCCCCGAGTACATCGAGATTCTGCTCGGCGCCGTGCTCTGCGGTGCCGTCGCCGTGCCCATCAACGCCCGCAACAAGGCCGCGGAACTGGCCTACGTGATCGAGAACGGGGACCTGAAGGGGCTGGTGACCTCGGATGCCATCAGCGAGTACGCGGACTTCGGCGGCCTGCTTGCGGCAGCTTTCGCTGAGCTGGCCACGGCGGCTGATCCCCTTGCGCTGCAGCTGCCGGGCGCACCGCGGCTGAACTTCATGGTCATGCTCGGTGCTTCCTGCGCGGGTTTCGTTGCGGAGCATGACTTCGACGCGGCCGCAGATCAGGTGTCTGAAGAGCGGATCCTGGCGCTGCGCGCGGCCGTCCGCCTCGGCGACCCCTGCATCATGATGTACACCTCGGGCACCACGGCCCACCCCAAGGGCTGTCCCCTGTCCCATGAGAATCTGGTGCGCAACGGCATCGCCATGAATCGTCAGAACTACCGGCTCACGGAGCAGGACCGGTTCTGGACGCCCCTGCCCATGTTCCACATGTCGTCCATTCTGCCCATGGTCTGCTGCTTCGATGCCGGTGCGGCCATGCTGACCATGGGGCGCTTCGAGGCGGGGGCAGCACTGGAGATGCTCGAACGGGAGGGGGCTACCGTGGCCTTTCCCTCGTTTCCCACCGTGACCAACGATCTCATCACCCATGGGGATTTCGCCCGCCGCGATCTCTCGCGTATCCGCCGCATCAATAATGTCGCCCCGGTGGACGTGCTGCGGCGGTTTCAGGACGCCTTTCCCCAGGCTGTGCAGACCGGTGCTTATGGTTTGACGGAGGCTGCCGGGGTCATCGCCTTCAATCAACTGGAGGAGGATCTCGAGCGTCGGCTGACCACCTGTGGCCTACCCTTCGACGGTATCGAGGTGCGCATCACGGACCCTGACGACGATGCCCGGGTGCTCCCGCCGGGTCAGCGCGGCGAGCTTTGGATTCGGGGTTATGCGGTGTTTGGGGGTTACTATCGGGCACCGGAAAAGAATGCCGAAGCCTTTGCCGACGGCTGGTTCCGCACCGGCGATCTCTGCAGCGTGGATGTCGCGGGCGCCATCAGCTTTCATGGCCGCCTCAAGGACATGCTCAAGGTCGGTGGCGAGAACGTGGCTGCCGTCGAGATCGAGTCCCACCTGCAGACCCACCCGGCCATCAAGTTCGCCCAGGTCATTGGTGTGTCGGACGCGAGGCTTTCGGAGGTGGCAGCGGCCTACGTGGAGCTGCACGAGGGGGCGGTGCTCAGTGAGCAGGAGGTGATCGACCACTGCCGGGGCCGCATGGCCGGCTTCAAGGTGCCGCGCTACGTGCGCTTCGTCACCGAGTGGCCCATGTCCGCCACCAAGGTGCAGAAGCATCGCCTGCGGGAGTTGTTTGCAGGGGAAGCCACCCGGGTATGAGCTGGCGGGTGCCCCATACCCTGATCCTGCTGGCAGCGATGATCGTCGTCGCTCTGCTGCTGACGTGGATCCTGCCTGCAGGCTCTTTCAGCACGGTCCCGGACGAAAGCGGGCGCGAAGTGGTGATCCCCGGGACGTGGCAGGCGCTTGACGATGTGCAGCGCCTGTCGCCGCTGTCGCTGCTCACCGTGATTCCCCGTGCGCTGGCCGATGCCCAGGCGGTGATCTTCTTCGTGCTCATCGTCGGCGGAGTGCTGGGCGTCATTCGAGCCACGGGAACCCTCGACGCCGCCCTCGGCCGGCTGCTGGCCCGCTTCGGCGACCGGGCCGGGCTGCTGATTTTCGGCGGCATGCTGGTCTTCGGCATTGCCTCGAGCACCTTCGGCATGGCGGTGGAGTACATCGCTCTGATTCCGATCCTGATGGCGCTGTGTCGGGGTCTGAAGCTCGATGCCATGACGGCGGTAGGAATGGTGGCGGTGGGTTACGGCGTGGGCTATGGCGCCGCCGCCCTGAACCCCTTCACGGTGCTGGTGGCGCAGGACGTGGCCGGATTGCAGCCGGGTTCGGGCATGGCTCTGCGGCTGCTGATTTTTCTGCCGCTTTTGGCCATCGGTTTTCATCACGTCTGGCGCTACGCCCGGTGGGTGCAGGCCGATCCGAAGGCCAGTCTGGTGCACGACATTCCCGAGGCGCAGCCACCCGAGATGACGGAGCCGCCGGCCTTCAATGGGCGCCACATGGCGGTGCTGCTGGCCATGCTGGCCACGCTGTTGGGGCTGGTGGGCGGCATTGTGTTCTCAGGCTGGTATCTGGTGGAGCTGTCCGCCCTGTTTCTGGGGCTGGCCCTGGCGGCGTGGTGGCTGGGTGGATTGGCCGGGGACGATGCAGCCAAGGCCTTTGGTGATGGCGCCGCTGCCATGACCATGACGGCGCTGCTGGTGGGCTTTGCCCGGGGCATCGCCCTGATGCTGGAAGACGGGCAGGTGCTGCATACCATCGTTCATGGGCTGTCCATGCCGCTGGGGACGGTGGGGCCGGAGTTCTCGGCCGTGGGCATGCTCGGCGTGCAGAGCCTGCTGAACCTGTTCATTCCCTCGGGCAGCGGGCAGGCCTTCGTCACCATGCCGCTGATGGCGCCCATTGGTGACATCGTCGGGGTCAGCCGTCAGGTGGCGGTGCTGGCCTTTCTGTTCGGCGACGGGTTCATGAATATCGTCATTCCCACCAACGCGGTGCTGATGGGCATGCTGGGGGTGGCCGGGATTCCCTATGATCGCTGGCTGCGCTTCATCGGGCCGCTCGTGCTCAAGCTGCTGGCGACAGGGGCGTTGATCCTGATGCTGGCGGTGATGCTGGGCTACAACTGAACTCGGCCGGACCCGTTCTGGCGCAGATCGGGTCCGGCCATGGGTTCACTGATCGGTCTGGATGCGGGTGCCGCGGGAGACCAGCTCGTGGCGCTTGATCTTCCACTTGCCGCCAATGCGTACCATGTCGGTCTTGTAGGTGGCCCAGAGGGTCAGGGTGGTCTTGGGGTCGTCAGCCATGTAGTGCAGGGCCTGGACGTCGGTCCGGCAATGGGCCTTGTCGCCGTCGATGGTGGCCAGCTGGGGACCGAGCATGTGCTGGGTCGGGCCGAAGCGCTTCAGCGCATCGACGACGTAGGCGGTCCACTCGTCGCCGCCGTGGAAGGTCTCGGGGCCAAAACCCACCACTTCCACGTCGTCGGCGAAGCAGGTGCGGTACAGCTTCAGATCCCGTTCGTCGACGCCCTTGGCGTAGGTCGCCATCACGTCCATGAGCGCGATGCGATCCGCTACGTACTGATCGGACATGCCTCTCTCCCTTAAGTCATGAATCGAGCAGGGAGCATCTGGCATGCACCGATGCTGGTCAAGCCGTGGAATTCGAGAGCCTGTGGGCGCAGCCGTCTGAAAGGTCGCAGCGAACAAGCGGGCATCTCGGCGCATCTGGCGATCGCTCACTACGCTTTGCTTCGTGAGCTCCCACAAAAGGCGTGCCGCTCAGGCCGGGCGTGCGATTCTGCGGAACAGGGGCTGGGGCTCGAGCACGTCGCCCTGGTAGTAGTCGCGCATGACCTTCAGGCCGGCGATTTCCTGCTCCGGATCGCGGTCCGCCGGGATCTGGAAGGCATCGAAGCCACAGCGGCGCATGTAGGACAGCTGGTCGCGGGCCACGTCGCCCAAGGCGCGGATCTCACCGGCGTAGCCGAAGCGGCTGCGCAGCAGCACCGCGTTGGAGAGGTTGCGGCCGTCGGCATAGGCCGGGAAGTGCAGCCCGATGACGGCGAAGTGACCGAGGTCGTCGGCAATGGTCTCAGCTTCCTCGTCCGAGTCGAGCCAGATGCCGAGATCGCCATCCCGGTCGAGCAGGCCGTCGCGTTCGCTCTGCCACAAAGTCAGCGGAACGAGCACCGGACCGGCTGGCAGGTCAGCCAGCGTCGCTGCCTTGTCCTCGATCCACGTCCAGCCATCCTCGATGATGGCTTCACCCTTGATCAGACGGGGCATAGATGCGCTCCTTGAAGGGATCGATGCCGATGCGGCGGACGCATTCGATGAAGGACTCGCCATCGTTTCTGTGCTCCACGTAGAGGTCGATGATCTGCTCGATCACGTCCGGCACTTCATCGCGCTTGAAGGACGGGCCTAAGATCTGGGCAATGACGGCATCATTGGTGGCGTCACCGCCGAGTGAGATCTGGTAGAACTCCTCGCCCTTCTTGTCGACGCCGAGAATGCCGATGTGGCCCACGTGATGGTGGCCACAGGCGTTCATGCAGCCGGAGATGTTCAGGTAGATCGGACCGAGATCGTAGAGCCGATCGAGGTCGTCGAAGCGGGCCTGAATGGCTTCGGCAATGGGAATGGACTTGGCGTTGGCCAGGGAGCAGAAGTCGCCGCCCGGGCAGCAGATCAGGTCGTTGAGGGTGCCGGCGTTGGGCGTGGCCAGCCGCTGCTTCACCGCTTCCTGCCACAGCACGTAGAGATCGCGCTGGCGAATGTGGGGCAGGATCAGGTTCTGCTCGTGGGTGACCCGGATCTCGCCGTGGCCGTAGGCGTCGGCCCAGTCGGCCACCGCATCCATCTGCACGTCGGTGGCGTCGCCGGGTGCCACCCCGGTGCGCTTCAGCGACAGGGTGACGCTGGCGTAGCCGGCACGCTGATGGGGATGCACGTTGTGGGCGTGCCAGCGGGCGAAGGCGGCATCATTGGCCAGCGCATCGGTGAGGGCGGTCGGATCGTTCTCCAGGGACTCGAACTCAGGGGTCACGAAGCGGGCGTGGACGCGCTCGATCTCCTCACCGGTGAGGGTTTCCGGACCATCCTTGAGATGGGCCCACTCGGCCTCGACCCGGTCCCGGAAACCTTCGGCGGTCATGGCCCGGACCAGGATCTTGATGCGCGCCTTGTACTTGTTGTCCCGGCGGCCGTAGCGGTTGTAGACCCGCATGATGGCGGCCAGATAGGTCAGCAGGTGTTTGGCTTCGAGGCCTTCGCGGATGACGCTGGCGATGACCGGCGTCCGGCCGAGGCCACCCCCCACCTTGACGTCGAAGACCACCTCGCCGGCGTCGTCAAGGCGCACGTCGAGGCCGATGTCGTGGACCATGGTGGCGGCGCGATCAAGCTTGGAGCCGTTCACGGCGATCTTGAACTTGCGCGGTAGCCAGTCGAATTCCGGATGGAAGCTGGACCACTGGCGGATCAGCTCGCACCAGGGCCGGGCATCGAGGAGTTCATCAGGCGTGGCGCCGGAGAACTGATCGGCGGTGATGTTGCGAATGCAGTTGCCGCTGGTCTGGATGGCGTGCATCTGTACCTTGGCCAGATCGGCCAGCAGGTCCGGGGTCTCTTCCAGCAGCGGCCAGTTGTACTGAATGTTCTGGCGGGTGGAGAAGTGGCCGTAGCCCTTGTCGTAGTGCCGGGCGATGTGGGCCAGCATCCGCAGCTGTGCGGAGCTCAGGGAACCGTAGGGGATGGCCACGCGCAGCATGGGGGCCAGACGCTGAATGTAGAGCCCGTTCTTCAGGCGCAGGGGTCGAAAGCGTGCTTCTTCGAGGTCCCCGGCCAGATAGCGCTGGGTCTGCTCACGATAGTGGGCAACGCGGTCGTCCACCATCTGCTGGTCGTACTCGTCGTACTGATACATCGTCGGCTTATTCCATCCGGGCTTGGCGCGAGGGCGCAGACATTAGCAGGTCGCTGGAAAGGCATAAACGATCGATTGGTGATTTACTTATCACGGGCTAGAATGCCGGCCCTTGCCGGAAGGGCGATGTCACCATGGAGGCGAAGATGCAGGACGGCGATCAGGAACAACCCCCGAAGAGCGACATGTGGCCGGATGAGACGGTGGATGCCATTGCCGCTTTCGCAGTGATCAGCGCGCTGACGCTGATGGCGCTGTGGTACGTGATCGCCTGAGGCTGTTGCGGAGGCAGTCCCGTCCCCGACTGTATCAACGCCCTGCGGCAGGCTCAGCCTGCCGCAGAACGAATCACCACATAGACCACGCCGAGCAGTACAGCCACGAAGATCACGGTGAAGATGACGCCGGCGGCGATGAAGGCGCCGGGGGTACCGTGTTCGAAGTCCCGTTCCCGGTTGGCCCGATTCTGGACGCCGATGGCCGCAGCCAGCGTGCTGCGGACGATGGTCCAGAACGTGACGTTTCCCGGTCCTTTCGCCGGCGTGGCCTGATCGTCAGGGTGGTCTCCCGTCTGCACCTGCTGCCGGGCGTTCATGCCGCACCCTCCTTCGATTCCCGCAGCGCCGGCTCATAGCCCAAGTTGGGCGCCAGCCAGCGCTCGGCTTCAGCCACGCTGATGCCTTTGCGCTCAGCATACGACGCCACCTGATCGGCGAGAATCTTGCCGACGCCGAAGTAGCGCGATTCGGGATGGGCGAAGTACCAGCCAGACACGGAGGAGGCCGGGTCCATGGCGAAACTCTCCGTCAGCGTGATCCCCACCCGCTCGGACACGTCCAGCAGCTTCCACAGGGTGGCCTTCTCGGTGTGGTCCGGGCAGGCAGGATAGCCCGGGGCCGGGCGGATGCCCTGATAGCGCTCCTTGATGAGATCGCTGTTGTCCAGGGCTTCGTCCGCAGCATAACCCCAGAACTCCCGTCGGACGCGGGCGTGCAGGTGTTCCGCGAAGGCTTCGGCCAGACGGTCCATAAGGGCCTTGAACAGGATGGACTGATAGTCGTCGTGGGCCGCCTCGAACTCCGCCAGTTTGCGCTCGGCGCCGATGCCGGCAGTCACCGCGAAGGCGCCCATCCAGTCTTCCGCCTTCGGCGCCACATAGTCTGCCAGACAGCGGTTCGGAGCCCCGTCGGGCCGGATGGTCTGCTGCCGCATGAAGTGCAGGGTGGCGGCGCGAACTCGGCGGTCCGGTCCGGTCCACAGGGCCACGTCGTCCTGGTCTACCCGGCTGGCCGGCCAGAAGCCGAAGACGGCGCGGGCCTGAATCCAGCGCTCTTCGACCATGCGTGCGAGCATGGCTTTGGCGTCCTCGAACAGGCTGCGGGCGGTTTCGCCGACCACCTCGTCCTCGAGAATGTTCGGGTACTTGCCCGCCAGCTCCCAGGTCATGAAGAACGGCGTCCAGTCGATGTAGTCCAGCAGTTCGGCCAGGGGATAGTCGTCGAGCACGTGAATGCCCGGTTGCTTCGGCGCCGGGGCGCCGGCGGGGTCGAGCCGGGGATGGTGGTCGGCCAGCTCCCGGTAGGGATGCCACTGCATGTTCGGGCGCCGATGGGCATTGCGCTCGCGGACGGTGGCGTATTCCTCCTTGCGTTCGGCTACGAAGGCGTCGCGGCCAGTCTTGCTGAGCAGGGCGCTGACCACGCCGACGCTGCGTGAGGCGTCGGTGACGTAGACGGTGGGGCCGCGCTTGTAGGCCGGTTCGATCTTCACCGCCGTGTGGGCCTTGGAGGTGGTGGCGCCGCCGATGAGCAGGGGCTGATCGAAGCCCTGGCGCTCCATCTCCGAGGCGAAGTACACCATTTCGTCCAGGGAGGGCGTGATCAGGCCCGACAGGCCGATGATGTCCGCCTTTTCCGCACGGGCCGTGTCGAGAATCTTCTGGGCCGGCACCCTGCCGCCCAAGTCCACCACGTCGAAGTTGTTGCACTGCAGGACCACGCCGACGATGTTCTTGCCGATGTCGTGGACGTCGCCCTTGACGGTGGCGAGGACGATCTTGCCCTTGGCCTCCCGTTCGCCGGTCTGGCGGGCCTCGATGTAGGGAATGAGGTGGGCCACGGCCTGTTTCATGACCCTCGCACTCTTGACCACCTGGGGCAGGAACATCTTGCCGGCGCCGAACAGGTCGCCCACCACGTTCATGCCTTCCATCAGCGGGCCTTCGATCACCTCCAGGGGGTGGTCGTGCTGCAGCCGTGCCTCTTCGGTGTCCTCGACGATATGGCTGTTGATGCCCTTCACCAGGGCATGCCGGATGCGCTCGATCACCGGCGCCTCGCGCCAGGACAGATCCTCCTCACGCTTCTTGCCGCTCTGGCCCGCGTAGCGGTCGGCGATTTCCAGCAGGCGTTCGGTGCTGTCCGAGCGCCGGTTCAACACCACGTCCTCCACGAGTTCCCGCAGTTCCGGGGCGATCTCCTCGTAGATTTCCAGCTGCCCGGCGTTGACGATGCCCATGCGCAGGCCGGCGCGGATGGCGTGGTAGAGGAACACGGCGTGGATGGCTTCGCGGATGACGTCGTTGCCGCGGAAGGAGAACGAGACGTTGGAAACGCCGCCGGAGGTCAGGGCGTGGGGCAGGTTGGCCTTGATCCATCGGCAGGCGTCGATGAAGTCCACCGCGTAGTTGTTGTGCTCCTCGATACCGGTGGCGATGGCAAAGATGTTGGGATCGAAAATAATGTCCTCGGGCGGGAAGCCGATCTCGCCCGTGAGCAGGTCGTAGCAGCGCTTGCAGATGGCCTGCTTGCGCTCGGCCGTGTCCGCCTGACCGTCTTCGTCGAAGGCCATGACCACAACCGCGGCGCCGTAGCGCCGGCACAGGCGCGCCTGCGCAAGGAATGCGGCTTCGCCTTCCTTGAGGCTGATGGAGTTCACCACCGGCTTGCCCTGAATGCAGCGCAGGCCGGCCTCGATCACCTCCCACTTGGAGGAATCGACCATGATGGGGACGCGGGAGATGTCCGGCTCGGCGGCCAGCAGGTTCAGGAAGCGAACCATGGCCGCCTTGGAGTCGAGCATGCCCTCGTCCATGTTGATGTCGATGATCTGGGCGCCGTTCTCCACCTGCTCCCGGGCCACGCTGAGCGCGGTGTCGTAGTCCTCGCTGATGATCAGCCGGGCGAAACGCTTGGAGCCCGTGACGTTGGTGCGCTCGCCCACGTTCACGAACAGGGAGTCATCGTCGATCGTCAGGGGCTCGAGGCCGGCAAGACGACAGGCCGGCGCGATGTCGGGAATGGGCCGCGGGGCGTACTGGCGGACCTGCTCGGCAATGGCGCGGATGTGTTCAGGGGTGGTCCCGCAACAGCCGCCGATGATGTTCACCAGGCCGCTGGCGGCGAACTCGCCGACGACGGCGGCCATCTCCTCGGCAGTCTGGTCGTACTCGCCGAACTGATTGGGCAACCCGGCGTTGGGGTGGGCGCTCACCGCAACGTAGGCGATCTTCGACAGGGTTTCCACATAGGGCCGCAGCTCGGCGGCGCCGAGGGCACAGTTGAGTCCGATGGCCAGCGGCTTGGCGTGGCGCAGTGCATGCCAGAAGGCTTCGGTGGTCTGGCCGGAGAGGGTACGGCCGGAGGCGTCGGTGATGGTGCCGGAGATCATCAGGGGCAGCTCGACGCCGGTGTCGGCGAAGGCGTCCTGTATGGCGAAGACCGCGGCCTTGGCGTTGAGGGTGTCGAAGATGGTCTCGATCATGATCAGATAGCAGCCGCCTTCGATCAGCGCCACCGTCGCTTCCCGGTAGGCCACCCGCAGGGCCTCGAAATCCACGTTGCGATAGCCCGGGTCATTGACGTCCGGCGACAGGCTGGCGGTGCGGTTGGTGGGGCCGAGCACGCCGGCCACCCAGCGCGGACGCTCAGGGGTGCTGTAGGCGTCGGCAGCCTGCCGCGCCAGCTCTGCTGATACGCGATTGAGCTCCACCACGCTGTCTTCGAGTCCGTAGTCCGCCTGGGCGATGCGGGTGGAGCCGAAGGAATTGGTCTCGATGATGTCGGCGCCGGCCGCAAGGTAGGCTTCGTGCACGGCACGGACGATCTCGGGCTGGCTCAGGCACAGCAGTTCGTTGTTGCCCTTCAGATCCCGGTCCGCATCGGCAAAGCGCGCACCGCGGTATCCTGCCTCGTCGAGCTTGTACTGCTGATACATGGTGCCGGTGGCACCATCGAGGATCAGAATGCGCTCGGCGAGGGCCCGGTGCAGTTGTTCGAGGCGCTGGTTACGGTCGGACATGCGGACGGCGTTCTCCAAAGGGCAGAAATGGTGCAGTTTAGCAGGCCCATGGCTGAGGCCGGTTGATATGGCGGCAAGGGCGCATGAGTGGTGCTCATCTGCAGGCGCTCCGCTCGAGCGACGGAGCGGGATTGCCCAGATGGGTCGCAGCCGGCGCTGAGCTCGGTTAGAATGACCAAGTGTTGCCGTAGGTTATTGTTTCCGGCAAGTCCAGTTTAGAGGTTTCACCATGATCGAGATTTCGCCCGCCGCCCAGTCCTACCTCGGCGAGTTGCTCGCGAAGCAGGAAGTGGAAGGCATCGGCATCCGGGTCTTCGTCGCCAATCCGGGGACCCCCCAGGCCGAGACCTGCATCGCCTACTGCCGCCCCGGCGAGGAGCAGGAGGATGACATCCCGGTGCCCTACGAAGCCTTCACGGCCTGGTTCGAGAAGCGCAGCGAGCGCTATCTGGAAGACGCCGTGGTGGACTTCTCGGAGGACCGCCTCGGCGGTCAGCTCACCATCAAGGCACCCAACGCCCGCATGCCCCGGGTGGATGCAGACAGCCCCATCGAGGACCGCATCAACTACGTGCTCTACAACGAGATCAACCCGTCGCTGGCCTCCCACGGCGGCATGGTGTCGCTGGTGGAAGTCAATGACGGCGAAGCCATCCTCAAGTTCGGCGGTGGCTGCCAGGGCTGTGCTGCCGTGGACATGACGCTCAAGCAGGGCGTGGAAAAGACCCTGCTCGAGCAGGTGCCCGATCTCAAAGGCATCCGCGACGACACCGACCACAGCGTGCGTGAGAACGCCTACTACTGATCAGTTTCGTCTTTGCCCTTCTGTGCTTCTCAGGCCCTGAGGCGGCTGCGCCGCCTTCGCGGTCTACGCTGCGCTACGTCCGCTCCCACAACAGAGCCTTCGATCGAGGGCACTGTGGGAGCATTTCGCCAGGAGCGAAATGCGTCGCACGAAGTGCGCCGCGAAGCGGGGCGCGCCAGGGATGGCGCGCAACAGAGGAAGCAGTCCGCGATGGCGGCGCAGCCGCCCGAAGGATGCAGCCAGCCGCGTCACCGCATTCGCCGCACCCCGCTCAGCTCGCCTTGAGCGCTGATTGAGCTGCCTCCCGTCCGGGCAGCACCTCGCGCAGTGCATCCGCCGCACTGCGCAGACAGGCTGCCGTCGTGTCCCAGTCGATGCAGCCATCGGTGATGGACACCCCGTAGCGCAGTTGACTCAGGTCCTTGGGCAGCGGCTGATTGCCGAAGTGCAGATGGCTCTCGATCATCACCCCGATCAGCGAGCGGTTGCCGGCGCGGATCTGCGATACCACGTCTTCCATGACCGCAGTCTGCCGCGCCGGATCCTTGTTCGAGTTGGCGTGGGAACAGTCCACCATGATGTTCGGCTCGATGCCGGCAGCAGTCAGCGCCGCCTCGCAGCGGGCCACGCTGTCGGCGTCGTGATTGGGCTTGCCGCCGCCGCCCCGGAGCACCACGTGACCGTAGCGGTTGCCGCGGGTGTGGATCACGGCCACCTGACCGGCGCCGTTGATGCCCAGGAAACGATGGGGACGCAGCACTGACTGCAGGGCATTGATGGCCACGTCGAGACCGCCGTCGGTGCCGTTTTTGAATCCCACTGCCGAGGATAGACCGCTGGCCATTTCCCGATGGGTCTGGGATTCCGTGGTGCGCGCACCAATAGCCGACCAGCTGATGAGATCCTGCAGGTACTGGGGCGTGATGGGATCAAGGGCCTCGGTGGCGAGCCCGAGGCCCATCTCGGCGAGATCGATGAGCAGCTTGCGCGCCAGATGCAGACCTTCCTCGATCTTGAAGCTGTCGTTCAGGTGGGGGTCGTTGATGAGTCCCTTCCAGCCCACCGTGGTGCGCGGCTTCTCGAAGTACACCCGCATCACCAGCAGCAGACTGTCCGAGACTTCCTCGGCCAGGGCACGCAGGCGCAGGGCGTAGTCGCGGGCGGCGTCCACGTCGTGAATGGAGCAGGGACCCACCACCACCAGCAGGCGGGGATCGCGACGGTCGAGGATGTCACGCACCGCGGTGCGATTCCTGGCCACGGATGCTTCGGCTGTCGCAGACAGCGGCAGCGCCATCTTCAACTGGGCAGGGGTGGTGAGCACCTCCTGGGCGATGACGTTGAGGTTGTCGAGTTGGGTCGGGCTCATTGCTGCGGTCTCCGCTCTCTATTCCTGCAGGTCCGGATGCCGTATGGGGGTCAAAAAAAACCCCGACCGGCGTACTGCCTGATCGGGGTTTCTTCCGGGAGGCAGTTGCTGTGCCTCCGCGTGGGTCGAAGGCGCCTAGCTCTCGTATGCGTACCCACGAGTACGCACGTCACCCAGCCAACCATCCTGCACGCAGCCGAAAGCTGCGGCCGTGACGGGGGCCGGGTGGATAAATCGCTGGCGCATGATGCTGTTCATGGCGCGCATCTTAGCGTCTGCTGCTGTCGATGGGAACCGCGGCATGAGTTCTCTCGAACTGGTCTCTCAGTTTGGCGCAGCGAGTGTGGAGGCCATGCCCTGCAGGGTTTCGCTCAGGGCCAGCATGCGTTTGCGCGTGATGCCTTCGGCATCGCGTCCACGGTCGGCGAATTCTGCGGCCAGCGCATTCAGCTCGTTGGCCAGCGCCGCATCCTGCTGGCCGTTGCCCATGACCTGCTCACTTCTTTCGAGGATGGCCAGCAGGCGCGCTGAATCGGACTCAGCCAGCCGGGATTCTCGCTGCAGTTGGTCGCGGTAGGCGTGAGCTACCACCGGGTCGTGGGGCCAGCTGACCTGGAACTGCTGCTGGGGATTGAAGTCCTGTTCCATGATGGCGAGCCTGGCTGCGGCAATTTCGTGGGCGCTGAGATGTTCGCTGGGGAGGAGATCGAGAACATCCAGGCCGCGGGCCATTTCGGTGCCGTAGACCAGGCCCCGATAGTAGTAGGCCGACCAGTAGCCGCCGTCCACCAGCACTTCGGCGTCGATGGGACCGCGGTCGAAGAAGGCGATTTCATGGGGGCGGGTGGAGTCGGTGAAGTCGAATACGGAAATGCCACCCTGGTACCAGGCCTGGACCATGATGTCGCGGCCGGGTACGGGGATGAGGGAGCCGTTGTGGGCCACGCAGTTTTCCTGCTCGCTCTGGGGCGCCGGCAGCTTGTAGTGGCTGCGGGCGATCATGCGGCCATCGACGATGTCGTAGATGGCATTGGCACCCCAGTGGGCGGGATCGGACGCCCGGCAGCGCGGCCTCACGCCACCGCCCCACTCATCGGTGAACACGACCTTGGTGCCATCATTGCTGAACGTGGCCGAGTGCCAGTAGGCGAAGCCCGGATCGACCACCTCGTGGATGCGCTTGGGATTCAGCGGATCACTGATGTCGAAGAGAATGCCGTTGCCCGAGCAGGCCCCGGCCGCGATGCCCTTGGCGGGAAACACCGTGATGTCGTGACAGTGATCGGTGCCGCTGGTGGTCTGGGTGCGGGGGCCATGGTCGCCACGCTCCCAGAGTCCGGCAAGGATGCCGGAATCGGGGTCGGCGAAGACGGCGGGGCTGTCAATGATGCGTGCATCCTGGGGCCGATCCACAGGGATCTCGATCACGTCGATGCGGAACAGCGCCGTGCGCTCGTCCCGCCAGGGGGATTCGTCCAGGCAGCCGGCCAGTTCTTCGTCGTCCCGCACGGAGGCGGTACCGGAGTTGTAGACGATGAGCCGGCCGTCATCGCCTGGACCGGACACGACGGTATGGGTGTGAGAGCCGCGGCAGGTTTGCACGGCGCCCACCTGAAGGGGATGGCTGGGATCGCTGATGTCGAAGATCCGGAGGCCGCGGAAGCGCTCGTCACTGATCTTCTCGGCCACCCCGAGCAGGCCGCAGTCGAGCCGGGCGCGGGTCTGTTCCACCGAGAGGATCAGCAGGTTCCCCACCACGGACACATCGCCCTGGCCGCCAGGGCAGACCACGGAACTGACGAGTTCGGGAATGCCGTTGGCGCCGAGATCGTAGATGTTGAAGCCGTGGTAATTGCCTGCCACCAGCAGATCGCCGGAAAAGGCGAGATCCGTGTGGGCGAAGTCCAGCAGCGGCAGCCGGTCTTCGATCTTGTCTTCCTCATCCTCGTCGCGGTCGACGGCCGCAGCCTGCTCCGTGGTGGTGGGTTCGTCCTCCGTCGTCTCCTCGGACGTCTCGCCGCGGGCCAGGGCCCGCAGGCGGCTGGCAGGCAGGCCCGCAGGATTCTCAGGATCGAAAAAGCCGTCGGGCTTGGGCAGCGCCGCCAGCAGCACCATGTTCAGCGCTGCTTCGCCCGCATCGAGGAATCCCGCTGCCAGTCCGGCGCGGGGATCCGGCGAGAAACCGGTGGCCATGGCCGTCATGCGTTCGATTTCGGCCTGCTGATCGTTCCTGATGTGGGTCGTGAATTCGAACAGCGCCGTATCCTGCACGGAGCCCGACTGTTCCACGAGTTCATCGACCATGGTCAATGCCCCCTCGTGATGCCGGATCATCAGCTGCAGGAACAGCATGTCGAAGGCTTCACCGCGGGCGGCTTCGAGTTCGGCCATCTCTTCGGCTGTGGCCATGCCGTGCATGGTGTCACGATGTTCTGCGCTATGGCCGCTGTGTCCGTGCCCATGTCCGTGGCCATGCCCCGGGTCCGCCGGCACGCTTTCGCCGCGCTCCCGCAGCCAGTTTTCCATGTAGCTGATCTCGTCCCTCTGGGTCGATTCGATGCGTTGGGCCAGATCGAGCATTTCGCTGCGCGCGGTGCGCTCGGCCACCAGGGCGGACATGTCCAGCGCCTGCTGGTGGTGGGGGATCATGTCGCGCATGAACTGCACGTCATGGGCGGAGTACCGCGTCACGGCCAGGGCGATGGCTTCTTCGGCCGTGATCTGTCTGCTCGGCAGTCCGGGCGCACCGGGCTGAATGATGGGGGCCTGGGCCAAGCTCGTGGTGGTGAACACTGACAGCACAACGATCAGCAGGGCATGGCGGAGAGTCATCGGCACATCCGTTTCAAACTGGCGATCTGAAAGGTTAGCCTCGCTGGCGGCCGGCGGCCAGACTGTGCGGGCGTGACGGTGGATGCGGCGCCCGCCACGAGGCCATCGCTAAGCGCTGGAGAACGGTGTTCAATGCCCGACCACGGGCAACATCCATGGAAGCCAAACGGATCGAGGAGTGATACCCATGAGTTCAGAAGTGAACCGGCAATGGCTGCTGGCGAAGCGGCCCCAGGGCATGGTGGGCGAGCACAATTTCGAGTACGCAGAAACGCCGATTCCGCAGCCTGGAGCGGGCGAAGTGCTGGTGCGCAATCACTACCTGTCCTTCGATCCCACCCAGCGGGGATGGATGGAGGACCGGGAAAGCTACATGCCCCCGGTGCAGATCGGCGAGCCCATGCGTGCCGGTTCCGTGGGCCGGGTGGTGACGTCCAATCACCCGGATTTCGCGGCAGGGGATTGGGTGCAGGGAACCGGTGGCTGGCAGGACTACTTCGTCAGCAACGGTCGCGGGGCGGTGCCGCTGTCTAAGGTCCCCGAGGGCGTGCCGCCCACCTATGTCCTCTCGGTGTTGGGCGTGACGGGTCTGACGGCCTACTTTGGCCTGCTCGATCTCGGTGAGCCGAAACCGGGACAGACGGTGCTGGTCTCCGGGGCTGCCGGGGCCACCGGTTCCATCGCCGGTCAGATCGCGCGCATCAAGGGCTGTCGGGTCGTGGGGATTGCCGGCGGTGCCGAGAAATGCGCCTGGCTCACTGGCCCTGCCCGCTTCGACGCGGCCATTGACTACCGCAACGACAACGTCAGGGCGCGGCTGGCGGAAACCTGCCCGGATCGCGTCAACATCTTCTTCGACAACGTCGGCGGCGACATTCTCGAAGCGGGCCTCGATCATCTGGCCATGCACGCCCGTGTGGTGCTGTGTGGCGGTATCTCGGCCTACAACGCCACCGAGCCCCCGCCGGGGCCGCGCAATCTGCTCAACCTGATCATCATGCGCGGCCGCATGGAGGGCTTTATCGTCCTCGATTACCTGCCGCGCTTCGGCGAGGCCGTAAAGGAGATCCTCGGCTGGATCGAGTCCGGCGAACTCGTCCACGAAGAAGACGTGCAGGAAGGCTTCGAGAAGATTCCGGCCACCCTGACCCGGCTCTTCACCGGCAAGAATCGCGGTAAGCAGCTCTTGAAACTCGACGGGCTCGACTGACGGAACTCAGTGGGCGCCATGGCGTAGCGCTCACGCTCTGGCGCTGCTGCTTTTTGGGAAGGCCCTGTCTGCGGCAGGCGAATAGGCCAATCCCGAAGCGTTATGCCGGAGCTGATGTCGCTGCCTTCGCTTGCCGGCATGCAGATCGGCGCATTTCGCTGCGCGAAATAGCGCGCTCCCACATTGGGGCGAGCCGGACGTTGGCGACCAGCGCTGTGGGAAGGCCCTATTCGCTCAGCGAATGGGTCGATTGTGCTCTTGTGGCAGGGTCGTTCAATCCCAGATGGTCTTCAGACGATCATCGTCGCCGAGCAGCCCCACCGGGCTGCGCTTGTCGATGTGGCCGATCAGCCCGCGGTAGACGCCGTAGCCAACGAGTTCCTTCAGCCGCGGTGAGAAGCCCCGGGCGATGCCCCGGGGAATGCCGAGCTGCTGGTTCTCCTGCTGGCGGATGAAGCCGGCGCAGTAATTCATGGCGATGCCGTAGCGGCGTTCGCCGGTGTGATTGGCGCCGCCACCGTGCCAGAGACTGCCGTGCCAGATCAGGACGCTGCCTTTCGGCATTGCGGCCGGGATGGCACCGGCTTCCGCTTCTTCATCCCCGCGCGGATCCGGGCAGCGCATGGATCGGTGGGATCCGGGAACCACGCGTGTGGCGCCATTTTCGGCGGTGAAATCCGTCAGGGCCCACATGGTATTGCAGACCAGCGCAGGGTGCGGCCGGGGCAGACCGATGACCTGATCATCGGAGTGCAGCATCTGCGCAGTTTCACCGGGGCCGATGGCAATGGACGACAGGGAGGAGATGAGGCAGCCCGAATCGAGCACCGCCTCCACCAAGGGCAGGACCTTCGCGTCCACCGGAATTCGGGTATAGCAGGCACCCCGGGCCAGCAGGTTGTAGATGCGCACCGTGTGGTGGCCTTCGAATGGGTTGCGGGCCGGGACGATGCCTTCCCGGCGCTCGATGCGGTCGAGGTCAGCCCGCAGCTCATCCGCCTCGGCGGCCGTGAGGACGTCGTGGATGATGGTGTAGCCATCTTGATCGATGGCTTCAACATGTTGCGGATCCATGCCCGAGGCTCCAGGGTCGATGCGGTGCCGGCCAGTTTAACGGCTGGTGACGGACGCTGCGTCGCACAGTACCCTACGCGCCCGTTGAAGCCCTTAGAGTTTCCTCCCATGCCTGCAACTACTGCCTCGCGCCCTGGCAAGATCGGCTTCGTCAGCCTTGGCTGTCCGAAAGCCACCGTGGACACTGAGCGCATCCTCACCCAGTTGCGCAGTGATGGTTACGATCTGGTGGGCAGCTACAGCGACGCGGATCTGGTGGTGGTGAACACCTGCGGATTCATCGATGCGGCCGTGGCGGAGTCCCTGGAAGCCATCGGTGAGGCCCTGGACGAAAACGGCCGGGTCATCGTCACCGGCTGCCTCGGCGCCCGGGAGGAGACCATCCGCTCGGTGCACCCGAGCGTGCTCGCCGTGACCGGCCCCCACGCCTACGAAGAGGTGATGGAGGCGGTCCACGCCCATCTGCCGAAGCCGGCCCACGACCCCTTCCTGTCGCTGGTGCCGGAGCAGGGTATCCGTCTCACGCCGCGCCACTACGCCTGGCTGAAGATCGCTGAAGGCTGCAACCATCGCTGCACCTTCTGCATCATTCCCTCCATGCGCGGCGATCTGGTGAGCCGGCCTGCGGGCGACGTGCTGGCGGAGGCCGAGAGTCTGGTGCGGGCAGGGGTGCAGGAACTGCTGGTGATCTCCCAGGACACCTCAGCCTATGGCGTCGACCTGAAGTACCGCACCAGCTTCTGGGGTGGGCGCCCGGTGAAGACGCGGCTGGTGGAGCTGTGTGAGGCGCTGGCCGGCTTCGGGGTCTGGGTGCGCCTGCACTACGTTTATCCCTATCCTCATGTGGATGCGCTGATCCCGCTGATGGCGGACGGTCGCATCCTGCCCTATCTGGACGTGCCCCTGCAGCACGCCTCGACCCGCATTCTTAAGCTCATGAAGCGGCCCGCAGCGGCGGAGCGCAATCTGGAGCGCATCCAGTCCTGGCGCGCCCAGTGCCCGGATCTGACCCTGCGCAGCACGTTCATCGTCGGGTTCCCCGGTGAAACAGACGCAGAGTTCGAGGAACTGCTCGACTTCCTCGAGGCGGCGGAACTTGATCGCGTCGGCGCCTTCGTCTATTCCCCGGTGGAGGGGGCCGCTGCCAATGCGCTGCCGGACCCGGTGCCGCTGGAAGTGGCCAACGAGCGCATGGAGCGCCTGATGCTCACCCAGGAGGCCATCAGCGCCCGCCGCCTTCAGCGCTTCGTGGGCCGGGACATTGAGGTGCTGGTGGATGCGGTGGGGGAGGATGGTGCCATTGCCCGATCCATGGCGGACGCCCCCGAGATCGATGGCAGCGTGCATCTGCCCGGTGCCCGGGTGGAGGCTGGTAAGCGCATCCGCGTGCGGGTGACGGCATCCGATGCCCACGATCTCGAAGCCGAAGTGATCTGAACCCACGCGGCAGGTCGTCTGGCAGGGCTTTCCTGGGAGCGCGTATCGCGCGCGATCGCCCGCAGGCTTCGGCCGACGGACTTGCGGATCGCGGAGCAGCGGGCCGTCGGCCGGCGCTGGCCAGGTCCCGAAGGGCGTACGCAGAACCCCGTGCTTCGCGGTGTCATCTGGTATATTCGCTTTTTTGACTGGCCGGCGTTCCGGCCACGCATGGGAGGCTGTCACGCCGATGTTTCGTTGGTTTTGGTATCTGCTCGAGGATGTGTCCGAACAACCCCTGATCGTCAAGGGGCTCATCGGGCTCGGCTGGCTGTCGGTGGTGATCATGGTTGCCGGCATGGCCAACGGCCTGGGCATTCTCTGAGCACCGGCGGCCCGGGCGAACGGCGGCTGCTGCCCATGTGGTTGGTGAACCTGACGGCCACCCAGCGGCGGACCCTGCTGGGGCTCGCTCACAACGTGGTGGTGTCGGACGGCCTGCTCGACCCCAACGAGGAGCGGATGCTGGCGGCCTTCAAGCGCGAGATGGAACTGGCGCCGGATACCGAGACCGACTATGTCGAGATGGCGGGGATCGAGTCCGTGTTCGACAGCGCCCGGTCCCGCCGCATCGCGTTGATCAACCTGATCCATCTGAGCTACGCGGACGGAGCGTTGGAAATCGAGGAGGAGTGCCTGCTGCGGGAACTGGCAGACGCTTTCGAGGTCCCGGCAGCGGAGTTCGCGCTGCTGGATAACTGGGTCAAGCGTCTGCTGGCCCTGGAACAGGAAGCACAGGCGTTTTTCTGATGTTCAACGGCACCCTGCATGAAATCCGGCAACAGGTCACGCTCGCCAGCGACGAGGTGGTCACGGCCGAGTTCCTGGCCACGGAAGGTGTGCTGGAGTGGGTGGGCGGGGTGTTGGAGGATTCCCAGGACTGGGCCGCGCTGAGCGTGCGCCAATGGCGCTATCTGCTGGAGGACAATCTGCAGACCCTGGAAGACAGCTTCCGTGCCCGCAGTCTCGAAGACATTGCCGATCTGCCCCGCGTCCATCTGCAGCGGCGCATGACCCATCTCGGCGAAGGCTTGAGTGCATCGCGTGATCTGGCCGAGCGCAGCTTTCAGCGCAGCCTGGAACCTCTGCGCAATGTCTGGGCGCCTTTCCTGGAACTGATCCGCCGCGATCATCGCAGCTGAGCGGCGCCGGCCCTGAGCTTGAGCCCTCTTATGAAACATCCGACAACCGATTGATTTTGAATTAATTTTTCAGACTGGAACACGCCCTTGTGGGCGCATGCTGCCAGGAGCAGCGTGCGTCGCCCACAGGGCGCCCCGTAGGGGGGCGGACCAGGGATGGTCCGCAACAGGGCCCTATTCGCGCAGCGAATGGGCCGATTGCGCAGCGCTCTACCAAAAGCGACGGCACCGGCTTCGCTGCGCGTCATGCCAATCGGCGCATCGCCCTGCGGGCGCTAGCGCTCTGTTGCGCGCCATCCATGGCGCGCCCCGCTTCGCGGCGCACTTCGTGCGACGCATTTCATTCCAGATGAAATGCGCCCACAGTCAGCGCATCGCAAGTTTCTTACGCGACAGCGAGAATGATCGTTCTTGGCGAACTCCCACGGACAAATGCCGCAGCGCAACGGCCGCTCCCGGCGGCTTTCACCCCATGCATCCCAGGCGTGATGACCAGTAGTCAACGCGCGCGATGCCTGCCAGCGAAGTCTGGCTGGCACGGATTCTGCTCTGGTCATCCGCAAACGAGATCTTCAGGGGCTGGCGTCAGCGGTTGATCGCGCCAGGGCATGTGCCGGAGGGGTGGTTCCTGGGCCGAAGCCACAGGAGCAACCACACGGGTTCTCTGGAGATCGCGACCATGCTCACCCTCCCCAATCGATCCATCGTCCTGCTGAGCCTGGCCCTCTTCGCCGGCTGCGCCAGTCACCCGGCCACGCCGCTGGCGTTTGCGCCCCAGTCCCAGACGACCCGAGGCGCTTCGGAACCCTACGAGCGCCTCGCGGATCGCCTCCTCGCAGGCGAGGAAGTACAGATCCAGCAACTCCAGCAGGCCTGGTTCCTGACGCCTGATCTGCTCCTGCGCAGTGACGTCATCGCAAGGCCCGACGCCGCCGCCGGATTGAGGCTGACTGCGTTCGCCGGAGACCTCGAGGCCCTGGCCGGTGACGCTCGCGAGGGAGCCCAGACGGCTTTCGCCCCTGCCCTCGAGCAGGTCATCTCCAGCGGCGACGGTTCGCGGGCCGCACCGTGGCGGGTCACCTCCCGCAGCGATGCCGAGGCCGTGCTGGAGGCCCGCGGCCTCGAAGTGGTGGGCGGCTACTACCACGCCGCTGTCAATCGGCCGCTGTCCCTGCACCTGATGGCGCGCCCGGAAGCGGGCGCCGCCAGCGCGGAGTGGGTCTTTGATCTCTCCGAAGTCTTCGACGGCATCCGGGCGGCGCACCGCTATCGCCAGCCCGGTTCCGGATACACGCCACACAGCCATATCCGCCACCTCGCCCAGCTCGGCGATTGCGCCGCCATCACGTCCGCCGCCATGCTGATCCTGGCAAAGGATGCCCCCGGAGCCCGGGAGGCCGCTGTAGAGCGCCTGTTCACGGCGGCCGCCAGCGGCAATCAGATCGCCGACTCCCTGCTCGCCGACCAATACTGGCATTTAGCCCAGGACCATGGCGGTGAAGTGCGGGAACGTGCCCTGACCGAAGCGGCGCGCGGTTACCGGCGCGCAGCCGGGACCGGTTTCGCCTACGCCCACTACCGGCTGGGCGACCTGCTGATCGATGAGGGGCTTACGGCGGAGGGCATCGAGCATCTGGAAACGGCCGCCGCCAGCGACCATCCAGAGGGCCTGCGCCTGCTGGCGTCTCTCTATCGCGACGGCCGCGATGTCGCCCGGGACCGGGAGCGCACGCTGGAACTGTATCGACGCCTGCACGCCCTCGGCGACACCTCAGGCCGCTACAGCTACGCCCACTGGGCGCTCATGGCCGCCGACGCGGAACCCGACCCTAAAGCCATGGCCGCGCTGCTGGCCAATGTGGACGCGGGCCACGCCATGAGTATCGGCCTGCTCGGTGATCTTCACGCCCTCGGCCGGCAACGGCCCCGGGACCATGCAGCTGCCCAGGACCTCTGGCGGCGGGCAGCCATGGTGGCACTGAAAGCGGGCGACGTGGCAACGGTCCAGGCGGTGGCCCGCTCCCTGGTCCACAACCCGGAATCATTGACGGATCCCGAGTTTGCAGCCCGGGTGCTGGCGCTGGCCGGCCAGCCTGCGCCGACCCATGCCACCCGGCGTCAGGAGCTGACGGCGAGCTCGGGACAGGCCACGCCCGTACCGCCGAGTCCGCAATAGCCGTTGGGAACCTTGGCCAGATACTGCTGATGGAAAGGCTCGGCGTAGTAGAACGCATCACAGGGCGCGACTTCGGTGGTCACGGCGCCGTGCCCGGCCGCCGCCAGTTCGCGCCCGTAGCGCGCAAGTGCAGCCCGCGCCACCGCATCCTGTTCCGGCGCTGTGGTGAGGATGCAGGAGCGATACTGACTGCCGATGTCATTACCCTGGCGCATGCCCTGGGTCGGATCATGGGCCTCCAGGAAGACCTTCAGCAGGGCTTCGAAACTGACCTCAGCCGGTCGGAACACCACCAGCACCACCTCGGCGTGCCCGGTGTGCCCGCTGCACACCTCTTCATAGGTCGGATTGGGCGTGAAGCCCCCGGCATAACCCACGGCCGTGGTCCAGACCCCCGGGGTCTGCCAGAAGCAACGCTCGGCGCCCCAGAAACACCCGAGACCGAACACGGCCGTGGCCATGTCCTCCGGGAACGGCGGCTGCAAGGGCCGCCCATGGACGAAGTGTTGATCCGGAACAGGCATGCTGTCGCTGCGTCCGGGCAGCGCCTGCTCCGCCGTCGGCATGATCACCTGTTTGCGAAACGGTGCCATCGCTGTCCGCCTTTCAATGAAGTGGAAGCCCGACTATAGACGGGCTGACCACGGAGACGCTACCGGCCGACTGCAGGCCGGGGCCTCTGCTACAATCACCGGGTTATCGCGCAGGCCGACCTCGATGCTGAACCCCTCCATGCCAACAGACGTCACCCGCCGGGCCCTGCTCGTGCTGCTTGTGCTGGCCTTCGGCGTCAGCGCCTGCGCCGGGCGGCAGGCAGAACCGGACGCGGAGCGCTACGAACGACTGGTCGCGGCCTTGAGCAGTGGCCAGAGCGATGCCTGGGTGGAGCTGCCGGAGGCCTTCCTGGCCCGGGACGACTTCGCCAGGCGTCTGGCGCGCCTCGAACAGCTGCAGTCCGAAGCCCGCGGCGAGAGCGCTGCCGTAGAGCTCGACCGCCTCGGCCGCGGCATGCTCGATGCCTACTATGGCGACCTGCGCGCCCACGAGCTGCTGCAGCGGCTGGCGTTCGCGACGGGAGACGATGCCCGCGGCGAGTTCCACCGCCAGGCCCTGAACGAGCTGACGGCCGTCATCGAGGCATCCGGCAGCGGCAGCGCCAGCGATCCCTGGAAGGTTCTTTCCGCCACCGAAGCCTTCGTCTGGCTGACCCATCAGCGCCATGAAGTTGCCGGCGCGCTCTACCACGGCGCCGACACCAACGGCACCCTCGCGCTGGTGCTCAAGGCCCGCCGCCGGGACGAAGACAATCTGCGCGAACTCTGGTTCGACCTCACGCCCACCTACCGCGCCACGCTCCGGGTACTCGGTGATGACAGTCCCAATCCCTCGGAGCTGATTGCTGCCCGGGCCCGGGACGGGGACGCCGCAGCACAGACCTCCTACGCCATCAGGCTCTGGCATCGCGGCAGTGCGGAAAGCACCATTCAAGCTGTCCACTGGCTGCAGCGCGCCAGCGCCGAAGGCAATGTCATCGCCCGCGAGATGCTCGGCGTGGTGTATGGCGTCATCGCCCGCACCCGCTCCGGCGAGGAAGCGGAGCAACTCATCGATGCAGCCGTGGACCAGTTTCTGCTTGCCGTGGGACAGGGATCCTCCACGGCCCTGTACAACCTCGGCCAGCTTTACCTGTCCGGGCACTTCGGCAGCGAGAATCAGCCCGCCGGGGTCGATCTGCTGCGCCAGGCCGTGGAGCGGGACAATCTCGACGCCATGGTGCTGCTGGCCCGACTGCGCTACAACGGCCAGTTCGTGAGCCAGAATCGCACTGCGGCACTGCAGCTGCTCAAGCGGGCCGCTGCCGGCGGCCACCCGGAAGGCCAGCTCTTCTATGCCCGTCATCTTCTCAGCACCGATGACGGTGAGGGATTCGACGAGCAGGCGCTGACATGGCTGCGCCAGGCCGCGGAGTCGGGCGAATCGGCTGAAGCCATGCTGCTGTATGGCACCCTGCTCGCCCGCGGCGAGTTTGCGCCCCAGGACACCGTCCGGGCCGTGAACTGGTTCAAGCAGGCGGCCGAGCGGGCCGTGGATGCCGATACCATCAACACCGTCGCCTGGATTCTGGTGGTGGCCGAGCAGCAGGACCTTCGCGATCCCCAGCACGGCCTGGCGCTGATGGACGCGCTGATGACCCAGGACGAGGCCGCCGCCATGAACGCCGCCTACCTGGACACCTGGGCGGCATCCTATGCGGCCAACGGCGACTTCCAGCGGGCCGTGGAGATTCAGCAGCAGGCCGTTGCGGTCGCCGAGGCGGAACATGCCCGGCGTGAGGACGGCGGTCCTGAGTACCTGCCGCTGCTGCGGGAGCACCTCGAAAAGTTCCGCAATGGCGAGACGGTCAGCGAAGACGTGCCATGAAGCCGAAGGCATGCCCCTGACTCCGGCCCTGGTGACGGCAGGGGATTTCGATCGCCTGCTGCTGGACGCAACCCCACTGCTGGACCTGCGGGCACCGCTGGAGTTCGCGCGCGGCAGCCTGCCCGCAAGCCTGAATCTGCCGCTGCTCGATGATGACCAGCGTCACCAGGTGGGCCTGCGCTACAAGCAGGCAGGTCAGGCGGCAGCGGTAGCCCTGGGTCACCGCCTCGTCTCCGGTGCCGTCCGTGAGCGACGCCTGGCCCAGTGGTGCGCCTGGGCCGATGCCCATCCCGAGGGCGCGATCTTCTGCTGGCGCGGCGGCCAGCGCTCCACCATCGTCCAGCAATGGCTGGCCGAGGCCGGCCGCGAGCTGCGGCGCGTCGAAGGCGGCTACAAGGCCTTGCGCCGGCATCTGCTCGAGATCACCGCCAGGCTTGCCCCGAGGCTGCCCCTGCTGGTCCTCGGCGGCCGCACCGGCACCGGCAAGACCCGCCTGCTGGCCAGCATCGAGCGCAGTCTCGATCTGGAGGGCATCGCCCGGCATCGGGGCTCTGCCTTCGGGGCCAGGCCCGGAGGTCAGCCGCCGCCCGCCGGCTTCGAGAACGCGCTGGCGCTGCGCCTGCTGCAGTTGCAGCACATGGGGCCGGGCCCCGTGGCGGTGGAGGACGAGTCCCGCAACATCGGCCGCCTGAGTCTGCCCGAAGCCCTGATCGACAATCTGGCCACGGCACCGCTAGTCCTGGTGGAACTCAGTCTGGCTGAGCGGGTGGAGATCACCCTCGAGGACTACATCGTCGCCGGACTCGCCGAGCGTGAAGCCTGCCATGGCGATGAAGGCTTCACCGTGTTCGCCGCCTGGCTGCGCGATGCCATGCACCGCATCCGCAAGCGCCTCGGTGGCGTCCGCCACAGGGAACTCACGGCGCTGCTCGAGGACGCCCTCGACGTGCAGGCCAAAAGCGGTGATCCGGGCGCCCACCGGCGCTGGATCACCGCCCTGCTGGCCGACTACTACGATCCCATGTACGACTATCAGCTCAGCGCCAAGGCCGACCGCATCATCTTCAGCGGCGAGCCTGCCGCCGTTCTGGACTTCCTGGCCGAGCAGATGAACAGCCAGCGACTGCAGGCCTGATCGGGCCAGCGGCCCCCGAAAGCGCCGCGCTGGGGCACAATGGCCGCTCCGAGAGGACAGTGTGGAGCATGAACATGAGCGATCACCCCCAAGTGGCCCTGATCACCGGTGCCGGCAGCGGCATGGGCCAGCTCGCGGCGCGCAATCTGGCGGCAGCCGGGACCCGGGTGGCCGCGCTGGATGTCAACGAGCAGGGCCTGCTGGCCACCGCGGAAAGCAATCAGAACATCCGCACCTGGAACATCGACGTCACCGACGCCGATGCCCTGGCCCGGGCCATCGACGAGATCGAGAACGAACTCGGGCCCATCGAGCGGGTGCTGAACGCCGCGGCCATCATGCCCCTCGGGCGCGTCCTCGATCAGGATCTGGAAGTGTTCCATCGGGTCATGGCCATCAACTACAACGGTGTGGTCAACGTCAGCAAGCTGGTGCTGCCGCGCATGCTGGAGCGTGGCCGCGGCGATCTGGTGAACTTCGCCTCCCTGGCGGGCTGGCTGCCCACCCTGTACATGGCCGCCTACGACGCCTCCAAATTCGCCGTGGTGGCCTTCAGTGAGGTGCTCTACCACGAGAACCGCGGCCGCGGAGTCCGCTTCGCCTGCGTCTGCCCACCGCCGGTGAAGACACCCCTGCTGGATCAGGCCCGTGAAACCACCTGGCCGAAACTCTTCGACGCGGCACAGCAGCTGGAACCCCAGGACGTTCTGGACGCCATCGACGCTGCCCTGGAGGCCGGCGAGTTCTTCGTCTTCCCGGGAAAGGGCACCCGGCTGACCTGGCGCCTGCGGCGCTTTCTGCCCAAGGTGCTGTGGAAGCGCGTCCACGACGCCGAGGGATTTTGATGGTGAGCGCTGCAGGGCTTGATGCGGACCGCTGCTGCGCTGCGCTCGCAGCCGGCGTGGCGCCACTGTGGGCGTTCACCACGAACGTTCGTTCATCCTGTCGCCGAAGGAGGGTGCGCTGCGCTGGCCGTGGCAGCCTGCTCGCAACTCATGGCTGTCCAACGGAGTGGTGGCTGACATGACCTACAGCCATCTCGAAGTGCGCCGAGACGGCGCCGTCACCGAAATCGTCCTCAATCGCCCGAGCAAGCTCAACGCGCTCAGCCGGGCGCTGATGGCGGAAGTGATCAGCGCCGCCGAGGCCCTGCGCGACGACGTCGACACCCGGGTGGTGATCATCACCGGTGCCGGGGCCCACTTCAGCGCCGGCGCCGATCTCTCTGAACCCCGGGATGGCAGCGAGGGCCGGCTGCAGCGGCGCCGCAACATCCGCATCGGCCCCCGCCTGATCCGTGCCATCCGCGAAATCGATCAGGTCACCATCGCCGCCATCGAGGGCGTGGCCTTGGGCGGCGCCTGCTGCATCGCCAGCGCCTGCGACTTCAGGGTTGCCGCCGCAACGGCGGAGTGCGGTTACCCGGAAGTGAACCTGGGCATGAATCTGCACTGGCAGGCCCTGCCGCTGTGCGTGCAGCTCGTGGGACCGGCCCGGGCCAAACGCATGATCGGGCTCGGCCTGCGCCATCCCGCAGCGGAACTGGCGCAATGGGGCTTCATCGACGAAGTCACCCCGACCGGTGAGGCTCTGACCCGGGCCCGGGCCATGGCCGCCGACTACGCCAGCCGACCGCCGCTGGCCCTGCAGATGATCAAGCAAAGCGTAAACGCGGTCAGCGATGCCCTGACGGCCTCGATCATGCACATGGATCACGATCAGTGGGGACTCACCGCCGACAGTGACGACTTTGCCGAGGGGATCCGCGCCTTCCGCGACAAGCGCCCCCCGACCTTCACGGGCCGCTGATGAGCCGTTCCGACGACGCCATCGAACTGTCGGCCCATGACGCGGCAGAACTGCTGCTGGTCCGGGAAGCCGTCGCCGCCGAGGTCCTGGCCCTGCCCGACATCCGCCACCGTCTGCCCGCCGAAGCGGATGCCCGGGGCAGACTCCTGTTTCAGGCCCGGGCCGCCCTGGAACAGGACAGCGCCATGACGCGACTGGCCGCCCAGCTGCCCTGGCTGACCGGTCGCCGCCCCGGCGCCTGGCTGCTGCTGCCGGCCCTGCTGGCCGGCGCCCTGTTTTCAGGTCTCACCACAGGGGGCCGCTTCAATATTCTCGCGCCCCCCCTGCTCGGCCTGCTGCTGTGGCAGCTGCTGATCTACGCCTGGCTGCTCTGGCCGCGTTCACGGGCCGATGCCCGCCCGCTGACCCGGAGATTGCCGGCGCTGCTCTGGTTCGGCCGCAGGTTCGTCCGCAGCGGTGCCGGCAAACGCCTGGCTGCCGTACCCGGACGCTTCGTTGCCGCCTTCGCCGATACTGCCCCCGCGCTGCTGCTGGGCCGCCTGGCAGCCACCCTGCACGCCGCCGCCGCAGCCTTCGCCTTAGGCGCCATTCTGGGCATCTACTGGGACGGACTCGGCGTGGCCTACCACGCCTACTGGGAGAGCACTTTCTTGGGTCCCGACACGGTCAGCACCCTGATCGCCTTGGTCCTGACCCCCGCCAGCCTCATCACCGGCATTGCCCTGCCGGATGCGGCCGAGGTGGCGGCCATGGCGAGTACCGCCGTACCGGCCGCACCCTGGATTCATCTTTGGGCCACAACCCTGGTCCTGGTGGCGGTGCTGCCGAGACTGGCGCTGACGGGTCTGGCCATGCTGCAGGTCCGCCGCCACGCCATCATCGAAGTGGACGGCAACCACCCGACCCTGCGCCGCATTCTCGCCCATGTGTCCGGGACCCGGCTGACTGCGCGCATCCAGCCCCTGGGCTACCGGCCGGACGCAGCGACCTTGGAGCGCCTGCGCGATCGCCTCGACGAGCACTTCCACGGCCAGGTCCAGGCCGAGGTGGCCCAGGCCGTGGCAGCCGACCCGGATGCGCTGCCGCCCATCGACGGGGAACTGACGCGGCTGGTGCTGCTCATGAACCCCGCCCAGACGCCGGAACTTGAGATCCATGGGCCACTGTTCTCAGCGGCCGCTCGGCAGGCTGCCCTCTGTGTGGTGCTCGATGCCAGCGCCTACCGGACTTCGGCCGAACGCCGCAAAAGCCGCATCACGGCCTGGCAGCGCCTGCTCGACGCCCAGGGCATCGAGCATCTGGAACTTAAGGCTCCGACATGAATCAGGAGGCCGCTTCGACCACGGACGTGCGCCTGGCGCTGATCTCCCATACCAACGTCGGCAAGACCTCGCTGACGCGCACGCTGCTGCGCAGCGACGTCGGTGAGGTGGTCGATGCGCCCCACACCACCATGGAAAACACCGTCCATGCCCTGGCTACCACCGATGAAGGCCATCGCCTGCTGCTGTGGGATACGCCGGGCTTCGGTGACTCCTCGCGCCTGAAGGCGCGGCTGGAGCAGCGCGGGACCGCGGTGGGCTGGTTCATCGGTGAGGTCTGGGACCGGGTGACGGACCGGGCACTGTATTCCTCCCAGCAGGCCATGCTGGCGGCCCGCGATCTGACGGACGTCATCCTCTATCAGGTCAACGCCGCCGAGGATCCGGAATTCGCCACCCAGGTGGAGGCGGAACTGGCCATGCTGGCCTGGCTCGAGAAGCCGGTCATCCTGCTGCTCAATCAGCTGCCGCCCCACAGCCGCCGGACAGAACGGGAGAATCTGGAGCAGCGCTGGCGGGATCGCTTCGGCAAGGCACCGGTACGCCGGGTTCTGGCCCTCGATGCCTTCGAGCGCAGCTGGATCGACGAGGTGCAGCTGCTCGCAGCCGTGGGTGAGGTGTTGCCGCAAGCCCAGCAGGAGGCCATGGCCAGGCTGCTGCCCGTGTGGCAGGCCAAGGCACTGGAACGTTTTCAGGCCAGCATCGACGCCGTCACCGCAGTGCTGATCACGGCCATCCTCGACCGGGAGGCGCTGTCCGCCGGTCAACCGGCCCGCCTGGCGCGCATGGGTGCTCTGCGCCGACTCGCCGCGCGTCTGGAGGCTGCGGTCAGGAAACTGGACGAGACCCTCATCCGCATCGAGGGCCTCGAAGGTGCCAGCGCCCGCCGCATCGACACGGCCCTGACCGCCACCCGCAGCCACGGCGATCGGCCGAGCCCCCTGCAGGGTGCGGCAGGCGGGGCGGCTCTCGGTGCCGGAGCCGGCGCGGCCATCGATCTGGCTCTGGGTGGCGCATCCCTGGGCCTGTTCACGGCCCTCGGAGCGTCCCTCTCCGCGGCTGCCGGATGGTCCTGGAGTCAAAGGGCCGTGGACAAGCGCACCCTGGGCTGGTCGGAGCCCTTCATCGAAGACCTGCTGGCGGAAGCCGCTGCGCGCTATCTGGCGGTGACCCACCACGGCCGCGGCCGCGGCCGTTACGAAGGCGCCGCGCTGGATTCCTGGAGGGAACTGGCCGACGCGGCGAAGGCCGAATCGAAGACCGAGGTGGCTGCCCTGCTGGCCGCCTTCGACGACCCGGAGCCCGACCGGCTGAAAGAACGTGCCCACAAGGCCGTACGCTCGATCCTGACCCGTGCGCTGCTTAAGGAGTATCCCCACGGGGAGTGGATTCTGTAGGCGCCCCAGTGTCCTCGGCGCTGTCGCGAGCGGAACAGACGATGGACGTGGCGAGTACTTGTGAGAAGCTCACGAAGCGAAGCGTAGTGAGCGACTCCCTGCCGCGCCTGCAGCACGCTTCATGAGCATCATTCACGCCGCTGAATCGACGACCCGGATGGAGAACGTCAGTTTGCGGCTGTCCACGTCCACCTCGAAGCGGCCGTCAGCTTCAGGTTCTGCCGACTCGAAGGAGGTCGCCAGAATCTCGCCCGCAACGTAGTCGGCATGGCTTTGCAGCGCTGCCAGCAGTTCCGGGTCACCGGCGTAACGCACCGCCACGCGGTCGGCCACGTTCAGATCGAGTTCCTTGCGGCTGCGCTGGATGCGGTTGACGCACTCCCGTGCCAGACCTTCCTCGATCAGCGCCGGATCCAGTGCCGTGGCGAGATCGATACTGATGAACCGGTTCGACACCGCTTCGGTGTTCGGCCGGGCTTCGCGCAGGATCTCGATCTCCTCGGCAGCGAAGCGCTCACCCTCCACCTCGATCTCACCGCGCTCCTGAAAGGCCTCCAGGGTCGCGGCGTCGAGATCGCCGATGAGTTGCTGGAAGTGCTTCATGCGCTTGCCCAGGCGCTTGCCGAGCAGCCGGAAATTGGGACGCGCGTAGAGGCGGATAAAGGCCTCCTCGTCGGTGCAGTACTCGACGGACTTCACGTTGAGCTCGGACGCAAGATAGCCCTCGAGCCGACGCATGTCGTCCAGCAACTCCGCGTCACGATGCACCACCGTCAGCCGGCCCAAGGGCTGGCGCAGGCCGATCTTCACCTCCTCCCGCTTCTGCCGGCCGAGCAGAATGACCTGCTGCATGCGATCCACCGCCCGCTCCAGCGCCCCGTCCACCCGCTCAGGGGAGGCCTCCGGGTAGCGGCACAGGTGCACGGATTCCGGCAGCGAAGCGTCTTCGTGAGCGCCGAAACGCCGCAGCTCCCGATACAGGGTCTCCGACAGGAAAGGCGCGAAGGGCGCCATGGTCTGGCTCAGTTCGAGCAGCACGTGGTGCAAGGTGGCATAGGCCGCGAGCTTGTCCGGATCCTGACCTGCACCCCAGAACCGGCTGCGGTTGAGGCGGATGTAGACGTTGGTCAACTCCTCGATGAACTCGAACAGGCGCGGCACCACGTTGTAGAGCCGATAGGCTTCCATTTCCGTGGCCACGGTCTGTTTCAGGGTCTGCAGCCGGGACAGGATCCAGCGATCGAGGATGTTCTCCGATGCCAGGGGCGTCGACGGACCCGGCGCCCACTGGTCGATCGCGGCATAGGTGGCGAGGAAATTGTAGGCGTTGTACCAGGGCAGCAGCGCCCGCCGGACCATGTCCCGCACGCCGCTGTCGGCAAAGCGCTGCTCCTCTGCCTTCACCAGCCCTGAATTGATCAGGTACAGGCGCAGGGCATCGGCGCCATGGACTTCCAGCAGCTCGTCCGGCGGCGTGTAGTTCTTCAGCCGCTTGGACATCTTCTTGCCGTCCTCGGCCATCACCATGCCGTTGACGATGACGTTCTTGAATGCTGGCTGGTCATAGAGCGCGGCGGCGAGCACGGTCAGGGTGTAGAACCAGCCCCGCGTCTGATCGAGGCCCTCGGCGATGAATTCAGCCGGGAAACCCTGCTCGAAGACCGCCTGGTTCTCGAAGGGATAGTGCAGTTGGGCATAGGGCATGGAACCGGATTCGAACCAGCAGTCGAGCACTTCGGGGATGCGCCGATAAACGCCCGGCTCCCCCTGAACCTCGAAGTCCAGGGGATCGACGTGTTCGCGGTGCAGGTCCTCGACGCGGACCCCGCTGAAGGCTTCGAGTTCGTCCACGGAACCGATGCACAGCACCTTGCCGCTGACGTCGTTGACCCACAGCGGCAGCGGTGTACCCCAGACCCGATTGCGGGAAATGGCCCAGTCCCGTGCCCCTTCCAGCCAATTGCCGAAGCGGCCGTCGCGGATGTGCTCCGGTACCCACTGGATCTGGGCATTGGCCGCCAGCATGCGCTCCCGCAGCGCCTCCACCTTGACGTACCAGGACGGGATGGCGCGGTAGATCAGGGGGGTATCCGAGCGGTAGCAGAACGGGTAGCTGTGGACCAGCACGTCCTGCTGGTACAGGGCACCGGATGCCTTCAGCGCCCGCATGATGTCGCGGTCGGCTTGCTTGACGTGCTGGCCGGCGAAGTCCGGCACCTCGTCGGTAAACTGCCCTTCCAGGGTCACCGGGCAGGGCAGGGCCTCGATGCCATGGGCCCGGCATACCCGGAGGTCGTCTTCACCAAAGGCCGGCGCCTGATGCACCATGCCGGTGCCGTCATCGGCGGTGACATAGTCGTCGGTGAGCACCCGGAAGGCCCCGTTGGCGGCCTCCGAGGCAAAATAGGGAAACAGGGGCCGATAGCGCCGTCCGGCGAGGTCCCGCCCCTTGGCGCGCTCGAGCACGGCGAGTTCCCGCTTGGCTCCGTAGGCTTCCAGACGCCCCTCCGCCATCCACAACTCCACCCCACGATCCCCATCGCGAACCTTGACGTAGTCGAGCTCGGGGTGAACACAGACCGCCAGGTTGGAGGGCAGCGTCCAGGGCGTGGTGGTCCAGATGGCCAGATGACCACTGCCGTCCTCGAGTTCCAGCAGCACGGTCACCGCCGGGTCCTGCACTTCCTGATAGTTCTGCCCCGCCTCGAAATTCGACAGCACGGTGCCAAGGGCGGTGGAGACCGGCACCACCTTCACACCCTGATACACCAGCCCCTTTTCCCACAGCTGCTTGACCACCCACCACACCGACTCCATGAACCAGGGGTCCATGGTTTTGTAGTCGTGATCGAAATCGACCCAGCGGCCCACCCGGGTGATGGTCCTGCGCCACTGCTCCACATAGCGCTGGACGATGGCGCGGCAGGCGTCGTTGTAGCCCTTGATGCCGAGCTTCTCCACCGCCTCGCCCGCGGTCATGCCGAGCTGTTTGTCGATCTCGTGCTCGATGGGCAGGCCGTGACAGTCCCAGCCCCAGCGCCGGGCCACGTAGCGGCCCTTCATGGTGAAGTAGCGCGGGATGATGTCCTTCAGGGTGGAGGCGACGATGTGGCCGTGATGGGGCAGCCCCGTGGCGAAGGGCGGGCCGTCGTAGAAAATGTAGGGGGCACCGTCCCGCGTGGCTTCGAGTGAGCGCTCGAAAACCCGCTCACGAGCCCAGAATTCGAGCACCTGATGTTCGGCGTCGACGAAGGAGAAGCCGGCTGTGGCGCCGTCCCGTTCGGCTGGTGCAGTTGCAGCCACGAGCTGTGAACCCCAGAAGTCAGGTGGCGGAGAGCGCGGGATTGTACACGCCCCAACCTTGGGGAGGGTAGAACGGCCTCCCGGCCGAATCACTGAAAGGACAGGCGGGGTTCCACGGCCGGGACCGGAACTTCGCTGCTGACGCCAAGGTGCAGGGTGCAGCGCAGCAGGTAGGGATCGAAAACGTTGCCCACCCACATGAGCCGGCCTCGAACGGCGGCGGTACTGCCGCCAGAGATCAGGCTGCCGTCATCCGCCAGCACGGCACCGAAGTCGGCGCTGCGGCCGTAGAAATCAATGCGATAGACATCCGTGGGCGACAGCCTGGACGGATCCCTCGCGTGGGCAACAAAGTCCGCCAGGCGGGGGTGACCCACCATCCAGATGCTGCCGTCCTCGGCCTGGGTCAGGTTGTCCGGGCCGGTCTCGAATCGCATGTAGGACTCAGGCGTGAGCAGTCCCGTCACGGAATCGCGCAGATAGCTGGTCACGGTGCCGGGCACCGTCTCCGCCACCAGCACGCGCCCGCCGCCCCGGGTCAGCAGGATGCCGTTGGCGAAACCCTGACGCGTGGCGACCGTGTGGAACTGCTGCCCGTCATAGTATTGAACGTCGCCGAGACGAAACCCCAGCACGTGCTCCAGACTGCGCAGCAGAGGACTGCGGCCGCCGTGATCGTTGGTCACGTAGAAGCGCCGGGCATCCACCGCAGCCAGGTCATTGGGTGAAAACAGGGCCGGGTCGGACACCGTGGCCAGATGCTCCAGCGCTCCCGCCCTGGCGCCGACTTCCGGCGCCGGAACGTAGCGATACTGCTCGACCGTACTGCCCGCAGCATCGGCATGATTGATGACGTGCAGGTACAACTCCCCGTCGACGCGGACCAGCGACAAACCGTGGGGAGCCAGCTCCGGGCCGTCCCGGGGGATGGGCAGCGGAACCGCATCGAGGTCATCCAGATCCAGCCAGTAGAGACTTCCCAGGGCTCCGGGCTCACGGCGGGGCGTCGCCGAGATGAAGGCGATGCGCAGCAGATCGTCGATTTCGAGATCCTCCGGCCCCGCCGGCGCGGCAATCCGCTGACAGGCCTCGCCCCCGAAGACCTCGACCTCCCGGCCCAGGCCGAGGCGGTCGCGAACGGTGGCGGCCAGAAGCCCGATGGCGAGCCCCAGCAGGATCAGCAGCACCAGCAGCCGCGTCCTTTCGCGCCGTTTCGCAGCAGCCGTGGCGGTCAATTCCGCTGTCTCATTACCGGTCCCATGTCAGCCCAGGCCATCGTCACGCCAGGGCCGCCGCTGGCGATAGTGAGCCATGCGCAGCGCCAGGCGCTCCCGGCGATCCACCACGTCGGCGCCGCCAGCGAAGGGCAAAGCCCCCGCTTCGAGCAGATCCAGCGCCTGCTGCTGGATCGCAACGGCATCTCTGAAGGCACCGGTTTCCGCCAGCGCGGCGGCCAGGGTGTCCAGAAACGTCGGCGTCGGCGCTGCACTCACCACAGCCCGGGCCAGTTCCAGCGCCCGGCGGCCATCGCGCAGCGCGGCATCGGGTGCCGTCGCCTGAATCCAGGCCAGCATGTTGCCAGCCGCCTGCGGCGATACCTCCAGCAGCTCGGCGTAGCGCCGGGCGGCTTCCCCCAGATCCCGGTCCACGCCGTGGCCACTGAAGTACATGCCCGCCAGATCGAAGCGTGCATCGTCATCGCCGGCCGCCGCCAGCTGCTGACAGAGCTCGAAGGCCCGTCGATACCATGCCGCCGCGGCGTCCTCATCGGCTTCCAAGCCCTCTCCGCTCTGGAGCCGCCTGGCCACCTCGCGATGAAACGCCACCTCGAATACCGGCGCATGGTCAGCATAGACCCTGACCACCTCCCGTGCCCGATCCAGGTCCCGCGCCGTGCCGAGACCGAGGGCAAAGGCCGCAGCCAGATGCAGTGCCGCGCCCACATTGCCCAGCCGCGCCCCCTGGGAAGCCCACCAGCTGGCCTCACCCTGGTCGGCCTCCACACTCCAGCCGCGGGACCAGATGCGGACCAGATCCGCCGCCACAATGCCCGCCTGGCGCATCGAGTAGTCCGACCAGCTCTCTGCGGCCTCCTCCAGCAGCATCAGCGCCCGCCGCCGCTGGGGCGTGCCGGCACGCCCCAGCGCAAGCAGATGGACCATGCCTTCCAGGCCCGCCGCCTGCTCGGATTCGATACCGCGCTGGTACCACCAGCGCGCGTCGTCCCAATGTTGCGGCGAGTCGGCCCGGCGTTCCAGCTGGCGCCCGATGCTGGAGGCTTCAGGGCAGACCAATGGCTGCTGACTCCGCAGGGCCTCACAGCGCTCGAGCCAGGCAAGGGTTTCCGCGTGGGGCCTGCCGGCGACGAGCCGCAGATCCACCAGTCGCACCAGGGCAGCGATGGCCTCCGGGAAAGCTTGGCGTTGCTCGAACAGATCCACCGCCTGGCTCAGCCAGCCTTCCACCTCGAAGGCCGGTCTGGCGGCTGCCATCGCCTGATCGGCCAGAGCCAGGGCCGCCTCCGGCTCCCCCTGCTGCAGCGCCTGTCGGTACCAGCGCTGCGGCGACCAGCCTTCCTGGCGCTCGGCATCCGGAAGCCGCGCCAGGGCCTCGGCCAGCAGCCGCGCCCCCACCTGCCCACGAGGCAGACGCCGTTCGACGATGGCGTCGCCGGGGAGCACTTGACATCCCGCGTAGCCGGGGCGGGCGCTGAAGCAGGCCCAGTAGAGACTGCCGTCCTCCAGCAGCGGAGCCGCCAGCAGCCAGTTCCCGCTGCTGCCTTCGATGGCCGCAAAGGCTCCATCACGCTGGCCCTGCCAGCGCCAGCCCGAGGGCAGCGCCGGCAAGTTCACGGCATGAAGATCAGTGGCGGCAGGAAGCCGCAGCGGCGACGTCTGACGCCACTGCTCCTGGAGGCGGAAACGGACATCATCGAGCAGCGCGCGGGACAGCTGCAGCGATTCCGCCGCAGCTGGCGGCGGCGCGGGATCGGCCACAACGGCCACCCCGTCCTGCACGGACTCCGGGAGCAGCCCGACGGCGACCATGATCACCCCGATCAGCAGGACGGCAAGGGCATAGGGGGCCGTGCGCGGCCGCTCAACGCGCGGGATTTCCTGAGTTGGGGCAAAGGCGCGACTGTCGGCAGGCAGCAGGCGATCGCGGGCGAGCAGGGTGAGGGTCAGGGCCCGGTCGATGCGCTGCCGTTCGCGGGCCGTGTCCGCCTCGCTGCGGGCACCGCGCAGCATCTGCATCTGCGCACTGAAGGCGTTCCGAATCGTTTCGGAATCGATCCGAACGTCGCTATCCGACGCCTTTCGCCCGCCGACCTGCAGACCGAGAACGCGCAGCGCTTCAGCTTCAGTCATGAACCATCAGCTTCCGTAGTCGGCGCGATCCGCGAAGCCTTCAGACAATTTCCCAACCACCACTGCCCAGGCCCCAGCCATGTCCCTGTGGGCCTAAGCGTCCCACGCCACTCTCACGCCCGGCAACCTGATCCTGCGGCCGAGAAGGCTCACTCAAGCCGCGGGCTTCACCCCAGCCCGGAGGTCTGTTCGGCCAGCTTGTCGAGGCGACGCAGGAATCCCTCGGCATCAGTGGCGAACACGGGCACGATCACCTGATTGACGCCGAGCTCACGGAACCGGCGCAGGTCGTCGGGGCCCGGACGTCCGCGAGCGCCGATGGCCACCTGAATGTCCTCGCGTTTGCGGCCCGCCGCCGACAGGGCCGCGTCCAGCACGCCGAGGCGCTCCACCAGCGCTTCCGGGGTGAGCTGAAAGCCGTACCAGCCCTGTCCATGCTGTGCCACCCGGCGCAGGGCCGGTGCCGATTCACCACCGAAGTAGATGGGCGGATGGGGCCGCTGACGGGGCTTGGGATTCTGCAGGGCACCGCGAATGCTGAAGTGGGCACTGTCGTGCTCCGTGACCTTCTGCCCCCACAGCGCCTTCATCACATCGAGACACTCGATGGTGCGTCGTGCACGGGTGGCGAAGGGAATGCCGAGGGCCTCGAACTCCTCCTTCAACCAGCCGATACCCACCCCGAAGTCGAACCTGCCGCCGGACAGATAATCCAGATCCGCCACCTGCTTGGCCGTGTAGACCGGATGCCGCTGGGGCACCAGGCAGACGCCGGTGCCAAGTCGAACCCGATGGGTATGGGCCGCCACGAAGGTCAGCGCGGTGAACGGGTCGAGCACCCCATCCGGGTCACCCGGCACCCGGCCATCGTCAGAATAGGGGTAGCGGGACTGGTAGTCCTTGAAGAACAGGACGTGCTCAGGAACCCAGATGGAGTGGAAGCCGCGCTCTTCCACCATCCGCGCTGCAGCGACCACGACCTCCGGCGGGGTGTGCTGACTGAATGCCAGCGTCACGCCGATATGCATGCATTTTCTCCCCGGTGAACAGCGAAACGCGGCGACCTTAGCAGGATCGGCGCCGCCCTGCAGCGCCGGCCAGCAGGTACTCCGCCACCAGTGCCGGCTGCTCCATGGGTATGAAGTGGGACAGATGCGGCAAATGCACGTCCTGACCGTCCGGGAATGCCGCCGCCAGCCCGGGCCAGGTGGGCGAGGAGGAGAAGTCCATGGGATCCCGGTCTGCCGACCTCGGCTTGGCCCGGATCACCGTCACCGGCATCTCGATGCGGGCGGGCAGATCGTGGATGTCGTGGCCGGAGCTGCCCATGTAGACCGCCGCCTCGATCTCGGGTGGGCAGGCCAGTACCCAGCCCTCACCACCATCCGGGTCGGGCAGCACACCCCAGCGACAGTAGTCCTCCAGCACCGCCGGGTCCCAGGCCGAGAACGGCAGCCGATCCGCAAACCGGTCGCGCATCTCCTGCCAGGAGCGCCAATGATTGCGGCGCTTGGCCGTCGGGTGCTCGGCATGCTCACCCCAGCTCGGCCGCGCCGCGTAGAACTCCGGTTCCATGATCACCGGATCCACCAGGACCAAGCGGCAGAACGCTTCCGGTTCTTCGGCGGCGGCCTGCACCAGGGTATGGCCACCCATGGAGTGGCCGACGCCCACCGCTCCGCGCAGCTCCAGGTGCCGCACCAGCGCCAGCAGATCCTGCCCAAACGCATCCCAGGAGATGGGGGCATCCTTGCCGCTGCGACCATGCCCGCGCATGTCCACGGCTATCACTTCCCGGCCCGGGAGATGCCTGACCACCTGATCCCAGCAGCGGGCATGAAAGCCCGTGGCGTGGACCAGCAGCACCGGCGCCAGGCCGGGCTCACTGCCGCGCCAGCGGAACCAGCACAGGTCGACCCCGTTGAGACGCTGCTGATGCTGCTCGGGAATCACAGTCATGAAGTTGTCCATCGCTGATTGGGCCGACGGATGTTAGAGACACGCCCAGGCCATCGCAACGGCGTTCGCACTGCGTCCGCACCGCCATCAACCAGGAGGCGCAGCAGCTCGACAGCCCGGCCAGGCGCTTACCTTGTGCGATACTCGAACCCATCGAATCCCCCACAAGGCCATGCTGTGGACCCGGAACTCGCTCTGTTCACCAATGACGCCTTCTATCTGGCCTTCTCAGAAAAAGATGCGGCCGCCATGGATCGCATCTGGGCCCGCCGCCATCCGGTGGTCTGCATTCACCCGGGATGGCCGGCACTGCTGAGCCGGGAAGCGGTGATGGAAAGCTGGGAGCGGATCCTCTCCAATCCGGAAGCTCCCGCCATCGTGCCCCACCACGCACGCGCCTTCGTCATGGGCAACGTGGTGATGGTGGTCTGCTACGAGGCCCTGGGCAGCCAGATGCTGACGGCCACCAACCTGTTCGTGACCGAGGACGACGACGTGCGCCTGGTGCACCATCAGGCCGGGCTCTGCGCCCAACCCCCCGAACCCGAACCCGAGGGCTCGCGGACGGTGCAGTAGCGGCCTGCCACGACGCGATCTACCGAAGCTGATATCAGCGGCGCCGCTGCCAGGAGCAGCGTGCGTCCCTCGCAGAGATGCGGGCCATGAATGGCCCGCAACCGAGTCCTATCCGCGCATGAGATGGGCCGATGGTGAGACGCCGCCAAAGCCGAGGTCATCTCCGCCACGAACCGTCGCACGAATCGGTGCATCGCCCTGCGGGCGCTAGCACCTTCCCACAATGGCGTATTGCCAGAACCCGGCGCTAGTAGCGCCTTCCCACAATGGCCTGTCGCGAGAATCTGGCGTTGAGCGAGTGTGGGAGAGCCCTATTCGCGCAGCGAATGGGCCGAATGCGAGGCGCATGGCCGGAGCTGATAGGGTTGCCGTTGCGTGAAGCCCAGCAGATCGCCGCATCGCCCTGCGGGCGCCAGCGCCTCCCCACAATGGCGTGTCCCACATTGACCATTTGCAAGCTGGCAGCAGCCGTTCCACGATCCGCCTTGGGCGATGCAGCGAGGACACGGCGATGCATATCGGCGTACCCAGTGAGACCAAGGTGCACGAGTACCGCGTCGGTCTGACACCCGGGGCCGTCCGCGAACTCACCGAGACCGGCCACGCGGTCAGCGTCCAGGCGGGAGCGGGACTCGGCATCGGTTTCGACGACGAGGCCTACCAGCGCGCAGGCGCCAGCATTCTCGATGATGCCGAGAGCGTCTTTGCCGCAGCTGAACTCATCGTCAAGGTGAAGGAGCCGTCTGCCGCCGAGTGCGATCTCATGCGGGCGGAACACACCCTGTTCACCTACCTGCATCTGGCCGCCGACGCCAAACTGACGGCGCGCCTGCAGGAGATCGGCCTCACCGCCATCGCCTACGAAACCGTCACCGCCAGGGATGATTCCCTGCCCCTGCTGACACCCATGAGTGAGGTGGCGGGCCGCATGTCGGTGCAGGTGGGCGCGCTGTGCCTGCAGAAGGCCCAGGGCGGCGCCGGCGTCCTGCTCGGAGGCGTCCCCGGGGTGGCACCGGGACGGGTGACCATCATCGGCGGCGGCGTGGCGGGGAGCAATGCGGCCTGGATGGCTGTGGGGCTGCACGCCGAAGTCACGGTGCTGGATCTGGCGCCGGCACGTCTGCGGGCCATGGATCAGGCCTTCGGCGGTCGCGTCCACACCCTCCACGCCACCCGCGATGCCATCGAGGCGGCCGTGGCCGAATCCGATCTGGTGATCGGCGCCGTCCTCATTCCCGGCGCCACGGCACCCCGGTTGGTGGACCGCAATCTGCTGCGGCAAATGCGGCCCGGCTCGGCCCTGGTGGATATCTCCATCGACCAGGGTGGCTGCTTCGAGACCAGCCGCCCCACGACCCATGCAGACCCCACCTTCGTCGAAGAGGGCATCGTTCACTACTGTGTCACCAACATGCCTGGAGCCGTGGCCCGCACCTCCACCCTGGCCCTGAATGCGGTGACCCTGCCCTTCGTCCGCGCCCTGGCCGACAAGGGCATCCGCAAGGCCATGGCGGCCGATCCCCATCTGGCAGCAGGCTTGAACGTGGATGCAGGCAGGATCAGCCATCCGGCGGTGGCACAAGCCATGCAGCGCAGCCCTCGAAGTTCTACTTGAAGCTGACGTTCCGCCGCCTGTCGTCGCTGACTGCAGCGGCCCGAATCGCGAGATGATGATGTGAACCATCGCCTGCCGTCGCTGAATGCCCTGCGCATGTTCGAGTCCGCCGCCCGCCTGCGTTCCTTCAAACTGGCGGCGGAGGAACTGCACGTCACGCAGTCTGCGGTCAGCCGCCAGATCCACACCCTGGAGTCCCAGCTCGGCGTCCTGCTGTTCCGACGCCGCAATCGCGCCGTCGAGCTGACGGACGCCGGCGAACAGCTGCTGCCCGTCATGACCCGGGCCATCAGCGAGATCGGCGCAGTGACGCGGCGCATCGGCAGCGCCGGCCAGAGCGCCAACGATCCGGTGCATCTGGTGATCTCAGCCACGCCCGGCATCGCCGAACTCTGGCTCGGTGCCCGGCTCGGCCGCTTCTGCCGCGCCTATCCCCACATCGAGCCGGAAATTCTCGTCAGCACGGATCTCAAGCCCCTGCAGAATGGTCGCGCCGACCTGGCCATCCACTGGGGCACGGGAGCCTGGCCGAACCTGCAGCAGGAGTTGCTGCATCCCACCATGGAGTTTCCCGTCTGCAGTCCGCGGCTGCTGGAGCGTGGACCCCCGCTGACCACCCCGGCGGATCTCCGCCACCACCGTCTGCTGCACTGGCAGAGCCGCGGCTGGTGGGGCGCCTGGCTGCGCGCCTTCGAGGTCCAAGACGTGGACTGGAATCTGGGGCCGTTGCTCCACAACTACGCCCTGGCCCTGGACATGGCCATCGCCGGCGAAGGTGTGGCGCTGGCGGACGATCTGCTGGCCAGCGAGGCTCTGCTCAACGGCGAGCTGGTCAAGCCGCTGGCGGAAGTGCGAGCCCCGGAGTACCAGCAGCAGTTGCTGATGCGGGCCGACCCGGAGCGGCCGGAAGCGGTGGCCGCCTTCCGCGACTGGCTGCACAACGAAATCGCCCAGCACGACCGCGACAACGCCGTCCTGCGCGAGCCCAGGCCATTCCGCGCCGACGCTCCTGCGCGGCGGCCAAGGCGCCGGTCGGCCATCACCCAGAAGTAAATCGCGTGAGTTGCGGTCATCCGACTGACACACAAAATATCGTTTGTTGACGATCACCCTGCGGCGCCAGGATCAGGGCCATACGGACACCACGGTCTCCGTTGGCTGAACCGACCGCAGGAGCAGCACCATGGCCGCACTCGATCGCCCCGTCACCCCCCCGCCGCAGCCGCGTGTCACCCGCCCTGACGCAGATCGGCTTCGTGAACCGGCTCCCCATCTCTTCCGCGAGCAGGCCTACCTCGACGGCCGCTGGATCGGCAGCGATGCCCGCATGGATGTCTCCGACCCCGCCACCGGGCAGGTCATCGGTCGCGTTCCGATGCTGACGTCCGACAGCGTGCAGGACGCCGTAACGGCCGCCGCGAAGGCCCTCGAAGACTGGCGCCGCTGGCTGCCCCAGGAACGCGCCGACCTGCTGCTGACCTGGTACGCCCTGATCTGCGACGCCAAGGAGGATCTCGCCCAGCTCATGACCCTGGAGCAGGGCAAGCCCCTGGCCGAGTCCCGTGGCGAAATCGACTACGGCGCCAGCTTCGTACGCTGGTTTGCCGAGGAAGCCCGCCGCCAATACGGCCAGACCCTGCCCTCGCATCTGCCCGGCAAGCGGCTGTGGACCGTGCGGGAGCCGGTTGGCGTCGCCGCCTGCATCACCCCATGGAACTTCCCCAACGCCATGCTCACCCGCAAGGCGGCCGCCGCGCTGGCGGCAGGCTGCACCGTGGTGGCCGCACCCTCCATGGAAACGCCGTTCTCGGCTCTGGCCCTGGCGGAACTCGCCGCCCGCGCAGGTTTCCCGCCGGGTGTCTTCAACGTGCTCACGGGTGCGCCCGAGGTGATTGTCGGCGGTCTCTGCGCCCATCCCGAAGTCCGCGCCCTGTCCTTCACCGGCTCCACGGAAATCGGCCGCCTCCTGCTCGAGCAGTCGGCGCCGAGCGTGAAGCGGGTGAGCCTCGAACTCGGCGGTCACGCCCCTTTCCTGGCCTTCGACGACGTTCCCCTCGACAGCCTCGTCAGGGCCGCCATCGACGCCAAGTTCCAGACCTCCGGTCAGGACTGCCTGGCTGCGAACCGCATCTACGTTCCGCGCAGCATCTATGACGCCTTTGCCACCGCCTTCACGGCCGCGGCAGCAGCCTTGCCAGTGGGTCATGGCTTCCATCCGGACACGGTCATCGGCCCGCTGATGCATGAACGCGCGGTGGAGCGCATGGAGCGGCAGGTCGCCGACGCCCTGAGCAAGGGCGCACGCCTGCTCACCGGTGGCCATCGGCTGCCGCTCGGGCCGCGCTACTACGCACCCACCGTCCTCGCCGACGTCACGCCCGAGATGCTCATCTGCTGCGAGGAAACCTTCGGCCCGGTGGCCGCGCTGATTCCCTTCGACGACGAAGCCAGTGTGCTCGCAGCTGCCAACGACACCGTCTACGGACTCGCCGCCTACGTCTTCACCCGGGACATCGAGCGCATCGAGCGCCTCACCGAGGGCCTGCGCTACGGCATGGTGGCCGTCAACAGCGTGAAGATGACCGGCGCACCCGTGCCCTTCGGTGGCATCAAACAGTCAGGCCTCGGTCGCGAAGGCGGTCCGACGGGCATCGAGGAGTTCAGCGACGTCCGCTACGTCTGCCAGGGCTCACTGACTGACTTCGATCAGCAGCATTGAAGCGCAGGCACTTCGATGGGTGACAGCTTCGAACCGGAGGTGAACAGATGACCCGACTACCTGGCAAGCCGATCCTGGACGTGAGGGAGATCGCGCCCGAAACGCTGTTCGAGACGGTTCAGCAGCGGCTGGGCAACGGCGATCTGCTGACCATGAACACCCATGCCCGCCTGGGCTTCACCCTGCATGAGTACCAGCGCCGCTGGGAAGCCGTGCTCGCGAACATGGCGCGGCTGGATCTGGACGTCCTGCTGGTGCGTTCGCCGGAGAACATCACCTGGCTGACGGGCTACGAAACCCCCGGCTACTACAAGTACCACTGCCTGATCATGGCCCCGGGCATGGATCCGGTGTTCGTGCTGCGGCGCTTCGAGTGCCTCAACGTCGCCGAATACGCCTGGCTCACGCGCATCGTGCCCGTGGATGACTGGGAAGTCCCGGCCGAGATCAGTGCCCGCGTGATCCGCGAACTCGGCCTGCCCACCCGCCGGGTGGGCATCGAGAAGCGGGGCTGGTTCTGCACCATCGAGGAACATGAACAACTCGGCGCCGCCCTCCCCGGCGCCGCCTTCATCGATGCCGCCCCGGCGATCTGGGACGCGCGGATGATCAAGTCCGACGAGGAAATCGCGGTGATGCACCGCAGCGCCGCCATCGTCGATAAGGCCATGACCGCCGGATTCGAGATGGCCCGCCCGGGCGTTTCCGACGACATCATCAATGCCGAGGTACACCGGGTCATTTTCGAGAGCGGCGGCGAGTACATGAGCCTGCCGCCTTTCATTCTCTCCGGAGAGCGGACCTGCCTGCCCCACCAGACCGCCCGCAGCGACATCGTCGGCGAGCGTGATCTGGTGTACTTCGAGCTTTCCGCCACCAAGTTCCGCTACTGCACGGCGCTGATGCGCACCCTGTTCATCGGTGAACCCACCCATCGCCAGCAGGGCGTGGCCGAAGCCTGTATTGCGGCGGTGGAGACCGCCATGGCCACCATCAAGCCCGGCGTCAGCGCCGAGGACGTGGATCGTCTGGCCCGGGCAGAGATCGAGAAGGCCGGCTTCGGCGAGTACTTCCGGCATCGCCTGGGCTACTCCATCGGGGTCAACTATCCCCCGGATTGGGGCGAAGGCGAGATCATCAGCCTCTGCCGCGGCGAAACCCGCGTGCTGCAGCCGGGCATGGTCTTCCACATGGTGCCGCTGTGCCTGATCTACCGGCAGTTCGGCATCGGCTTCAGCGAAACGGTGCGGGTGACGGAGAACGGCTGCGAGCGCTTCTCCACGCTGCCTCTGGAGATCACCGTGAAGCATTGAGGGCAGACGCCGTCTGCTCCTCAGCCGTCGCCGCCGATGACCCGGCGCAGGCCGCGCATGAAGCCTTCGATGCGGGACTCCGGTTCCTTGGCGCGCTGACCCGTCCGCGCCTCCTCCACGGCGGCGAGACAGGGATTGTCGGCGCCGCCAAAGGTGGTGGTGACCACCGGCACCAGCAGCACCAGCGGGTTAACCACCGCCAGGGCCACCCCGGCCGAGCGCCGCGCCAGCCCCGTGCTTTCCAGTCTGAACTCAGGATTGGCCAGCGGCCCCGTCACCTCCACCGGCATCGCCAGGTTCATCAGCCCGGCCCGCTTCGGCCGTGGCGTCAGGACCATGGCAATGCGCTCCGCGCCGAGATCCACCCGGCCCTTGCCCGCCAACGTCAGGGTTTCGGTATCGAACAGGACCATGGCGTCGTCAGCAACGCCGCCTTTGAAGTCGAAGCGCCCGGCAAGACAGTTCAGGGCGGCACTGTCCCGCTGTTCGAGAAACGGCATCAGGCTGCCCAGCAGATCCGACGACAGCGCCCCCACCGCCCGATGGTGAATGCGGCCCTGCCCACCCAGCAGGCTCAGGTGGCCGTCGAGGCTGCGGGCCAGACCTGACGGTGACCGACCGACAGCCCGGGCAAGCAGCACGGCATCCACGCTGACGTCCACGTCCCGGGCAAGCCGTGCCTGCTGCAGCAGCTGCCCAAGGCTGCCGTCCGTCAGCGTGGTTTCGGTCAGCAGGGCCAGCCCCTCTTCCCCTTCAGACAGCTCCGCCGTGCCGGAGAGCCGGCCGTCGGCGAGCCCGGCAGCCAGGCTGGCCACCAGGGTTCGATCCGCCTTCAGCTTCCCCTCGAATTCGACAGCGCTGAGGGCGAAGCCACCTAAGATCAGGCTTTCGACCTCGAGGGAAAACGGCGCGTCGAAGGCCGGCAGCAGGGGCTGCGGCCAGGGCGATGTGCTGAACAGCGGCGAGGCCTGGGCGCTGCTCGCCGCCGGCTGCCGCCAGGCGTCCAGATCCAGGTTCCGGGAGCGCAGGCGCAGCTCTGCACGGTTTTCCGAAGGTTCCACGTGCAGGTTGCCAGTCAGGTCGCTGCCGCCCAGGGTCAGCTGCAGGCCGTCGGCGCGGAGCTGCGTGGCGCCGCCCTGCAGATGAGCCGCGAAGGTCATGGGCAGCCTCGGCAGGTCCAGCTCGAAGCGGACACCGAGGGCCCCCAGATCTGCCGCCTCGCCTGCCAGTTGCAGATCGACGGCGTCGAATTCCGGCAGCAGCAGATGACCACGGGCCTGAAGGGAGGCCCCGCCCCAGTGCACATCCAGATCGATGGGCCAGGCTTCACCGTCCCCCACCAGAGCCTGCAGCGAACCCACCCGGCCAGACCCGGTCAGGGGCGCGCCGCGGTAGTCCAGCTCGAACGCCACCCCGTGGGTCCCCAGGGCCTCGCCTGGATGCAGCTCGAGATGGTGCAGACGGAACGACTCGTCCACCCCACCGAGCTCGTCGCGCCAGCGGAACTCCAGCCGGCGGACCTGCACCTCCCTGACTTCAGGCAGCCGCCGTTGGGAGCGCGGGCCTCGCTCGGGCTCAGTTGTTGTCGGACGGCCCGTTTCGAAGGTCCAGTTCGTCCGCCCCTGCGCATCCCGCTCCAAGAGGGCCACCATGCCATCGGCGGTCAAGCGGCGAATCCGCACTTCTCGCCTGATCAGCGGCCACAGCGCCACCTGCACGGCCACCGCTTCGATGCCGAGCATGTCCCGGGCACTGCCCCAGGCCGCATTGGCCACCCTGACCCCGCCGACCCGAAGCTCGACCGGCCACCCGAAGCCCAGCGCAACGTCGCCCTCGATGGCCACCTCGCGGCCCAGGGCAGCGGTGAGCCGCTCGCTGACGGTCTCACGGTAGTCATTCGGGTCGATCAGCAGTGACGCTGACCCCAAGGCCAGAACGGCCGCGACAGCGAGCGCCAGCAACGCGAGGAGGACATTGCGCAGCATTTGGAACCGCCTCACATGCAGAGTGGCTGAACGCCGCCAATCTTAACGCGACCCTCCCCTGCGCGCCGCAGAACCCGTCACGGAATACCACCCAACTGAGAACGATTATCATTAATAAAAGCTATGGCAACGGCCGTCACCCCCAAGGTAGGCGGGGCCTGGCCAGGCATCACCCCCTGCATCGCCGTTTTCGCGATAGCCATTGCCTATGACTGTGATCGGGACTTTCGAATGGCGCCCGCCCCGGGCTTTCGTATACTCACCGCTCCCGCCCCTCCGGGCGGAGGAACCGGTAACCGGACAAGGACACACATCATGGAGCTCAAAGACAGCAAGACCCTGGACAACCTGAAGGAAGCCTTCGCTGGCGAATCCCAGGCCAACCGTCGCTACCTGTACTTCGCGGCCAAGGCGGACGTCGAAGGCGAGAATGACGTCGCTTCCGTGTTCCGCTCCACCGCCGAAGGTGAGACCGGCCATGCACACGGCCATCTCGAGTACATGGAAGCCGTAGGTGATCCGGCCACCGGACTGCCCATCGGTACCACTCGCGACAACCTCAAGGCTGCCGTCGCCGGCGAGACCCACGAGTACACCGACATGTACCCGGGTATGGCGAAGACGGCCCGCGACGAGGGCTTCGACGAAATCGCGGATTGGTTCGAGACCCTGGCCAAGGCCGAGCGCTCCCACGCCAACCGCTTCCAGAAAGCCCTGGACGCCATGGGCTGATCCCGGACCTGCTCCTGGATCGCAATGGATGGGGGGGCTTTCGAGCCCCCTCTCTGCTCAGGCCCCACCGGCCCTGACCACTCCCCGTGGACAGCAACGAGACAACAACAAGAGGATGACCGCGTGTCCGAGTATCGCGAAGGTAATCTCGAACGCCCGCAGCGCGAGCCGATCCCGTGGAAAGAGGCCGAGTTCTGGGATCCCGACGCCCTCGACGCCGAACTCGAGCGGGTCTTCGACATCTGCCACACCTGCCGCCGCTGCGTCAGCCTGTGCCAGTCATTTCCGGTGCTGTTCGACCTGGTGGACGAATCTCCCACCATGGAGCTCGACGGCGTCGACAAGGCCGACTTCCCCAAAGTGGCCGAACAATGCTTCATGTGCGACCTCTGCGCCGAAACCAAGTGCCCCTATCTGCCGCCCCACGAATTCGCCGTGGACTTCCCGCACCTGATGCTGCGGGCCAAGGCCGTCGGGTTCAAAAAGGGCCAGTCGAAGTGGCGTGACCGCATCATCACCAGCACCGATGGCGTCTTCGGCTTCGTCGGCACCCCGGGCATCGCCCAGACGGCCAATGCCGCCAACAGCGTCGGCTTTCTGCGCAAGGCCCTGAACGCCGCGGTGGGCATCCACCCCGATGCGCCGCTGCCCAAATTCCATTCCAAGACCTACAAGAAGCGGCAGCGCGACGTCGCCGGCGCCGGACTGGAGGCCAAGCCGACGGCCCGGACCACAGGGAAGGTCGCCCTCTACACCACCTGCTACGGCAACTGGAACGAGCCTGAGCTCGGCGAGGACCTCGCTGCCGTCCTCAACCACAACGGCATCGCCATGAAGGTGCTGACGGGCGAGCGCTGCTGCGGCATGCCCAAGTTCGAGCTCGGCGACCTCGAAGCGGTCAAGCGCCTGAAGGACGCCAACATTCCGGTCCTGCTCGCCGCCATCGAGGAAGGCTGGGACATCATGGCGCCCATCCCCTCCTGCGTGCTCATGTTCAAGCAGGAGCTGCCGCTGATGTTCCCGGACGAGCCGGACGTGCTGAAAGTGGCGAAGCACATTTTCGATCCCTTCGAATACTTCGCCCTGCGCAACAAGGAAAAACTGTTCAACACCAACTTCACCAAGCCCCTGGGCAAGGTGGCCTACCACGCCGCCTGTCACCAGCGGGTGCAGAACATCGGGCAGAAAACCCGCGAAATCCTGAGCCTGATTCCGGATACCGAGATCACGCTGATCGAACGCTGCTCCGGCCACGACGGCACCTACGCCATCAAGAGCGAAACCCACGACCACGCCGTGAAGATTGCGCGGCCGGTGGTCAACCGGGTCAAGCAGGTCGGTGCCGAACACTACGGCAGCGACTGCCCCATGGCAGGGCGCATGATCGAGCACGGCCTCGAAGGCGAACAGCGAGCCGAGCACCCGGTGACCATGCTCCGGGTCGCCTACGGCATCTGAACATCGGGCTCGTCAGCAGCAGAAGAGGTCTCCCATGCAGAAACTCGATCGCGAAAGTCTCCACAGCCTCGAACACTATGCGCAGATCCGCGACGACTTCCGTCGCAAGGTGATCGCGCACAAGAAGCCACGCCGCATCTCCCTGGACGAGGCGAAGAGCGCCAACCTCTACTTCGAGGATTTCCTGACCATGCACTATCAGGTGCAGGAAATGCTGCGCGCCGAGCGCATCTTCGAAGCCGAGGGGATCGAGGAAGAACTCGAGTCCTACAACCCGCTGATTCCCGATGGCCAGAACTGGAAGGCCACCTTCATGCTGGAGTACGCCGACGTGGCCGAGCGACGGGTACGGCTGGCGGAACTCATCGGCATCGAAGACCGCGTCTACGTGAGGGTGGGCGAGCATGATCGGGTCTACGCCATCGCCGACGAGGACCTCGAACGGGAGAGTGACGAGAAGACGTCCTCCGTGCACTTCCTGCGCTTCGAACTCGACACGGCCATGGTGCGCGCCTGCAAGGACGGCGCGGCCATCTATGCCGGCGTCGATCACCCCAAGCTCACCAGCGAAGTGCGCCTCGCCACGGCAAGCCGCGACTCCCTCACCGCGGATCTCGAACTGCCCCAGTAGGGCCGTAAAGCTATCCGTTCACGCCGCCGGCTTCACCCGCGGCAGAGAAGTGGTCACCGCCTCGCGGATGATGGACGCGAGGCTCTCCAGCAGCGCCTCCCGGGTGCTGGTGTTTCTCCACACCAGACCGATCAGCCGATGGGGTGCTTCCGGCTCGAAGGGAATGTAGCGGATCGTCCTGTCGGACTCGTCCATGGCCAGCTCTGGCATCAGGGTGATCCCCACATTGGCCGAGACCATGTGACGCAAGGTTTCGATGCTGGTGGCCGAGAAGTTGGTGTTCTCCACGGCATGGGCCTGCTTGCAGACTTCCAGGGCCTGATCGCGCAGGCAGTGGCCGTCCTCCAGCAACAGCACCTCCGCCGACGCGAGATCCACCGAGCGCACCGAATTCAGGCCGCAGAGCTCATGCTGCGGCGAAACGGCCAGATAGAACGGTTCGGCATACAGAAGCTCTGAGCGGACGTTGTCCTCGTCCAGCGGCAGCGCCAGGATCACCGCATCCAGGCGTCCTTCCCGAAGCGACTCGGACACCACCGCCGTCTGGGCCTCCACCAGCTGAATCTGCAACTCCGGCAAAGCCTCGCGGATCGGCGGCAGAATCTTCGGCAACAGATAGGGAGCCACCGTGGGGATGATCCCGAGCCGGAACTCGCCACCGAAGGGATCCCGTGCCTCCCGCGCCAGCTTCACCAGCTGATCACTGTCGCGCAGCACCAGCCGGGCCTGGGCCACCACCTTCTCGCCAATGGGCGTGAGCAGCACCTGCCGGTTGTTGCGCTCGATGAGGGTGACGCCGAGGAATTCCTCGAGCTTGCGCAACTGGGTGGACAGCGTCGGTTGGGAGACGTGACAGGATTCGGCAGCACGCCCGAAATGGCGCAGCTCCGCCACGGCCACCAGATACTTCAGATCACGCAGGTTCAAGCGAATACTCCTGTGGGCCCGCCGGGTTCGACGAGAACCTTACAATGGCCTGCGGGTTGCGCAAGGGCCGCAAAGGCTTGGGGCACGTCGGCAATGTCCACCGCCGCGCTGATGAGAGGCGCCACCGGCAGCTCCCCTTCGGCGATGTGGCGCAGCGTGCGCGTGAATTCCTCCACGCTGTAGGCGAGGACGAACTGCAGGCTGAGTTCGCGGGTGATGCCGAGCATGGGGCGGATCGTATCGGCCTGCATGCACACGCCCACCACCACCACGCGGCAACCGTGGCGCGCACCGGCCATCATCTGGTCGAGCACGCCGGGAATACCGACACACTCGAAGAACACGCCAGGGCGCAGTTCCCGTTCACCCGAGAGCGGATTGACGGGCACCTGCTCACCGCCGGCGGTGACGGCAGCCAGCTCCTGCCAGCTGCTGTAGGGCGAACGCTCGGCCGGATCGATGACCGCGTCGGCCCCGAGCTCCTCGGCCAGCCGACGCCGTGCCGGTGAATAGTCGGCGGCAACGATGGGCCGTACGCCTGCCAGTCGCAATGCGGCGATGACTGCCAGTCCTACCGGCCCGCAGCCGATCACCAGGGCCACGTCATCGGGGGTGAGACGCGCCATGGCCACCGCATGCACACCCACGGCCATGGGCTCCGTGAGTGCTGCGTGATGGGCGGATAAACCGTTGGGCACCGGCAGCAGCAGCTCCTCCGACAGCACCATGCGCTCACCGTAACCGCCGGGCAGGACGTGGGAGTAGCCGATGTTTTCACGCCGGCCGACGTGCTGGGTCCAGGGCACGGAGCACACCCGGGTGCCGGCCGGGAACCGCCTTGTGGTGCCCGGTCCGTGATCGAGGATCTCTGCTGCGAACTCGTGTCCCATCACCACATCCCGGGAAAAATCCAGCCCGAACAGACCCTCGGGGCTGTCCGCATCGTGCTGTGCATGCTGCGCCACGTGCAGATCGGAGCCGCAGATGCCGCAGGCGCGGGTGGCCACCAGCACCTCCCCCGGCCCGGGTTCCGGCTCGGCAACATCGGCTACCACCATCTGACCCTGGCGAAGAACGGCTGCGCGCATGAAGATCTCCCAGCTCTTTATCCCAGTCTACCACCCTGTCCGTTGCCCAGCGGACGTGGACAGCGAGCCATCCCGCCGCGCTACACTCGAACGCTCGCCGCAGGAGTTCGATATGCCCGTCACGGTTTACGACCACCCCCTCTCACCCTATGCCCAGAAAGTGAAGATCGCCCTGGCCGAAAAAGGCGTGGCCTTCGACGCCCCGCTGCCCGAGGCCCTAGGCAGCGGACACCTCGCGGCAGGCTTTCAGTCCGCCAGCCCCCGTGGCGAAGTCCCGGCGCTGATCGACGACAACGTGGCCATCTTCGATTCCACCGTCATTCTCGAATACATCGAGGACCGCTGGCCGCAACCGGCCCTGCTGCCGGCAACACCGGCACAGCGCGCGCGGGTGCGCATGATCGAGGACGTCATGGACACCCACTACGAGGCCATCAACTGGGGGCTGGCGGAACTTCTGCACTTCGGTCGCGGCGAAGGCGAGGTGGCCGATCACCTGCGGCAGCGCGCATCGGCACAGACCCGCCAGTGGCAGGCCTGGCTGACAGCGCGGCTGGGCAATGCCGAATGGTTCAATGGTGACCGCTTCGGCTGGGGAGACCTGGCGGTGATCCCCTACATCAACGGCTCGACCGGCTTCGAACTCGGGCCGGAACCGGGTACCGCCCTGCATGCCTGGCAGCAGCGCGCCAATGCCCGGCCCAGCGTCGCGGCCGCCAATGAAGCTGCGGCCAGGATGGCCATGGGGGGCTCCGAGGCAGCCCGTGCCGGCATGCAGGCCGTCCGCGGCATGCTCGAACGCGGCGAATTCAAGCGCGAGTACCGGGACCACCGCCTCGAGTGGATGATCAAGTCCGGCGGCATCGACGTCGTCCTCGACGGCCTGGCCCGGGACAACATCCGCTTCACGCCTGAATTCCCGGCCTGAACGCGCTCGAGGCGGCGCATCGTGACTGACCTGCCGGCTACCATCCTCTGGCGCGACCCGGGCCTGCTGCTGCTCGACAAGCCTTCCGGGGTGCCGGTGCTGGCCGATCGCAGTGGTATTGCCTGCCTGTGGGACGCCCTGACCACCTACCTCGCGGAGGACGGTTTGCGTCCGTTGGCCGTGCACCGCATCGACAAGGGCACCTCAGGCCTGCTGCTGGTGGCCCTCAACCCCCGCACCCAGCGCGCGCTGGGTCAGGCTTTCGAGGCCGGCGACGTCCACAAGTGGTACGTCGCCATCAGCCATGGCCTGCTGCCCCGCGGCAGTCTCGATATCGACCTGCCGCTGGCACCCGGACGCAAGAGCCGGTGGCGCATTGCTGGACCCCGGGACGCCATCCACCTCGACATTGAGGCCAGTCCGAAACGCTATCGACTGGAGGGTGCGGTCAAGGATCCACAGGCCAAGGCTGCAAGGACTCGTATCCGCACGCTGCGTCAGAATGATCGCCACAGTCTGTTCAGCATCAGATTGCACACCGGCCGCACCCACCAGATCCGCGTTCACCTGTCTTGGCTGGGCGCTCCTCTGCTCGGCGACCACCTCTACGGCAGACCCAATGATCCCGAGCAGCAGGCGCCGCGCCTCGCCCTGCACTGCCATCGCCTGCAGTGGCCGGAACTCGGCGATGGCATCGACCGCCCGCGTACATTTCGGTCACCCCTGCCGGCAGACTTCCTGGCACTGCTTCCAGCCTGAGCCCATCGACGCCGGGCAGGACTCAGTCCCGCGCCCGGGTCGGGCGACGCACCCATGTGGGAAGCTGCTAGCGCCCGCAGGGCGATGCAGCGATCGGCATGACAGCCAGCGAAAGCCATGGCCTCGACTTCGACTGGACGCCTCGCGATCGGCCCATTTGCCTGGGGCAAATAGGGCCCTCCCACAGCAGCGCAACGCCAGATTGCCGCTGAACGCCATTGTGGGAAGCTGCTGTGGGAAGCTGCTAGCGCCCGCAGGGCGATGCAGCGATCGGCATGACAGCCAGCGAAAGCCATGGCCTCGACTTCGACTGAACGCCTCGCGATCGGCCCATTTGCCTGCGGCAAATAGGGCCCTCCCACAAAAGCGCAACGCCAGATTGCCGCTGAACGCCATTGTGGGAAGCTGCTAGCGCCCGCAGGGCGATGCAGCGATCGGCATGACAGCCAGCGAAAGCCATGGCCTCGACTTCGGCTGAACGCTTCAGAACTTCGGCGGTGGCGATTCGTCAGGCATGCGCCAGTCGCCTCGTGGCGACAGGCTCACGCTGCCCACCTTGGGACCCGGCGGCAAGGTGGTGCGCTTGAACTGCTGGCTGTGGAATCGCCGCAGGAACTCACCCAGCCAGCGGTCCAGGGTGGAGCCGTCGTAGCGATCCGAGAAGGCGCGTCCCGCCAGCCAACGGATCTTCTCGGGCGCACTGCCGTGACGGACATAGTGGTAGAGAAAAAAGTCATGCAGTTCGTAGGGCCCCACCAGGGACTCGGTATGCTGCGCCACGTCCTCGTCGCTGCGGCCGGGCACCAGCTCCGGCGAGATGGGCGTGGCCAGGACGTCTTCGAGAATGGCGGCCAGATCCGCGTCCACCCGGTGCCGGGCATACCAGCGCAGCAGATAGGCCATCAGCGTCTTGGGAACGCTGGCATTGACGTTGTAGCTGGCCATGTGATCGCCATTGAAGGTGCACCAGCCCAGCGCCAGCTCGGACAGATCACCCGTGCCCACCACCAATCCGCCATGCTTGTTGGCAAGGTTGAACAGGATCTGGGTCCGCTCCCGCGCCTGGGCATTCTCGAAGGTGACGTCATGCACGTCCGGGTCGTGTTCGAGATCCGCCAGATGCTGGGCCACTGCCGCCGCAATCGGAATCTCCAGCAGGGTCACTCCGGCGCTGCTGGCCAGGGCCCGTGCGGACTTCAGCGTGCGCTCACCCGTGGCCGGTCCCGGCATGGTCACGGCCAGCAGATCCCGGGTCGATCGGTCCAGCTTCGCCAGAGCATCCAGGGCCACCAGAAAGGCCAGGGTGGAATCGAGACCGCCGGAGAGACCGATGACCAGCTTCGGTTCACCCACAGACAGCATCCGCCGCGCCAGACCGGTGGCCTGAATGGCGAGGATCTCCTGCGCCCGGGCCGAGAACTCCGCTTCGTCATTGGGCACGAAGGGATGGGGTGCCACCTCACGCAGCGAATCCGTCAGCGGCAGGCCGCGCCCGGCAGCCACGCTGACATAGGGCAGCGGGCGGGCTGCGGCGCGAAAGGTGCTGTTGCGCTGCCGCTCGTGAAGCAGATGCTCCAGATCGAAATCCACCAGCAGGTCGCTGCCCGTCAGGCTGAAACGTTCACCTTCGCCGAGCACGATACCGTTCTCTGCCGCCAGCAGATGGCCGCCGAACACCAGATCCTTGCTGGACTCGCCCGGGCCCGCGGACGCGTAAAGATAGCCGCAGATCCGCTGGGCGCTGGTCATGCGCACCAGATCCCGCCGATAGTCGGCCTTGGCCACCAGTTCATTGCTGGCGGAGGGATTGAGGATCAGGTCCGCACCGGCCAGGGCGTGGCGGGCGCCGGGCGGGTCCGGCGCCCACAGGTCCTCGCAGATCTCCAGCGCCACCCGGGCGCCAGCCACCTCAAACAGCTGCCGGGCCGCGAGACGGAAGTCACCCAGTTCCGGATCAACGACGTGGAGCTCTACGCCATCGCCATCGGTGAACCAGCGCCGGTCGTAGAACTCGCCGTAGTTGGGCAGATGGGATTTGGGTACGGCGCCGCAGATGCGGCCGTCGGCCAGCACCAGCGCGGCGTTGAACAGCCGCCCGTCGGCCACGGCCAGGGGTGCGCCCACCACCACCGTGGTGCCGCCTTCGGCGGTGGCCGCCACCAGTCGCGCCAGCGCGGATCGGGTGGCCTGCTGCAGTCCCGATGAGAAGAACAGGTCCTCGCAGCTGAACCCGGTCAGGGCCAGCTCCGGGAGCAGCAGCAGCGCTGCCTTCGCCTCACGGGCACGCTCCAGCGCCTGCAGCAGCTCCTGGACATTGCCGGCCGGATCTCCGGGGCGCAGCCAGGGCGCAGCCGCCATGGCGCGCAGGTACCCGAAACGGCGGAGATCGTCAGTCATGAACACCTTCCGGGACCCAGGCTGTGGAAGCGCCATTGTAGCGGCCCATGGGGTCGTGATGTGGCTACAATGTCCGCGGCCGCCGCACTGCGAGACTTCGGACATGATCAGCCTGACCCACCGCATCACCGTACCGGACGCCGCAGTCAGCGTGCAGTTCGTCCGCAGCTCCGGTCCCGGCGGTCAGAACGTCAACAAGCTGGCCACGGCAGCCCAGCTGCGATTCGATCTCGATGCAGCCGGCCTGCCCGCCGACGTCCGGGCCCGGCTCGAGCGGCTCGCCGGCCGCCGCCTCACCACGGAAGGCGAAATCGTCATCGAAGCCCAGCGCTTTCGCACCCAGGAACGCAATCGGGAAGACGCCCTCGCGCGCTTGTCCGCCCTGGTCGAGCGCGCGTCCGTGCCGCCGAAACCACGGGTTCCGACCCGTCCCACCAAGGCAGCCCGGAAACGTCGGACGGACACCAAGGTCCGCCACGGCGCCAAGAAACGCCTGCGCGGCAGCAAATCCCTGCGCGACGACTGACGGCCCCCTCAGTTGGGCAGCGAACGCTCCACCATGTAAGTGATGGCGTCCCGCAGCTCGTCGTCGCTGCACTGCCGGCACATGCCCCGGGGCGGCATGCCCGGCATGCCCTCGATGGTGTGACGCAGCATGACATCCATGCCTGCGGCCACGCGCGCTTCCCAGGCGGAAGCCTGACCGACGCGGGGCGCACCGGCGGCGCCCGACGCATGGCAGGAGAAGCAGAAGCGGCGATAGGTGAGTTCACCCAGCACCTCGGCAGTGGCGTCAGCCGTAGTGGCCGCAGCCCCCTCGCGCTCGGCGCCTCCACAGGCGACGAGACCGCATGCAGCCAGCAACAGACCGCCTATGCGGATCGCCAGAAACAGATCCTTCACGTTTTCCTGTCCTCACAACCATGACGCCCGAAGAAACGATTCAGCCGTCGTCGCGCTCGCGGAAACGACGCACCTGTTCGTTGAAGTTTTCCGCCACCTCCTGCATCGTCTCCACCGCCGCGTTATAGGTGGTGACGATTTCCGACTGCGCCCGAGCGGTGATGTCCGCGCCGAGTTCCGCCTCTCGCGCTTCGAGGCAGGCCAGATAGTCCTGCGTCCTGGCGACGAAACCGCGCACCTCGCCGCTGGCCTCGGCCAGAGCCTCCTCCGCAGCCACCGCCCCGTCCGGCACGGTGGGCGACGCGCCAGGCGGCTCGCAATCCCCCAGGTTGGCCTGCGCCCCGAGGGCACCCATCAGCAGCAGACTGCCCAAGAATGTGTTTCGCCCCATCATGTCGTTTCTCCCAGGTTGAGTCTGGCGAGGACCCGCGCCCGGCAGGTGACCCGGATCACGATCGCCCCTCGCCTTCAATGTGGAAGTGATCGGCATCCATCCAGGCCGGAAAGTTCGACCGGTAGGCGCGAAGCGCCTCCCCGTCGAGTTCCACCTGCAGCACCTGATGCACTTCGCCAGCTTCCACCAGACTGCGTCCCAACGGATCCCAGCAGCCGCTGCCCCCCGCGTAGGGGACATCGTTGCCGTCGAGCCCAATGCGATTCACGCCCGCTACGTAGCACTGATTCTCGATGGCCCGCGCCTTGAGAAGCGCCAGCCACTGCGACGTTCGCGGAGCCGGCCAGTTCGCCACGTAGAGCAGCAGATCGTAATCGCTGCGGTTGCGGCTGAAGACCGGGAAGCGCAAGTCGTAACACACCTGCGGGCAGATGCGCCAATCGCGCCAGGTGAACACCCGCCGTTCGCGGCCCGGCGCATAGTGCGATTGCTCATTCGCCATGCGGAACAGATGACGCTTGTCGTAGTGCTCCACCCTGCCGTCCGGACGGGCCCAGACCAGGCGGTTGTAGCAGGCATCCTGATCGGCAATCACCACGCTGCCGCAGACCACCGCGTCGAGCCGTGCAGCCTGCAGGAGCATCCAGGCCACCGTCGGGCCTTCCATGGTTTCTGCCTGCTCCGTCGAGGCCATGGTGAAGCCGGTGGAAAACATCTCGCACAGCACCACCACATCTCCCGGCGCCTGCAGGCGGGCCAACCGTTCGTCGTAGGCCTGGCGGTTGGCTGCCGGGTCATGCCAGACCGTCTCGGCCTGGATCAGCGTCAGGCTCAGATCGCGCACAGGATCTCCGCGGCCCGCGTCAGGGTGGCGTCGTCCTTGGCAAAGCAGAAGCGCAGCACCCGGTCTCCCGGTGGCGTCTGATAGAACACCGACACCGGAATCGAGGCAATGCCATGCTCCATGGTCAACCGCCGCGCCAGCTCCACGTCGGTCTCACTGCTGATGGCGGCATAGTTCAGGAGCTGGAAATAGGTGCCGGCAGCGGGTGTCAGGGTGAAGCGGGATTCCGCCAGCAGGGCACAGAAGCGGTCACGCTTGCGCTGATAGAAGTCCGGCAGCTGCAGATGATGCTCGGGGTGCTCGGCCAGGAAGTCCGCCAGGGCCAGCTGCACCGGCGTGATCGAGGCGAAGGTCACGTACTGATGCACCTTGCGGAATTCAGCAGACAAGGCAGCGGGGGCAACGCAGTAGCCGATCTTCCAGCCTGTGACGTGATAGGTCTTGCCGAATGACGACACCACGAAGGCGCGTTCGGCCAGCCCGGGGCGCCGCAGCAGGCTCTGGTGCTCTGCGCCATCGAAGATGATGTGCTCGTAGACTTCATCAGACAGCAGCAGGGTGTCACGGCCGGTCAGCAGGGTCTCGAGGGCATCGAGGTCGGCGGCAGTCAGGACGCTGCCGGTGGGATTGTGGGGGCTGTTGAGGATGATCAGCCGCGTACGGTCGTTGAGTGCGTCCGCCACCGCGTTCCAGTCCGGGCGATAGTCGGGCCCCGGCAGCGGTAAGCGGATGCAGCGGCCCCCGGCCAGTTCCACCGCCGGCTCGTAGGAGTCGTAGGCCGGATCGAAGATGATCACCTCGTCGCCGCCACGCACCACGGCCGCAATCGCACAGAACAGCGCCTCCGTACCGCCGGAAGTCACTGTCACCTCCGCCTCCGGATCCGTCCTCCGGCCATAGAGCGCGGCCACCTTGCCGGCAATAGCTTCGCGCAGGGCCGGAACCCCGGTCATGGGCGCGTACTGATTGCGCCCATGATTCAAGTAGTGGCTGACGCGCTCGCGCAGGGCTTCGGGACCATCGAAGTCCGGAAAGCCCTGGGAGAGATTGAGCGCCCCGTGCTCGGCAGCGAGGCCGGACATCACCGTGAAAATGGTGGTGCCGACCCGGGGCAGTTTGCTTGCGGGCAGCCTCGGCCCGCCATCGACGGCCATAGCGATGGTCCGGCTCAGGCTTCCGGGGAACAGCGTACGAGCAGCTTGCCGGTGTTGGCACCGTCGAACAGCCGGTTCACCGCTTCCACGGCGTTTTCGAGACCATCGACCACGTCGGTCCGGTAGTGGATCTTGCCCGCAGCCAACCAGCCGGCCATCTCGGCAATGCCCTCTGGGAACTGCGGGAAGTAATCGATGATGATGAAACCCTTGATCAGCACCCGGTTCATGAGCACCTGCTGGTAGTTCTGCGGGCCCTGCACGCCGGTGTGGCCGTCGAAGTCGTTGTAGTGGGCAATGAGACCGCAAAGCGGCACCCGGGCATGAAGGTTCAGCTTCTTGAACACCGCATCGGAGATCACGCCGCCGGTATTCTCGAAGTAGACATCGATGCCGTCCGGGCAGGCCTTCGCCAGCGCCGCATCGAGATCGTCCGTCTTGTAGTTGATGGCCGCATCGAAGCCGAGATCTTCGATGAGATGCCGGCATTTGTCGGCGGACCCGGCGATGCCGACGGCCCGGCAGCCCTTGATCTTGGCAATCTGTCCGACAATGGAACCCACCGCACCCGCCGCTGCGGACACCACCACCGTCTCGCCGGGCTCGGGCTTGCCAATGTCGAGCAGGCCGAAGTAGGCCGTCATGCCGGTGGCGCCGAGGACACTCATGTAGGCGTCCAGTGGCACCCCGGGAGCAACCGGCATTTTCGTCAGTCCGGCGCCGCCGTCAGCGAGGTAGTGGGACTGCCAGCCCCAGATCCCCTGCACCACGTCGCCGGGGGCAAAACCATCGTTGGCGCTGGCCTCGACGATGCCAAGGGTACCGCCGCGCATCACTTCACCGCGTTCCACCGGCGGCATGTACTGATCCATGTCGCTGGCCCAGATCCGGTTGGTGGGGTCCAGGGACAGATACACCGTCCGCACCAGCACCTGACCGGGGCCGGGCTCGGGCAGGCGGCTCTCCACCCAATCGTAGTCGTCACGGCTGATGCGACCCTGAGGGCGGCGCTTTAGGACCCAGGCGTGGCTCACGGTCTCTGGCATGGAAACTCCTCGTCGTCTTGGTTGGTCTGCGTGGTTGGGCGTCGACCCGAGTGGAACCGACCGCAAGCTTATCCGCTTTGCCGGCGACGGGCATCCGGCGACGGGCATCCGGCGATGGGCATCCGGGGACGGCCATCCGGGGCTGATCGAACAACCATCAACATCTATCGATGAATCCTTGCCGATTCGGCGCGGGCCTGGGACAATGCGCCGCCTCGAACCCGGAAGCACTCCATGCCACGCGCCTTGCCCCTGCCCCATGCCGATCTCGCTGCGGACCCGGAACTGCTGGCCATCCTGCGCGCCTGCGCCGACCCGGTGCGCCTCAGCATCCTGCGGCTGCTGGCCGAGGATGCCTTCGGCGTGCAGGAGCTCTGCCGCATGCTGGAACTGGGGCAACCCAACCTCAGTCACCATTTGAAGCTGTTGAGCGAAGCCGGTTTGGTGCACGCCCACCGGGACGGCACCCACACCTTCTACCGTCGCGCCCTGGTGGCTGCCGAGCGGCCCGAAGCCGCCGTCCAGCACAGCCTGCTCGCCGCGCTGGATGCCGATGCCCTGCCCCCTGCGCTGGAACGCCGGCGCAGCGCCGTGTTCGAAGCTCGGGCCGAGCGCAGCCGGGCCTTCTTCGCCCGCCATGCTGATGCCTTCGACCGCAACCGCGACCTGATCGCCGCACCTGAACACTACCTCCCGGTGCTGGCCGAGCTGCTTCCGGAACGCGCCGGACGCGCCCTGGAAATCGGTCCCGGTCCCGGAGAATTTCTGACCGAGCTGGCCCAGCGTTTCACCGAGGTGGTGGCGCTGGATGCTTCACCCGAGATGCTGGAGCGGGCCCGCAGGCATTGCCAGGAGGCCGGCCTCACCGGAGTCACGCTGATCGCCGCTGAACTCCCGGACGCCAGCGAAGGACTGGCCGATGCCAAACTCGCGCCCCGCTTTGACGCCGTGATCTGCGCCATGGTGCTGCACCACACGCCGGACCCGGCAGCCATGCTGGCACGCTGCGGCAGCTGGCTGCGCCCGGGCGGAGTTCTGCTCATCGCCGAACTCTGCCCCCACACCCAGGACTGGGTAGCGGATGCCTGCGGCGACGTCTGGCGCGGCTTCGACCCGGAACAGCTGAGCCGCTGGGCGCAAGCAGCCGGCCTGACAGACGACGCCCGGCAGTTTCTGGCCCAGCGCAACGGGTTTCGCATTCAGCTGCGTCGATTTCTGCTCTCAGAAAACTAGCCAACTCATTACCCACTGCCTGACGGCACTGCAGGAGACGAACACCATGAGCACAACCGATTACAAGGTCGCCGACATCAGCCTGGCGGACTTCGGCCGCCGCGAGATCGAGATGGCCGAAGCGGAAATGCCGGCCCTGATGACCCTGCGCCGGCGCTACGCCCCGGAGCAGCCTCTCGCTGGCGCCCGCATCATCGGCTGCATCCACATGACCGTGCAGACCGCGGTGCTGATCGAGACCCTGGTGGAACTCGGTGCCGAGGTGCGCTGGTCCTCCTGCAACATTTTCTCGACCCAGGATCATGCCGCCGCCGCCATGGCCGCTGCCGGCATTCCGGTCTTCGCCTGGAAGGGCGAGACCGAGGAGGAGTACATGTGGTGCATCGAGCAGACCATTCTCAAGGACGGCAAGCCGTGGAACGCCAACCTGCTGCTCGACGACGGCGGTGACTTGACCGTGCACATCCACGACAAGTATCCCGACATGCTCGACGCCATCCACGGCGTCAGCGAGGAAACCACCACCGGCGTGCATCGACTCTACGAGATGATCAGTGAGGGGACGCTGAAGATCCCCGCCATCAACGTCAATGATGCCGTGACCAAGTCCAAGAACGACAACCGCTATGGTTGCCGCCACAGCCTCAACGACGCCATCAAGCGCGGCACCGACATGCTGCTGATGGGCAAAAAGGCGCTGGTCATCGGCTACGGCGACGTCGGCAAGGGTTCCGCCCAGTCCCTGCGCGCCGAGAACATGATCGTGAAGGTGACCGAGATCGACCCCATCTGCGCCATGCAGGCCTGCATGGATGGCCACGAAGTCGTCTCCCCCTACAAGCAGGGCCGCAATACCGGCAAGGCTGAGGATATCGACACCGCACTTCTGGCCAACACCGATCTCATCGTCACCTGCACCGGCAACAGCAACGTCTGTGACGCCAACATGCTGGCCGCCGTGAAAGCCGGCGCGGTGATCTGCAACATCGGCCACTTCGACAACGAGATCGACACCGCCTTCATGCGCAAGCACTGGCGCTGGGAGGAGGTGAAGCCCCAGGTCCACCGCATTTTCCGCAGTGATGATCCCGCGGACTTCATCATCCTGCTGTCGGAAGGGCGACTGGTGAACCTCGGCAACGCCATGGGCCACCCGTCCCGGGTCATGGATGGTTCCTTCGCCAATCAGGTGCTGGCCCAGATCCACCTCTATGAGAGCAAGTGGGCCGAGCAGGACCGGAATCAGCGCCCGCCGATTTCCGTCGAGATCCTGCCCAAGCACCTCGACGAGGAAGTGGCCCGCTACATGGTGCAGGGCTTTGGCGGCGTGCTGACCCAACTCACCGACACCCAGGCCAAGTACATCCACGTGCCCAAGGAAGGCCCGTTCAAGCAGGACAGCTACAAGTACTGACCTGCCCCCCCAACGGGCCCTTCGGGATCGGGATCGGGATCGGAATTGCTATCGAAACCGATCCCTACGCCGCCAGCTCCCTGGCCTTGAGGATGGTCTGCTGCAGCAGTCGGGCGTCGATGGCGGCCCGATGGCGAATTTCGCCCGCTGCGGCTTCGACCTCGGCCCGGGCGGTCTGCCACACCTGCACTTCTGCCTCGGTGAGCAGGCTGCGGATGGTGTCGATCCGGAAGTGCTGGCTGAAGCCGGCCGCATCGAAGAGCCGGCCCACCCAGGACGTATCGAAGCTCCAGGCATCGCTGAACACCCGATTGCCCGCCAGCCGCGCATTGAGCATGGCCGCCACTTCGAAGATGGGCCGCCCATCCCGCAGGAGCTGCTCCCGGCTGATGCCGTGGACGGCTTCGGCCGCCGGATCCCAGTGGGTCCAGTCAGGCGCCGGTAGAATCAGGTAGGCCTCGGTCTGCTGATCCGGGAACGCCAGTCCGACCTCGATGGGATAGCTGCCGCGGCCGAACCCCGATGCCTCCACATCGATGGTGATCGGAATCTCTGCCATGCGGACTGCCGGAATCATCTGCGCCTTCCCGGAGCGTGACAGCGCTCGGCCGGCCCGGGCACTTTCCCACTTCTGCCCGGCAACGCGGAACCGTTCACGCCTCCTCAGTGGACACTCTTGCCCTCAGCTGCAGCCTTATCTGTCGCCTCCGCAACCTTGCCGCTGTCGCGTCCACCTTTCAGCTGCATCAGCCGCTCGATCTGGGCCAGCGAACCGAGATGGGCATAGATGGCCGGCAGATAGCGGCGGTCCCGCATCTCCAGGAAGCGTTCATCGGAAACGTTGTACAGGCGCTCTTCGTTGACGACGTAGCAGCCGGAGATGTTGCGGATCTGATCAGCCTGACGTACCCGCATGTTCAGCGGAGTGAACATGTTGTGCTCAGCCAAATACTTGGAGCAGGCCGACGTGAACGCGTCCATCTGCTGCAACTCACCCAGGTAGCGCTTGACGTTCTCGAGGGCCTCAGCCGGCTCACCATCGTCATTGAACAGCGGCACGCCCTCGGCGTCGTTGACCAGAGGACTCTCCTCGTCGATGCAGACCGTGAACTGGCCTTCCTGACCGGTGCTGGCCAGCGCAAACGGATAGCGGCGAATGATGGCCGGGATGTAGGAGCCGTTCCACTTGCCGCTGTCATCGACGAAGAGGTTCTCGCCCGCGTCGAGACCGAGCAGGGCGACGGGCCGGAACTCGTCCTTTTCCTTGTCTTCCAGAAACACCACAGGGTAGATCGCGGCCGCCCGCACAAACTCATGCATCATCACCGAGGCAATGTGGAATTTCGAGGCAAACTCGAAGCCGTCGATCTGCTTGATCTTCTTGCCGGCGTGCCGTTCCTTGTTGACGGGCACCAGACGCTTGAACATTCAGTGTCTCCTAGGTTGACCCCAAAGCCAGAGCCAAAAGCTCGCGGTTAACATGCCGTGGTTCGAGTTCGGGATCAGCGTGATCCAGCCCCACCCGCCCACAGGACCGCGCAGGATAGCACCGTAATGCGGCGGCAGGCTGAATGAAGAACGCGATCCATGACGGGGCAGGCACAGCGCGGCAGAGCCAGCCGCTGAAAGTCGGACGCCCAGGCACCGGACCCGGACGGGTCCGGTGCCTGGCCCGGTTAGAGTCGATAGGTGGTCTGGAACATGATCTGCCGCGGCCGGATGGTCTGGCCGAAGACGTCACCCCGGACCCCACCCGGCTTGTCGGACGTGCCGGAAATGTAGCGCTCGTTGAGCAGGTTGCGACCGATCAGCGACACATCCCAGCGATCATCGTCACTGAACAGACTCAGCCGGGCATTGATCCGCCACACGCTGCCCTGGCGCGAGAACGGGTTGTCGCTGGTCTGCGTGCTGTACTTGTCGACGAAGATGGCATCGCTGGCCAGGCTCATGGACCAGCCGCTGCCGTGAATCGGCTGCTGGTAGTCGAAGCCGAAACTGGTGTTCCACTTCGGCGCCTGGGGCCGGCGCTGCCCGGACAGATCCTGCACGCCACCGACACAACCCTCGGCCGCGGTCTGGCCTGCCCAGCACGGCGCAGTCGGGAAACGATCGAACTCACCGATGTTGTAGCCGATCTGGCCACGCAGGGTCAGGTTCTCGTTGACCAGGAACTCCGCGTCCACTTCCACCCCCTCCGACGTGGACGAAGCCGCGTTGATGATGTTGAAAGACGTGGTCGCCGGATCGAAGGCGCTGACCTGCAGGTTCTTGAAGTCGTAGGTGTAGATGGCCCCGTTCAGGCGCATGCGCCCATCGAAGAGAATGGACTTGACCCCGATCTCGAAGCCGTCCGCTTCCTCCGGCTCGAATACCACGCTCTGATCCGTGGCGATGGGCGTGAGCACCGTGTTGGTGGAGAAACCACCCGCCTTGTAACCCTCCCGGTAGGCCGCGAACAACGTCAGGTTGTTGCGCGGACGCCAGGACAGCGTCACTTCGGACGAGAAGTTCTTGTCCTTGAAGTCACTGATCAGCGGCCCGGAGGACGGGCTTCGCAGCACGGTGCCGTCGAAGGCGGGATGGGCCGTGGTGTTGCCCTGGATGGCATCGCGCTTGTCGTGGGTCCAGCGGGTCCCGCCCGCCAGTTCGATTTCCTCGGTGATGTCCCAGGTCACCTGACCGAACACCGACCAAGTGTCGGTATCCACCCGGGACAGCCCTTCCCAGTTGTTGCTGAAGGGGTGGACGCCGGGGACCGGAGGCAGCGGCGCAATGCGACCGCGGTTGTCCGAATCACGTCCGAAGGTCTCGAAGAAGACGCCACCCATGAAGTTCACGGGGCCATCGAGACGCGTATGGGCACGCAACTCCTGGGAGAAGCTGGTGTGCTCCTCGATCTGCATGCCACCGAGCTGCCAGTACACCGTGCCGTCGAAGTTGTCGAAGCGGAAGTAGTCGTAGTAGTAGAAGCCGGTGACGGAGGTCAGCGTGAAGGTGTCGAACTCGGCCTCCACGTTCAGCGACGCCAGCCAGCTGTCGTACTTGCCGCTCGGATCACCGTTGCCGGCTCCGGGCCAGTCTGCAGCCACCTCGGGCGGATTGGAGCCATGGGAGACGCGCCCGTCCACACGGCAGTTGCCGAAGGGATCCTGGACGATGTTGCCCGTGGCCAGGTCCGTGGTGATCGGCCGCTCCTGGGAGCAGGAGACGTTCTCCAGGGTGCCGAAGTTGTCGGTGCGGTAGCGGGTGCCAAGAACGCGCAGCGTCGCTTCGACCTGATCGGTCGGTGCCCACAGCAGGGTCAACCGTGCGGCATGGCCTTCGTCACCCCCGACCCGGCTCTTGGCGGCACCCGGAAAATCGAAGGGCGCGGTCGGAAAGGGGCTGGCGATGGGTTGGGCATCATTTTTCAGGAAGCCATCCATGCCGGTGCCGCGGTAGGCCAGGCGCGCAGCAAAGTTCTCGGTGATCGGTCTGGAGATGACCGCTTCGCCCATGATTTCCCGCGCCTCGAGTTCGTAGCCGAGCTGAAACCGGGTTTCGCTTTCGGTGTAGCTCGGCCGGGCTGACTCCAGGGCAATGACGCCGGCGGGACTGTTCTTGCCATAGAACAGGGCCTGCGGTCCCTTCAGGACCTGCACGCTGCCCATGTCGAAGAAGGCCTGACGGACCACATGGCCGCGGTCGATCTGCACCCCGTCGATGTTGATGGTGACACTGTTCTCGATGCCGGGATCGAGGGTCGGCGCACCCACACCGCGAATAATCACCGAACCGCCATTGCCCGACGAACCGGGATTGATCACCACCTGACTGGCCAGCTCGGAGATCTCCTCGAGGTTGCTGGCTGCATAGCGATTGATGGCCGCCGCGTCGAAGGCCTGGATGACCACCGGAACATCCTGAGCAGACTCGGTCCGCTTCCGCGCGGTAACCAGGATCTCTTCGATCATCTGTGCCTGAACCGGCATGGCATCGACGATGAACAACGCGCCGAGTGCACCGGCTCCCACGATATACTGCAAAGGTCGTTTCATGCCCTGACTCCCCAATCATTGTTGCCATCGGCTTCGATACGCCGACCATGTAGCGACCGCCGCCCTGCGTCGGTGCGCGTCGCGGGATCGCAAACGGATGTGGCCCGCTGAGAAGCAGGCTCTTCTCGTTTCGATCCGAAACAAAATGAAACACGTCAACCACGATTCGTCAACAACAATCCAGCAAGTTGGCTTGTTTCCAGACCGCGGACCGTCGGACAAGGGTCGGATCAGCTTCACGTGGTAAACTTGGCGCCGGCATCAACCCGCCGGACTGGAGCTTCGCGGCGATGACAACGTCGGCCCTGGCAGGCCAGCACAACGTCCGTTTCGAGCAGCTGGCCGAGGAACTCGGAGCCATCGCGCGGCTGTTCGGAAGCCGCGGCTGGACGCCCGCCACCAGCAGCAACTTCTCGGTTCGGCTGGACGGCGACCACTGCGCGGTGACCATCTCCGGACGCGACAAGACCCGCCTTACCGCAGACGATCTGCTGCTGGTCAACTTGACCGGTGAGCCCATCAATGCGCCGCCCGGTGCCCGCCCCTCCGCGGAAGCGGGCCTGCATCTGGCCCTGTACCGCCGCGATCCGGACATCGGTGCCGTGCTGCACACCCACGCCCCGAACAGCGTCCTGACCACCCGGGCCAGGCCGGATGCGCGCACCATCCGACTGCAGGGCTACGAGCTGCTCAAGGCCTTTGCCGGCGTCACCCGCCACGACATCGCCCTGGACATCCCCGTCATCGACAACAGCCAGGACATCGATGCCCTGGCCGCAGCCGCCGATGAGCGCCTGGATGCCCAGGACGGCATCTGCTGGACCTACCTGATCCGGGACCACGGGGTGTACGCCTGGGGTCCGGATCTGGCCAGCACCCTGCGTCACCTGGAAGCCCTGGATTACCTGCTGGGCATCGAACTCGAACTGGCCCGGCTCGGCCATCGGACCTGACCACAACCGCTACCGCACGGAGACCATCCATGACCCGCCTGCGCATCTTTGCCGAGGACGCTCCCGAGCAGCCACTGGCCACCCATACCGAAGCGGAGGCGGTGGCGGCCGGACTCGCGCCCCTCGGGGTTCGCTTCGAACGCTGGCCGACCCACGCCGACATTCGCGCCGGGGACGATCAGGACAAGGTTCTGCGCGCCTACGAAGCCGAGATCACCCGCCTGATGCAGGCAAGCGGCTACCAGTCGGCGGATGTGGTCAGCATGCATCCCGAGCATCCGGACAAGGCTGCGATGCGCGGCAAGTTCCTGGCCGAACATGCCCACGCCGAGGACGAAGTCCGCTTCTTCGTCGACGGCGCCGGCCTGTTCACGCTGCATGCCGACGGCAAGGTCTACGAGGTCCTGTGCGAGCGCGGCGATCTGATCGGGGTACCGGCCGGCACCCGCCACTGGTTCGACATGGGCCCCAACCCGAGCTTCGTCGCGGTGCGCATCTTCACCAGCCCCGATGGCTGGGCCGCCGAATTCACCGGCAGTGACATCGCCAGCCGCTTCCCGCGCCTGGAGAACTGATCCCGTGCCGAAGCTGGCCACACCCCGGATCAGCGCCGTGCTGCTGGACATCGAAGGCACCACCAGTTCCATCGCCTTCGTCCACGACGTGCTGTTTCCCTACGCCCGGCAGGCCCTGCCCGACTTCGTCCGCAGCCATGCCCAAGAGCCGGCGGTGCGCGCCGAACTCGACGCCACTGCTGCCGAGGCCCACATCGACCCCCACGACCTCGAAGCCATCATTTCCACCCTCATCGCCTGGATCGATGCCGACCGCAAAGCCACCCCTCTGAAGTCTCTGCAGGGCATGATCTGGGAGGATGGCTACCGCAGCGGTGCTTTTCGCGCCCATCTGTATCCGGACACCCTGCCGGCCCTGAACGCCTGGCAGGAGGCGGGCCTGCCCCTGTACATCTACTCCTCCGGCTCCATTCACGCCCAGCAGCTCTTCTTCGGACACAGCGAAGCCGGCGACCTGCGCCTTCTGTTCAGCGGCTATTTCGACACCACCAGCGGCGGCAAAAGGGAGGCTGCGTCCTACCACAACATTGCCCGCACCCTGGAACTGCCGCCCGAGCGGATCCTCTTCCTCTCGGACATCCCCGAAGAGCTCGATGCAGCCCGCGCTGCGGGCGTCCAGACCCTCTGGGTCATCCGCGAGGTGGAAGGCCGCTACCGCCTGGCGGCGGGTGCCGACTCACTCCACCCCGTTATCGCCCGCTTGACAGACGCCAAACTCGAACGCCTGACCTGACAGCTTCGCCGCCCCTCGTTCAATGACACGCCACTGTCGGAAAGCGCTATTTCGCAAAGCGAAATGCGCCGATCTGCGTGGCATTCAGCGAAGGCTGCGACATCAGCTTCGGCCAAGCGCCTCGTGATCGGCCCAATCGCTGCGCGATTAGGGCCTTCCCACAAGCTGGCAGCGAGCCCCCAGTGGGAGAGCGCTATTTCGCGCAGCGAAATGCGCCGATCTGCATGGCATTCAGCGAAGGCTTCGACACCAGCTCCGGCCACGCGCTTTCGGATCGCCGGACTGCCACAGCCGTCCCCGCTGCTGTAATCTGTTCGAATTATTGCGACTCACGGGAGAGCGTGCATGTCACGGCTGAAGTTCGGTGCCTTCCTGGCACCCCACCACCCTATCGGCGAGCACCCCATGCTGCAGCTGCAGCGGGACCTGGATCTGGTGGAGCACCTCGACCGTCTCGGCTATGACGAGTTCTGGTGCGGCGAGCACCACTCCACCGGCTGGGAGATCATCGCCTCACCCGAGATGTTCCTGGCCGCGGCCGGCCAGCGCAGCCACCGCATCATGCTTGGCACCGGGGTGATTTCCCTGCCCTACCACCACCCCTTCAACGTGGCCCAGCGCATGGTGCAGCTCGACCACATGACCGGTGGCCGCGCCATCTTCGGCAGTGGCCCCGGCGCCCTGCCTTCGGACGCCTACACCCTGGGCATCGACCCCATGGTGCAGCGGGACCGGCAGGACGAGGCGCTTGGCGTCATCAAGCGTCTGCTCAAGGGCGAGGAGCGCTTCAGCTACGAGTGCGAGTGGTTCACCCTGAAGGACGCCGCCCTGCAGCTGCTGCCCCTGCAGGAAGAGATGCCCATGGCGGTCGCCTCCATGATCAGCCCGTCGGGCATGACTCTGGCCGGCAAGCACGGCACCGGCATTCTCTCCATCGGCTCCATGTCCACCGCCGGGCTGCAGGCCCTGCCCACCCAGTGGAGCTTTGCCGAGGAATCGGCCGCCAAGCACGGCAACACCGTGGATCGCGACAACTGGCGCATCCTCATGAGCTGGCACATCGCCGAGACCCGCGAGGAAGCCCGGGAACAGGCCAAGCATGGGCTGTTGCGCTGGCACAACGAATACACCGTCGGCACGCTCATGCGTCCAGGCGTGGAGGCCTTCCCCGACGCGGATACCGCCGTCGACCAACTCACTGCCGTGGGCGGCGCCGCCGTCGTCGGCACCCCGGACGATCTGGTGAAGGCGATCCGGGAAATGCTTGCGATCACCGGTGGATTCGGCCGCGTGATCGGTTTCGTTCACGACTGGGCGAACCCGGAGAACACCCGACGTTCCTGGGATCTGGTGGCCCGCTACGTGGTCCCCGAGATCAATGGCTATCTGGAGCGCTATCGTGAGTCCCAGCGTTACGTCATCGAGCACCGGGAAGTCTTCGACCGCGCCGGGGAAGCGGTGATGTCGAAGATCATGGAGAACGAACGCGCCGCCAAGGCCATGCAGGAAGAGGCCACGGCCCAGTCGGCGATCCACTCCCACAACGCCCCGGACCTGCGCCAGGGCAGCAAGCCCTGACGCAGACCCAGCAAGCTCCAATCGCCCGCACTGCGGGCATTCAGCGCCGGGAGCGGGGAGCGTTGGCGAAGAACACCAGCAGGGTCATGTCCTCTTCGATTTCGAAGAAGTTGTGCTCGGCGGTGGCGCGGACATAGAGCAGATCGCCTGGGCTTACCGGGCGATCCTCGTCCCCGACACGCATGCGCGCCCGGCCGGACAGCACGTAGTAGACCTCGTCATCATCATGGGCTCCCTGCATGTCCCGGGAGCCGGCCGGCAGCCGATAGACCCCGCAGGACAGCGCCGGCGAGCGCAGGAACTCGCGATATTTGACGGCACTGTCACCCATGGTCGACACCATCTTCGCGATGTCGAAGATCTCCCACTCTCCGGGGGCCGCCCCCGGCTTGCCCGTCGCAGCCTTGTCGATGTCAGTCACAGGATGGCCTCGAAGGTCTCCAGCTCCGGGTGACCCAGGTAGGTCCCCTTCGGAGCGCTGGTCTGGCGGTGGGCCTTGCTGAAGGCCTCGGACTTAGTCCAGGCCTCGAAGGCCTCCCGGGACTCCCACACCGAATGGGAGGCATACAGGCGGCACTCCTCGTTGACCGGCCCCTTGAGCAGATGGAACTCACGGAACCCGGGCACCTCGTCTAAGAAGGTCTCACGTTCGCGCCAGATCCGCTCGAAGTCCTCCTGATGGTTGAGGGCGATGCGGAACCGATTCATGGCTATGAACATTATCTACTCCTTGGTCATGCACCTGTGCATGAAACTCACACAGTCAGGGCGCTGTGCGCAACAGCCGCGTGAGCATGCGATCGAAACTGTTGGCAAACGCCTGCTTCTCACGTTCCCCGAAGGCCGAAGGCCCGCCGGTATTGACACCCGAGCCACGCATCTCCTCCATGAAGTTGCGCATGGACAGCCGTTCGCCAATGTTGCGGGCATCGTACTCGCGCCCGCGCGGATCGACCACGGCCACCCCCTTCTCCACCAGCGCCGCCGCCAGCGGGATGTCCTGGGTGATCACCAGATCCGAGGGCGTGGCCTGTTCCAGGATGTAGTCATCCGCCACGTCGAAACCCTGGGGCACCGTCAGACTGCGGATGCGCGGAGAGCGCGGGACCCGCAGGGACTGATTCGCCACCAGGTTGAGATCCACCTGGCGGCGATCCGCCGCCCGGAACAGGATCTCCTTGATGGGATTCGGGCAGGCATCCGCGTCCACCCAGATGATGGTCATGGAGACCTCATGCGAACAGATTCCGCCACCAGCTGACGATGACCGGTGCCAGGCAGAGATTGCCGAGTTGGAATGCGAGCGTCATGACCGGCCTCCGTCAGCCCGGCACGGGACGGCGGCGATTCGGTCGCGAGTGCCGCCACTCAGCGAGCAGGGTACGCACGGCAGCCACGAATGCCAGCGGCTGGTCCAGAAAGAGATGGTGCTGGGCCTCGGGAATGGCGGTGAACGGTACCGACTCGTCCAGCACCTTGAACATGTAGTCGGCGATCTCCTGATCGAAGAGGTAGCTGTCCTCACCGTAGATCACGCCGACCCGGCAGGGCAGCCGTCGCAGATCGTCTCCCGAGTTGGTAATGGTGATCTTCTCGAACAGGCGATCGTCGAACTTCCAGGTCCAGCCCCCCTCCACTTCCATCAGGGAGTGGCGGGCAATATGGTCGAGGATGTAGCCGTTCTTGCAGTCCTGGGGCGGCATCAGCCGGAAACGGCTGGCGGCCGTGGCGAAATCCGGATAGACGCGCTTCCTGCGAATGGGCGAGCGCCGAGGATCCCGTTCCCACTGATAGTCCGGCGGCCGCACCGGTGAGTCCACCAGCACCACGCCGGTCAGCTCATCACCGTGGCGAATGGCCGTCTGAATGGTGACGAAGCCGCCGAAACTGTGGCCGATGACGATGGTGTCACGACCGAAACCGGCGTCCCGGGCCACCGACATCACCTCCTGCGCGTAAAGCTCCGCGTTGTAGGCATCGCGATGCTCACTGTCACCCATGCCGGAGAGGTCCAGCGCCACCACCCGGTAGTCGTCGAGAAAAAAGGGCGCCAGAAACGACCACCATTGAGCATGGGCGCCATTGCCGTGAACCAGAATCAGGCCCGGCAGGCTGTCGTCGCGAGACCAGCTCAGATAGTGGATGCGGGCACCACCCACGCTGACGTGGCGATGTTCGCAAGGTTCTTCCAGAGCCCGCTCGAACCAACCCGGCGCCTGTTGCCCGTCTGCCAAGATGGATCCTCCGAACAGGTTGCTGGCGAAACGGCCCATTCTACACCGCACCCGGGCCTGGGGTTCGCAGAGCTCGCGCGAGGGGAAGTTTAGGGGCCAGGCCTCTATAATCCCGCGCCGGAGTTCGGCTGCTGAGGAAGGCATCGCGACATGACCGCCGTTGTGGATGAACTGGTCAATCTGCTGGATCTCGAGGAGATCGAGAAGAACCACTATCGCGGACGCAGCCCGGAGGACTCCTGGCAGCGCGTCTACGGCGGTCAGGTACTTGGTCAGGCGCTGGTGGCCGCCTCCCGCACCGTGGAGGACGCCGGCCGGTCAGCCCACTCCCTGCACGGCTACTTCCTGCGGCCCGGAGACCCCAAGGTCCCCCTGCTCTACGTGGTGGACCGGATCCGGGACGGCAAGTCCTTCACCACCCGCAGAGTGGTGGCGGTGCAGCACGGCCGGCCCATCTTCAGCATGTCCATTTCCTTCCAGATCCACGAGGTCGGCCTCGAACACCAGTTTCACATGCCGGATGTTCCACCTCCCGAGGAACTCGAGCCCGAGATCGTCGTTCGCCGCCGCCATGCCACCGCTGCAGGACTGTCGGCCGAGGACATCGAGCGCTTCACCCGCGAGCGTCCCATCGAGATGCGGCCGCTGAATCCGCAGAACGAATTCGCTCCCGAAAAGCGCGCGCCAGCACAAACCGGTTGGATGCGTGCCGTGGACCGGCTGCCCGACGACGAACGTCTCCATCAGTGCGCCCTGGCCTACCTGTCGGACTGGTCCCTGCTCGACACCTGCACTTGGCCCCATGGCGTCTCCTTCATGCAGCCCAATTTCCAGACCGCGAGCCTCGATCACGCCATGTGGTTCCACCAGCCCTTCCGGGCCGACGAGTGGCTGCTCTACGTCCAGGACAGCCCTGCCGCGGGCGGAGGCCGTGGCTTCAACCGGGGACTGATCTTCAGCCGCGACGGGCGTCTTGTGGCCTCTGTCGCCCAGGAAGGTCTGATCCGCCTGCACCCGGAAGATCCGGCATGAGTTACGAGCGCATCGCCTTCGTCGCCAGCCGCACGCCGGGCTCGCAGCAGGCCAAGGCCGCCCTCGAGGCCCGCTATCCCCATTGCGAACCCGAGCAGGCCGACGTCATCGTCGCCCTCGGCGGCGACGGCTTCATGCTCGAAAGCCTGCACCGGAACATGGAGCGGGGCCTGCCCATCTACGGCATGAACCGGGGCACCGTGGGCTTTCTGCTCAATGGCTACAACGAGGACGACCTGCTCGAGCGGCTGGCCAGGGCCGCCCCCGCCACCCTGCATCCGCTGCAGATGACCGCCGTCAACGATTCAGGAACAATGCATCACGCCAAGGCCATCAACGAGGTGTCGCTGCTCCGGCAGACCCGGCAGGCCGCCAATCTGCGCGTTCTCATCGACGGCCGGGAGCGCATCGACAAGCTGATCTGCGATGGCTGTCTGGTCGCCACTCCGGCCGGCAGCACCGCCTACAACCTCTCCGCCCACGGACCGATTCTGCCGGTGGGATCCGAGGCCCTGGCCCTCACGCCCATCAGCGCGTTCCGCCCGCGGCGCTGGAGGGGTGCCGTACTGCCGCTGCGTGCCAAGGTGACGTTCGAAATTCTCGATCCCTACAAGCGCCCCGTGTCCGCAGTGGCCGACGCCACTGAGGTGCGCCACGTGGTCGAGGTGCATGTGGAAGAGGATCCGACTACGGATCTGACGCTGCTGTTCGACCCCGAACATGGTCTCGAAGAGCGGATTCTGCAGGAGCAGTTCATTCCCTGATCACCCAGGACAGCGCTGCCCCCATTGTGGGAAGGCTCCCGCAGCGCAGCGGAGGGGGCCGATGTGAACTACATCGATGGCAAGCCGTCAGTCATCGGCGCCATCCCTGGCGCCTGGTACTGCATCACTTCGCCGCAGCGAGGTTCTCCGCAGCGAAGTCCCAGTTGATGAGGTGCTCGAGCACCGCCTCCACGTACTTGGGCTTGGCGTTGCGGTAGTCGATGTAGAACGCGTGCTCCCAAGCATCGATGGTCAAAAGCGGCGTCGCACCATCGCGCAGCGGATTGTCGGCGTCATGACCGGCCACTACGGCCAGTTTGCCGTCCTTGACCACCAGCCAGGCCCAGCCTGAGCCAAAGTGGGTCTTGACGCACTCGGCCAGCGCTTCCTTGCAGGCTTTCACGCTGCCAAAGTCCCGCTCGATGGCGGCCTTGAGATCCCCTGTGGGCTCACCGCCGCCCTTGGGTTTGAGCGAGTTCCAGTAGAAGGTGTGATTCCAGATCTGGGCGGCGTTGTTGAAGACGCCCCCGCTGGCGGTGCGGACGAGCTCTTCGAGGCTCTGTTTCGCCTCCGGCTTGCCTTCCACCGCGGCATTGAGCTTGTCGACATAGGTCTGGTGATGCTTACCGTAGTGGTACTCCAGGGTTTCCGCGCTGATGTGTGGGGCCAGTGCATCCTGGGCATAGGGAAGTGGCGGCAGTTCGAATGCCATATCGATGATCTCCTTTTCGGGGCGACTACAGAAACACCAGCCACACTGCACTGTCTGTCGGGGAGCCGACATTACAGAGTGTAACCGTGGGCCGGGGTTTCTAACTCCACCCTGCTGCGCGATGACCAAGCGGCAGCGCAGCAGGACGATCAGTTGAGGATAATAGAGGTCATCAGCGTCAGACGCGAATTATGGATCCCGCAACCAGCATCAGGGCCAGCACTGCCCCTGCGAAAACGCGCTCACTGGTCATGGCGGTGAACGACACCTCCCCGCATCACGAAGTGGACTTTGCCCATGACCCCGATATCGTCCAGCGGATCCCCGGGTACGGCAATAATATCGGCCAGCGCACCAGGACTGAGTTCGCCGAGCCGCCCTTGCTGACCGAGGACCGCAGCCGGCTTCGAAGTGGCTGCGGTGATGGCTTCCAGCGGCGGCATGCCCGCCTCCACCATGAAGACGAATTCGCGCCAGTTGTCTCCATGGGCCGACACGCCGGAATCGGTGCCGAACAGAATGGGCACGCCGGCCGCGTAGGCACGGGCAAAGGTATCCTGGATCTGCGGTCCGATGGCCAGGGCCTTGTCCCGGACCGTATCGGAGAAGAAGCCGGGAATCTCGGCCTGTTCCGCCACGAACTTGCCGGCCAGGATGGTGGGGACATAGTAGGTGCCCCGCTCGCGCATGAGCTCCATGATCTCATCGGTCATCATGGTGCCATGCTCGATGGTAGTCACCCCGCCGAGTACCGCCCGCCTCATGCCCTCGACGCCATGGGCATGGGCGGCGACGTGAAAGCCGTAGTCTTTGGCCGTGGCGACGATGGCCTCGATCTCCTCGAGGGTGAACTGGGCATTCTCGCCGCTGCGGGCCTCTGACAGGACACCTCCGGTGGCGGTGATCTTGACCAGATCAGCGCCCTCCTGATAGCGCGCACGGACCGCTTTGCGCAGCTCGACGGGCCCGTTGGCCACACCATCCGTCGGCGAGGGATCCCAGGCGAGGCTGGCGCGCATGCCGTTGGTGGGATCGGCATGGCCACCGGTGGTGGCGATGCTCTTGCCGGCCACGAACATCCGTGGACCGTCAATCCAGCCCTGCTCGATGGCGCGCCGCATGGCCAGCGCGATGCCATCGACGGTGCCAAGGTCGCGGACGCTGGTGAAGCCTGCCTGTAGCGTGGCTGTGGCGAAGGTCGTCGCCTGCAGCGAACGTACCGTCGGCTCCATGGTGAAGCGCTCGAGCTGCGTCCGCGGATTGCGCTGCGTGGCCAGATGCACGTGCATGTCGATCAGACCCGGCATCACGGTCGCGGCGGACAGGTCGATGACTTCGTCATCGGCGCCGGGTGCCGTGAATCCCTGCTGCACCGCGACGATTTCATCCCCGATGACGACCAGCGTCTGCTCCGTCACCGGAGCATTGCCAAGACCGTCGATCACGGTGCCCGCGTGAATCAGCACCCGTCCATCCGCTGCTGCATGGCTGACGATCAACCACAGCAAAGCCACCGCATATTGCCTGGTCATCCTGCCCCTCCTTCAGCTTTCCCACTGAAGTTTCCCCGGGCCCGCCCCCAGGATCAACCGGCCCCCTGCACGCCGAAGTGTCCGAGAATGAACCAGAGAAGTGCCCGGGGGTGGACTCGGGCCCAGCGCTGGGCGATGCTCGCGTCCCCTTATTTCGGACAGTCCCGGAGCGCAGCCATGAGCGAGAGCCCCGTCACCTATCGCGTCGAGGATGGCGTCGGCATCCTGACCCTGAACCGACCCGACAAGCTCAACGCCTGGACCGGTGCCATGGACGAACTGGTCTACGGCTTCATGGGCGAAGCGAGTGCGGACGATGCCGTCCGGGTGATCTTGTTCACCGGCGCCGGCCGCGGCTTCTGCGCCGGGGCAGACATGGAAAACCTCAAGCAGATCCAATCCCGGGGCAGCCAGGGCAACGCGGGCATGGGCAGCGAGCAGATCGACCGCCGCATCGAAGCCGACGTGCCCTCCGACTTCGGGCTGCGCTATACCTATTTCCCCAGCGTCCCGAAGCCGATCATCGGCGCCATCAATGGCGTCGCCGCTGGAATCGGCATGGTTCTCGCCCTCTACTGCGACATCCGCCTGTGGTCGGACGCCGCTCGCATGAACACCGTGTTCGCCAAACGCGGTCTGATCGCGGAACATGGCATCGGTTGGATGCTGCAGCGGCTCGTCGGTCCCTCACGAGCCGCCGACCTGCTGTTTTCCGCACGCTTCCTCCATGCCGACGAAGCGCTGAACATGGGGCTGGCCAATACCGTGTTCCCGGCGGCATCCTTCGAGCAGGACGCCCTGGACTATGCCAAAAACTGGGCCACCACCGTGTCGCCACGATCGCTGCGCGTGATGAAGCGGCAGCTATGGAACGATGTCTTTTCGACCCTCACCGAGGCCGTCGAGCGGGGCAACAGCGAGATGGTGTCCAGTTTCGATACCGAGGACTTCAAAGAAGGCCTCGCCCATTTCCTCGAGAAGCGCGCCCCGCGCTTCACCGGCCATTGAGTGCATCTGAAGTGAATGAAGCCGCCCCGCGACCCGATCCCGCCAAGCTGATCGCCTCCGTCGACAGCGTCCGCGCTGCGCTGCAGACCGAGCGCTACATCTGCTCGAGCCAGATCGCCACAGCCGTCTATCTGGCCTGGCATCTTGGCAAGCCCATTCTGGTGGAAGGCCCCCCCGGCGTGGGCAAGACCGAGCTGGCCAAGACCACGGCGCGCATGCTCGACCTGCCGCTGATCCGCCTGCAATGCTACGAAGGGCTCGACGAGGCCAAGGCCCTGTACGAGTGGAAGTACGGCAAGCAGCTGCTGTACATCCAGGTGCTCAAGGAGCAGCTCGGCGAGATCCTGCAGGGTGCAGTCGGGCTGAAGGCCTCCGTGAGCCGGCTGCACGAGTTCGGCGACATTTTCTTCTCGGAGGAATTCCTCGAACCGCGACCGCTGCTGCGGGCCCTGCGCGAAGAAGGCGGCAGCGTGCTGCTCATCGACGAAGTGGACAAGGCCGATCAGGAATTTGAATCCCTGCTGCTCGAGATGCTGTCCGACTTCCAGGTGTCCATCCCCGAGATCGGCACGATCAAGGCCGGGGCGCACAAGCCGCTGGTCTTCCTGACCTCCAACAACACACGTGAGATCTCCGACGCTCTGAAGCGTCGCTGCCTGCATCTGTACATTCCGTTCCCGGAAGCGAAGCTGGAACAGGAGATCATTCGCGCCCGGGTACCGGACATTCCGGAAGAGCTCCGGCGGCAGCTGGTGGCCTTCGTGCAGGAGCTGCGGGAGCTCGACCTGAAGAAGGTCCCGGCCATCAGCGAGACCATCGACTGGGCGCGGACCCTGATGCTGCTCCACTCCGAGGCCCTGGAGGCCGATCTGATCAAGGACACCCTGAACGTGATCCTGAAGTTCCAGGACGACATCGAAACCGTCGAGGCTGAGCTCTACAGCATCACCGGACGGGCCCTGAAGCGGGGTTGAGGCGGGGTCTGGGACATGGAACGCACCCTCGCCAATTTCATCCGCGCCCTGCGCATGGCGGACGTGCGGGTCTCGACCTCAGAGACTCTCGATGCCTTCCGGACTGCGGAAATCACCGGCTGGCGGGACCGGACCGCGCTGAAGGAGGCGCTGGCCCTGACGCTGCCGAAGACCGCCGACGAAAAGGACGCCTACGACGCCTGCTTCGAGCAGTTCTTCCGCTTCGACGACTTCCGATCCGAGGCGGCCGAGGCGGATTCGCAGCAGGACGAGTCTGAGCAGGAGTCTTCGCCGCAGAGCGGTGACGGCGAACCCGGCGCCGAGGGTCAGGCCCAGGGCGACGGCGGTGGCGGCCAGAGCAGCGGCAGCGATGTCGAGGAACTCGAGGAACTCATTCAGCCGGGAGAGATGAGCGAAGCGCGCTCGGAGCTCGGACAGATGCTGATGGGCGGGGATGCCTCGCAGTTGTCTCTGGCCATCGCCAATGCAGCTCGGGAAACCAAGCTCGAAGAGATCAAGGTCTTCACCCAGAAGGGGCTGTTCACCCGGCGCATCATGGAAGCCATGGGCTTAGCCGAACTGCAGCAGGAACTCGAGGAACTCGGTGCCAGCAACACGTTGCCGGAGCAGCGGCTGAACGCCGAACTCAGGCGCCGCCGCGACGGCCTTCGGGAACAGATCCGCGATTACGTGGAGCGGCAGTTCCTGCTCCACGCCGATGCCCGTGGCGACCGCCTGCGCGAGGAAATGCTGCGCAAGGTCAAGCTGTCCAACGTCGAGGTGCGCAACTTCCGCCACCTGCGCATGCTGGTGCAGAAGATGGCGAAGCAGCTTGCCACCGCCCACTCCCGCCGCCGCAAAGTCACCAAACGCGGCCAGCTCAACGTCCCGAAGATGCTCCGCCGCAACATGCGCCATGGCGGCGAAATGGTGGAGCTGGCCTGGAAATCCACGAAGATCGACCGGCCCAAGGTCTACGCCATCTGCGACGTCTCAGGCTCCATGACCACCTACGCCCGCTTCATGCTGATGCTGCTTTACAGCCTGGAGGAAGTGCTGCCTAACGTCCGGGCCTTCGCTTTTTCGTCAGATCTGGGCGAGGTCACCGATCTGTTCCGCCGCGAGGACATCGATGACGCCATCGCCATGACCTTGAAGGACTTCGGCGGCGGTTCCACGGACTACGGTCAGGCCTTCGAGGACTTCGAGCGTCTGGCCGGCCGCGATCTCGACCACCGCTCGACGCTGATCATCTTAGGCGACGCCCGTAACAACTACGGGCAGGCGCAGACGGAACTGCTGCGCGGCTTCCGCGACCGCAGCAAGCGCGTGATCTGGCTCAACCCGGAACCGGAAATGGCCTGGGGATCCGGCGACTCAGAGATGCGCCGCTATCAGGCCCATGTGCATCAGGCCAACGTCTGCAATTCCCTGGTCCACCTCGAACGCGTGGTGTCGGGACTGCTGCGGGCGGTGAGCTGAGCGCTGCGCGATTGGGGCGCTCCCACAGGGACAGCGGCTGATCAGGTCTTGCGCTTGAGGGTACCCACTGGCTTCTTGCGCGGCTTCGCGGGCGGCCCGGAGCTGCTGCGCTTCGGCGGACCCGCCGTGGCCTTCTCGATGCCCAGAGCCACATTGCGCACCCGGACCTTCTTCAGCAGCTGATAGATTTCCTTGGGCATGTCGCCGGGCAGTTCGACGGTGCTGTAGGTATCGAAGAGGCGAATGCGGCCGATGTACTTGCTCTGCAGGCCCGCCTCGTTGGCGATGGCACCGACAATGTCACCGGGCGTTACCTTGTGGTCGTGGCCAACGGCGAGCCGGTAGCTTTCGAGCACCACCTCATCACTGCCCACCTCCCGCGCCACTTCGCTGGCCGACACCCGCGAGGCAGCACGGGTCGGTCGCGGCTCGCGGGAAAGCGATGCCGCAGGAGTGGATGAGTCGCTGCTTCTGGCAGGGGTCTTGCGGCTCGGTGCCGTCTTGGACTCTGCTTTGGCCCACCCCCACTCCGGCTCGCTGCCGGAAGCATCGCGGCTCGAAGGTTTGCGGCCAGGGACATCCCGAACGAAAATCGGCAGCTCCTTCTGGGCCAACAGAGCCAGTGCCGCCGCCAGTTTGCGAGTGTCGGTACCGTGTTCCTGCACATACTCATCCACCAGGGCCTCGAACAGCTCCAGCTCTCCTGCCGCAAGGACCTCGGTGATGCCGACCTTGAACTGCTCCACCCGCTTGCGGTTGACCTGCTCCCGGCTCGGCAGTTCGAGTGCCGTCATCTTCTGCCGCGTCGCCTTCTCGATGGCACCGAGCAGACGCCGTTCTCTTGGCGCCACGAACAGAATGGCCGTGCCGGCGCGGCCGGCGCGGGCGGTGCGACCGATGCGGTGCACGTAAGCTTCCGTATCGGACGGGATGTCGTAGTTGATGACGTGGCTGACCCGGGCCACGTCGATGCCCCTGGCAGCCACGTCGGTCGCCACCAGAATGTCCAGCTTGCCGTTCTTGAGCTTGGCAATGGTGGACTCACGCATGGCCTGGGTCATGTCGCCGTTGATGGCTGCCGCCGAATGGCCACGCGCCTCCAGCCGATCCGCCAACTCCACGCTGGAGGTCTTGGTGCGCACGAAGATGATGATGCCGTCGAACTCCTCGACCTCGAGGATGCGCGTCAGGGCATCGAGCTTGTCGGTCCCGCTGACGACCCAGTACTTCTGCTCGATACTCTCCACGGTGGAGGTCTTCGATTCGATCTGAATGCGTACCGGCGACTTCAGATACTTGTCCGCCACCTTGCGTATGGCCGCCGGCATGGTGGCGGAGAACAGGGCCACCTGCCGCTCGGGCGGCGTATGGTCGAGGATCCACTGCACATCGTCGATGAAGCCCATGCGCAGCATCTCGTCCGCTTCGTCCAGGACCACGGTCTTCAGTGCATCGAGTTTCAGGGTGCCCCGGCGCAGGTGGTCCATGACCCGCCCGGGCGTGCCGACGATGACCTGGGCCCCCCGGCTCAACTGGCGCAGCTGAATACCCATACTCTGGCCGCCGTAGATGGGCAGCACGTGGAAGCGCTTGATGGCGCTGGCATAGGTCTGAAACGCCTCAGCCACCTGAATGGCCAGTTCCCGGGTCGGCGTGAGCACCAGCACCTGGGGATCCGTGCTGCCCACATCCAGAGTCGAGAGCAGCGGCAAGGCAAAGGCGGCCGTCTTGCCGGTGCCGGTCTGGGCCGTGCCCAGCAGATCCTGGCCATCCAGCAGGGGCGGGATGCTCTGGGCCTGGATGGGCGTGGGTTGTTCATAGCCAATCCGCTTCAACGCCGACAGCACCGGGGCTGAAAGGCCAAGATCAGGAAAAAGCAGGGGCGTGGAGTCTGTCATCGGTCAACCTGGAGTGGGGAGCGCACGCGGCCTTGAGCACCGCGGCCCTGTGATGCGAAAAGCCGGGAGGGAATCATACGCCCACGGACCCCATGCTGACAGGACGCGGCCTGCAGGCTGACCGCGGTGGCAGCTGCCTGCGCTCCGCTCAGCGGCGCAGTTCGTAGATGCACATGTTGACCGTGCTGGCCACGTTCAGGGAATCGATCTGACCGCTGCCGGGAATGCTGAAGGTCCGCCCCCCTGCCTGCTGCAGCAGTTCTGCCGGCAGGCCCCGGGACTCACTGCCGAAGGCCAGACACTCGGAGAGATGAAAGTCCGCGGACTGCAGCGACTCGCCTTTCATGTCCAGGCAGGCGATCTGTCCGTAACGGCTCAGCAGGGCAGCCGTCGTCACTTCCGTTTCCAGGGGGACGTGAAAGATCGCGCCCATGCTGGCCCGCACCACCTTGCTGTTGAAGGGGTCCACGCTGCCCGGACTCAGCAGACAGCGAAAACCTCCGAACCAGGCCAGGGTGCGCAGAATGGTGCCGAGATTGCCGGGATCCTGGAGTTCGTGCAGATAGACGCCGCGCTCGCCGGCGTCAGACGCTGCGCCATGCTCGAGCACTGCGGCCATGGGGATGCAGGCCACGATACCCTGCGGGGACGGGGTATCGGAGAGCTGCGCCATCAGCTTGTCGCTGACCACGTGCCGGGGCAGGACGCTGGGCCAGTCCTCGTACTTCCCGGCCAGGTAGAGTTCGCTTTCGAGCAGCGCCGGATTGCTGTGGGTGGCCCGCTGCAGCTCCTGCACGAGATGCTCACCCTCAGCCAGAAAAAAGCCGAACTGCTGGCGATATTTTTTCTGGTGCAGCTTTTTCAGTTCATCGGTTTTCAATAGAGCCATCAGCACGCCTCCTGACGGTCGGCGAGCATGGCCTGGGCCAGCGCCTCGGCCACCCGGATCCCGTCCACGCCTGCAGACAGGATCCCACCTGCATACCCGGCACCCTCCCCGGCCGGATACAACCCGCGCGTGTTCAGGCTCTGCAGCGTGCCGGGGTCGCGGGTGATGCGCAGGGGTGAGGAAGTCCGGGTTTCCACGCCGGTGAGCACCGCATCCTCCCGGTCGAAACCTCGGATCTGCCGCCCGAAGGCCGGCAGCGCCTCCCGAATGGCTTCAATGGCGTAGTCAGGCAATGCCGGGGCCAGGTCACAGAGATGCACGCCGGGCTTATAGGACGGCAGGACCTCCCCCAACTGCGCAGAGGGTCGCCCCGCCAGGAAGTCGCCCACAAGCTGGGCCGGTGCGCTGTAGTCCTCCCCACCGAGCCGGTAGGCCTGGGATTCCAGGCGCTCCTGCAGTTCCACACCCGAAAGCGGTCCGCCGGGAAAATCCTGCTCCGGACTGATGCCCACCACGATACCGGCATTGGCGTTGCGCTCGTTGCGGGAGTACTGGCTCATGCCGTTGGTCACCACCCGCCCCGGTTCGGACGTGGCCGCCACCACGGTGCCCCCCGGACACATGCAGAAGCTGTAGACCGCACGCCCATTGCCGGCGTGATGCACCAGCTTGTAGTCGGCGGCTCCCAGATCCGGGTGACCGGCATACTTGCCCAGGCGGGCCGTGTCGATCAGCGACTGGGGATGCTCGATGCGGAAACCGATGGAGAACGGCTTCGCCTCCATGTACACGCCGCGCTCGTGCAGCTGACGGAAGGTGTCGCGGGAACTGTGGCCCAGCGCCAGCACCACATAGCGGCTGACGAGGGTCTGCCCGTCCTCCAGCACGACGCCCGCAATGCGGCCGTCCTCGATCAGGAAGTCCGTCACCCGGCTCTCGAAGCGCACCTCGCCGCCGAGTGCTCTGATCTCCTGCCGCATGGCCGCCACCACGCCCGTCAACCGGAACGTGCCGATGTGGGGCTTACTGACGTAGAGGATCTCTTCCGGCGCGCCGGCCTTGACGAACTCCGCCATGACCTTGCGGCCATAGAACTTCGGATCCTTGATCTGGCTGTAGAGCTTGCCGTCGGAGAACAGGCCGGCACCGCCTTCCCCGAACTGCACGTTGGACTCCGGCGTGAGGCGACGCTTGCGCCACAGCGCCCAGGTGTCCTTGGTGCGACGGCGGACGTCCTTGCCCCGCTCCAGGACGATGGGCTTAAAGCCCATCTGGGCCAGCAGCAGGGCAGCAAACAGCCCGCAGGGCCCGAAACCGATGATGAGCGGGCGTTCGGTGAAACCGGCAGGGGCCTGTGCCACCGGGTGATAGGTCGTGTCCGGCGCCGGGCGCACTTGGGGATCGTCGGCGAACCGCGCCAGCACCGCAGCTTCATCCCGCAGGGTCAGATCGAGGATGTAGACGAAGGTGATCTCGGTGTTCTTCTTGCGCGCATCATAGCTGCGCTTGAAGACCTTGAACTCCAGCAGCTCGGCCGCGTCGATGCCGAGCCGTTGGACGATGGCGGCACGCAGGGCCTCGGGCGGGTGGCCCAGGGGCAGGGACAGTTCGGTGAGTCTGATCAAGGCGGGCTCCCGGCCGGTGACCCCGGCAAAGGATGGACAGTTCTGGCGGCCAGTATCGCACGAGCCCGGCACGCCAGCGCAGTGAGACGGTGGATGGCGCCGGCCTGCTGAGTCAGTCCACCGCTTCACCCGCCTCGTCCGCCTCCACAATCTCGGTCTCCGCAAGCGCCAGGGCGCACCAGGCCCGAAGGTCGGCATCGCCCAGCACGCGCTCCATCCAGGGCCGGCAGTCATCGGTCACCGCCACGCCATAAGTGACGAAGCGCAGCAACACGGGGGCGAAGAATGCGTCGGCAATGCTGCGTTCGGCGTAGAGCCAGCCGCCTTCGCCGCCGTGCAAGCTCAGCGCTTCACTCCACAGCGCCAGCATGCGGGCGATGTCCCGTTCCACCGCCACATCCATCACCACCCGCCGGCGGGCGCGAATGTTCATGGGCAGGGCCGCGCGCAGACTGCCGAATCCCGAATGCATCTCGGCGACGGCGCTGCGGGCGTGGGCTCTCGCCCTGGCATTCAGGGGCCAGCCACCCGACGCCGCCCTCTCAGCGGCGTACTCGCAGATGGCGAGGGAATCCCACACCACGGTACCGCCGTCATGGAGCACCGGCACCCTGCCTGCAGCCGAGATCTCCCGGATGCGGGCATGGAACTCCGGCGTGTCCAGCGGCAGACGCTCGACGTCGAAGTCCAGACCCATGAAACGCAGGCCCAGCCAGGCCCGCAGGGACCAGGACGAGTAGTTGCGATTGCCGATATAGAGCAGGGGACGCACAGCCATGAGCAGCTCCATCGTGATCGCATCGGAGGAAGATGCTCCGGCGGATCAGGTCAATTCAGACTGCGAGCCAGAAAATTCGCAATGGCCTGCCCCAGCTCGGGCCCGGTCACGCTGGACATGTGGGTGCCGGGAATGCGCACCTCGGTGGCATCGGGCAGGGCCGCCACCAGCTCCGATGCTGAGCCGTTGTCCTCGTCCTGATCGCCACAGACGACGACGGTTGCCATGGTGATCCGTGCCAGCAGGGCCGGATCGGTATCCGTGAAACTGTTCAGGAGATGCCCCACCGCCACCCGATCCACCTTCATGGTCTTCATGAACTGAATCGCCATCCAGGTGGCATCGCCCCTCTCTGCGGTATCGAATTCATCGATCACCTGGTGGAAGAAGGCGCTGCGGCGACTCCACTGGGCAAGGCCCGCCAATCCCATGCCTCCGAGGATCAGTCGCCGCGGGCGCATCCCGGCAATCACCGCCCTGGCACAGGTTCGCGCGCCCAGTGAGAAACCACCGAGATCATAATCGTCGAGTTCGAGGTGCCTGACGAGATCACCGAGGTCGTTCACCAGCACATCCGGCGGATAGTGGTCAGGATCCTGAGGCTTGCCGCTGTCCCCGTGGCCCCGGAGGTCCGGCATGATCACGCGATGACCGGCCGCTGCCAAAGTCCCGGCATGGCCGTACTTGATCCAGTTGACGACGGCATTCGAGAACAGTCCGTGCAGCAGAATCAGTGGCCGGCCAGCTCCGGTCTCCCGCCAAACGAGTGGCACTCCGTCCCGGGCAGCAAACGTCTTCGGTTCAAGTTCCACGGTGCCTTCCTCCGTCCACGTCCGATCCAGCGCCACACCATCCCCAACAGCTTTTGGACGAGGCCAAACCAAGGCTACACTACACTAGTGTACACTGACTCCGTGAGAATTGAGGAGCAAAGATAGACGATGAAGAACATCACGCTCAGTGCTGATGAACGCTTGATCGAAGCGGCCCGCGCCCGCGCTCGGGCGCACAAGACAACATTGAACGAGGAGTTTCGCCGGTGGCTGGCCAACTATGTCCAGCGTGAACAACAGGCCGATGACGCGATGCGCGTTGTCCGGGAACTTCAAGGCCAAATGAGAGTGGGCAGAAAGTTGACCCGAGAAGAGATGAATGAGCGTTGACTGTTTTCTCGACACCAACATCTTCATCTACCAGCTCGAGGCCGCCGATGAGCGCAAGCGGGAGATCGCCAGCGATCTGATTCGCAACGGAATCGCCTCCGGTCATACCTGCATCAGCTTTCAGGTGGTTCAGGAGTGCCTGAACACGATCCGCCGCAAGGCCGAGGTGCCGCTGGATGTCGAGGGATCGCGGCGATATCTCGAGGCCGTTCTGCGCCCCCTGTGGCAGATCATGCCGAGTACAGAGCTCTACCACCGCACCCTCGACATCCATGAGCGCTATCGCTTGGGGTTCTACGACAGCATGATCGTCGCCGCAGCCATCGGCGGCGGCTGCCGCCTGCTCTACAGCGAGGATCTGCAGCATGGACAGCGTATCGAGCGCCTGCAGATCGAGAATCCGTTCCTGGAGTGAGGGCGATAGCACCGTGCTGGAACCCGGCTGGTAGCAGGGCATCACTATTCTCACGCTCGCCGACTATCTGGCCCGGTAGGAGCCTCAGTCGGGCTCACCGTCGCCGTCGGCATCCACCACATCATCACCAAGCAGATCGATCAACGGTGCACTGGCGTTGGCCGGCAGCGCCTCCACGTCCCGCAGCTTGCGGCCCATGACCCGGGTGCGCCGATCCACCTGATCCATGTGGTTGCTGGCCTCCTGCAGTTTTTTCTTCACCTTCTCGAGCGTCTCGCCGAACTTGCCGAACTCGGTCTTCACCGCACCGAGAATCTGCCACACCTCCCCGGAACGCTTCTGGATGGCGAGGGTGCGGAATCCCATCTGCAGGCTGTTGAGCAGGGCACTGAAGGTGTTCGGCCCCGCCACCACCACCCGGTGCTCACGCTGAATGCGTTCGGTGAGGCCCATGCGGCGAGTGACTTCCGCGTACAGGCCCTCCGTGGGGAGGTAGAGAATGCCGAAATCCGTCGTGTGGGGCGGCGCCAGGTAGCGGGCGGCGATGGACTTGGCCTCGGCGAGGACGCGGGTTTCCAACCCTTTCACCGCCTGTTCCACGGCTTCGGGATCACCGGCCTCGGAAGCAGCCAGCAGACGCTCGTAGTCTTCTTTGGGGAACTTGGCGTCGATGGGCAGCCAGATCGTACTGTCGCCCTCGTCCCGGCCCGGCAGCCGGATGGCGAACTCCACCCGCTCGGCGCTGCCGGGCTTCACCGCCACGTTGCTGTCGTACTGATCCGGTGTGAGCATGTCCGCCAGCAGTTGCCCGAGCTGCACCTCGCCCCAGGTGCCCCGGCTCTTGACGTTGGTGAGCACGCGCTTGAGGTCGCCGACGCCGGTGGCCAGCTGCTGCATTTCGCCGAGACCCTTGTGCACGGCTTCGAGGCGCTCGCTGACCTGGGTGAAGGACTCGCCCAGGCGCTTCTCCAGAGTGGACTGCAACTTCTCGTCCACGGTCTTGCGCATCTCTTCCAGGCGCTGGGCATTCTCTTCCCGGAGCTTGCCGAACTGTTCACCCAGCGCGGTGGTGAGCTTCTCGAGGCGGACCTCGAAGGCGGCGAGCCGCTCGCGCTGGGCCTCCGCTGCCACCTGGGCGCTTTCCCGCTGCTGGGTGCCGAGGCGGGCCAGAGACTGGTTGATCTCCTCGCGCAGCTCCTGGCCGGTTCGGGTGAAACCCTCGCGAAGCTGCTGGAGGTGCAGGTCTACCGACTCCCGTTGACGGTTCTGGGCAGCCTCCACCTGGACTTCGAAGGCCTTCAGACGGTTGGCGAAAGCCTCGAGCTGTCCGCGCTGACTGTCGCCGAGCGTGGTGATCGAGCGCTGCACCTCCTGACGCAACGCTCCGGCCTGTTCGGCGGTCTCGCGGCGGGACTGGGCCAGATCCTTCTCCACCCGTTCCTCGATGGCCTCGATGCGCTGGACCACTGGACCCAGCGCTGCCGTCTGAGCCTCGACGAGACTGTCGCGCAACACGGCCGCATCGAGTCGGGCACGACGGGCACTGAGCGCCCAGAACAGCACAATGAGCCCAAAGATCGCCCCGAGGCCGATCAGCAGCTGATAATGGGCTACGGCGAGGAAGTCACTCACCCTGGCAGCCTCCTGGCGCCATGCACCGTCATGCTCACTTCATCCTGAAGCGGATCGGCAGGCTCTTCAGCCCGCCCACGAAGGCGGCCTGGGCGTAGCGCGGTGCCCCCGCCAGCTCGAAGTGATCCACCCGCGCCAGCAGCTCCCGGTAGAAGGCCTGGATTTCCATCCGCGCCAGATGCTGGCCGAGGCAGACATGAGCGCCATAGCCGAAGGCCAGATTGCGTGCCGAAGGCCGCTCGATGCGGAACTCGAAGGGGGCTTCGAAGACCTCCTCGTCGCGATTGGCCGAGGGGTACCAGAGAATCACGGACTCGCCCTCGGCGATCTTCTGACCGCGGACCGTGTGGTCACGGGTCGCCGTGCGCATGAAGTGGCGGACCGGAGACACCCAGCGGATCATCTCCTCCACCGCGCCCGGGATGTGGGCGCCGGGATTGGCCTTGAGCTTCGCGAACTCCCCGGGATTCTCCATCAGTGCCAGCAGACCACCGGCCGTGCTGGACGACGTCGTATCGTGGCCGGCGGTGGCGACGATCATGTAGTAGCCGGCCGCTTCGAGATCGCCGATGGGTTCACCGTCGATCCTGGCGTTGGCGATCACGGTGGCGATGTCGTCCCGGGGGTTGCGGCGCCGGTCCTCGGACACCTTGCTGAAGTACTCCTCGAAGTCCCGGACCACGTCATTGATGGCCGTGATCTCGAAGGAGCGCTGCACGTCGGGGTCCGTGGAGCCGAACAGCTCCTGGGTCAGCTTCATCATCAGCGGCTCATCCTCGGGAGGCACACCGAGCACGGTCATCACCACCCGCAGCGGATACCAGATCGCCACGTCCTTGACGAAGTCGCATTCGCCATCGAACTGTGCCATGCGGTCCACGTACATCTTTGCCAGCCGCTCGACTTCGGGCTTCATCTGCTCCAGCTTCTGCCGCGTGAAGAAGGGCGCGGTGAGCAGCCGGTACTTCATGTGGTCCGGGTCGTCCATCTGCACCAGTGAGCGCACCAGATGCTTGCGGCCGGTCAGGGCCGTGATGGCCTCGGTGACGAAATCCGCCGCCAGGGTCGGCCGCGGATCATTGATGAAGCCTTCCTTGTCGCGCTCGATGGCCATCACGTCGGCGTGCTTGGTGATGGCGTAGAACGGGGTGAAACCCTCGGGTGCAAGCCGACGCACCGGATCGTTGGCACGCAGCCAGGCCAGGTAGCTGTGGATCTTTCCCTCGTCGGCCCAGGTGGCGGGATTGACCAGCTCGTTGTCGAGATCTGGCGAAGCGGGAATGGCGGTCATGTGCGGCTCCGAGTGGACATGGCATTGGTCGGGGAGCGTAACCGATCTGCCCTGCCGGCTGTATCGCCGGCGGATGGGTGGATCGCGTGGCGCTCTGCCGAAGCTGATGGCGTTGCCTTCGCTGATCGCCTCCAGATCGGCGCATTTCGCTGCGCGAAACAGCGCTCTCCCACCAATGGCGGGCTGCCTGAAGCTGGCGTTGCCCCTCCAAACAAGCACGCATGCTTGACAATCTCACGCGTCCCGCCTTCCATGACGGACCTTTCGACATCGAGCCCACGAGAGCCTCAGCATGAGCGAAGCTTTTCCCGGCAACCCGGTGCTGGCCCACACCGGTGCGCGCTACCCGATTATTCAGGCCCCCATGACCTGGATCGCGCGATCCCGCCTCGCCGCCGCGGTCTCGGCAGCCGGGGGCCTCGGCATGATGGAGACCTCCAGCGTCGACATCGAAGTGACGCGCCGCGAGTATCAGGCCATCAAGGCCACGACGGACGCACCCTTCGGCGTCAATCTGCCCATCATGTTCCTGCGCCAGAACGAGGCCATGGAGGCGCAGATCCTGGACTGGCTGATCGAACAGGGCGTGCACTTCGTCACCACCTCGGCCGGCAATCCGCGTCGTCACATCGAACGCCTCAAGGCCGCCGGCGTCATCGTCTATCACTCGGTGCCGAGCCTCGAAGGTGCCCTGAAGGCCCAGGATGCCGGCGTGGACGGCCTGATCGTCGAGGGCGCCGAAAGCGGTGGTATCCGCAATGCGGAAGAGGTGAACACCTTCGTCCTGCTGCAGGCCGTCCGGGAGCGGGTCGATCTGCCCATCGTGGCCGCCGGCGGCATCGTCGATGGCCGGGGCATGGCAGCCGCCATGGCCCTGGGCGCCGACGGGGTGGCCATGGGTACCCGCTTCGTGGCCTCGGTGGAAAGCCCGGTGCATCAGAACTACAAGGACGCCATCGTCGCCGCCGGCGTCGATGGCACCATCATGGTCCCACGGCCGCCGCGGGCGAAACTGCGGGCGCTGAAAACGCCCGCCTCGGTGGCTTTGGCCGCAGGGGAAATCACGGCGGGCCCCATGGGCAGCGTCATCGATGCGCTCTATGTCGGCGGCGACGTGGACGGCACCGCCGGGTCTGCGGGACAGGGATCCGCCCTGATTCACGACGTGAAACCGGTGACCGCCATCATCGACGACACCATGAGCGGTTTCTGGCGTCAGATCGATCGGCTGGCGGCACTGCGCGGCAGCGAAACGATGACAACCAAGAAGGAGAGTCTCCATGGGTGAGTTCGTCTGGCCCGGCATCGTCAGTTGCCTGGCCCTGCTGGTCTACTACTTCACCCTGTTCAAGGCCGGCATGGCCCGGCTGCGCTTCAAGGTGCCGGCGCCCTCCCATGACGGGCCGGAGGAATACGTCCGCCACGTCCGTGCCCATCAGAACACCCTGGAGCATCTGGCGCTGTTCCTGCCCGGGCTGTGGCTGTTCTCGTTTGCCGTCAGCCCGCTGTGGGCCGCGGGCATCGGCATGATGTGGCCCATCGGGCGTCTGGCCTATGCCCTCGGCTACTACCGGGACGCGGAAAAACGCCGCCTCGGCATCTACTTCAGCATGCCGCCCATCTACATCTTCGTGCTCGGCTCGCTGGTCGGCTTCATCCTGCAGCTGTTCTGAGCGACCACCGCCCGCCGCTCAGGCAGCGGGCTTGTGCACCTCGATCTTCGCCGGTGGCTTGGAGAATTCCGGCTCGTCCTTCTCCAGTGCCGCCAGGGCGTAGGCCCGATCCTCGGCCGTGAAGCTGCCGGTGGTGAGGCAGAACTCCACCAGATTGTCGTTGGGGTCCTTGGTGTAGATGGAGTGGCACCAGTTGTGATCGATCTCCATGACCTGATGGCCGGCATCCAGCCACTGTTTCCGGCGCCGTTCGAGTTCCGCCCGATCGGCCACGTCGAAGGCGATGTGGTTGATGTGGTCCGGAAGCCCCATGGCCTTGGAGAGGTTGCTCTCGAAGTCGTCGCTGCCGGGAATGTCATGCATCTCCCAGAACGCGATGAACTTCGAGTCGTCCTCCATGCGGTAGAAGTAGTGCTTGGCCCAGCCACCTTCAGGTGAGGGGCCCACCTCCACCTTCACCAGTTCGAAACCCATGACGCCTTCGTAGAACGCGTGCAGTGCCTTCATGTCCTTGGCGGCCAGCGCCAGATGGTGATAACCCATCGCTCGTTCCTCCCCTGTCAACGGTCCTTCGGTTCATCGACCATGTTCATGACGTCCTCGGCGGCGCCTTGGGGCGCCGGAACCTCCACGACACGTTCGTCCACGTCATCGTATTCCAGGCGCAGGGCCCGGGACATGGTGGCATGCATGTCGTAGGTGGCCGTGGTGTAGGTGAGTTCCAGGATCTCTTCGTCGGAGAGTTCGGCCTTCAGTGCGTCGAAGATGGCTTCCGGTACCCGTCCGCCCTGCAGCACCAGGCAATCCGTGTAGGCCAGTACCGCACGCTCGATGGGACTGAAGCAGTCGGCAATGGGCCAGTGGGGAATGGCCTCCACCTGGGCCTCGGTCAGACCGGCATCGCGGCAAGCCTTGCAGTGCTGGGAGAAGACGAACTGGGAGCCGCGGGCGAACCCGGCCCGGGTCTGACCGAGTTCGCGCAGCTTAGGATCAAGCTTGCGGTTGCGACTGCGGTAGAAGCGGAAGCCTTCCGTCGTGTGCTTGAAGGCATCAGGGACCAGGGCGAAAACGGTCCACCAGTTGCCGGGTGTGCCCGTGGCCGTACCCGGCTGCTCCACCGGATCACGATCGCCGAACAGCGTCTCGTAGAGCTGACGGGCAAATGGGTCCGCGTCGGCCTTGGACACCTGTCTCAATCGGGGCATCGCGTTTCTCCTCGTCAACAACTGCCGTCGCACAACGTGCAGGCCCCGCGACGGCGCGGCCCCCAAGGATGACATCGAAGACGCCGCAATCGAAGTCCCGAACCCGGGCCAACGGTTGGCAGACGCTGCGATGCTGCTTGATGCCGGCCCTCGCTCTGGCTATGGTCCTGGCAAATTCGACAGCAAGGATCCGCCCATGGGAATCGTCGACGTCGCAAAGACCCTCGCCCAAGTGCCTGCCCTACTCACCATGAAGAAGGGGCTCACGCCCAGACCGCTGGAGGAAAAGGACTGCTATGCGACCTTGATCGAGACCACTGCAGCCCGCGTTCCGGAGCATACGGCCATCATATTCGAGGGCGATCGCATCAGCTGGTCGGACCTGAATGCGACCGCCAATCGCTACGCCCGGGCCCTGAAGGAAACTGGCCTTACCCGCGGCGACACCGCCACGGTATTCATGGAGAACCGCATCGAGTTCGTCACCACGCTGGTGGCGCTGAACAAGCTCGGCGTCACCGCCAGCCTCATCAACACCAACCTGCGCGGCCGCCCCCTCACCCACTGCATCACGATCACGGGCTCCAGCAAGTGCATCTTCGGCGCCGAACTCGCAGCCAGCCTGGAGGAGGTGCGGGACCAACTGAGCCTGGATGGAGACAGCGGTTACCTCTGGGTACCGGATGGCGATGCCAAAGCCCCAGGGGATTGGGCTGCCAATCTGCGGGATCTGGCGGCCAATCAGGAAGCGGGCAACCTGCCAGAGACCGCCGAGAACACCCTCGGCGACAACGCTTTCTACATCTTCACCTCAGGCACCACCGGCCTGCCCAAGGCTGCCGTAATGTCCAACCGCCGCTACATGATGGCCAATGTGATGTCTCACAAGGCCGGCCTGCGCTGCAGCGAGAAGGACTGCATCTACATTTGCCTGCCGCTGTATCACGGCACCGGCCTGATGCTCGGCATGGGTGCCGCCTACTCTTCCGGTGCCACGGTCTTTCTGCGACGCAAGTTCTCCGCCAGCAACTTCTTGAGCGAGGTCCGCGAGCACAACGCCACCTGCATGATCTACATCGGCGAGCTCTGCCGCTATCTGCTCAACTCCAAGGCCGCTGCCAACGATCACGACAACCCGCTGCATACGGTCATGGGCAACGGCCTGCGACCGGACATCTGGATGGACTTCAAGCAGCGCTTCGGCCTCAAGCGCATCACCGAGTTCTACGGCAGCAGCGAGGGCAACGTGGCCTTCGTCAATCTGCTGAACAAAGACCGCACCATCGGCACCACCAGCATCAAGCACGCGCTCGTCCGCTACGACATCGAGAAGGACGAGATCGTTCGGGACGCCAACGGCCGCTGCATCGAGATCACGAACGACGAACCGGGACTGCTGCTCGGCCACATCAATCCAGATGCCATTTTCGAGGGCTATACCGATCCCGAGGCCACGGAGAAGAAGGTGGTGCGCAACGCCTTCGAGGAGGGGGACGCCTGGTTCAACACCGGCGATCTGATCCGGAAGGTGGACGTGGGCTTCAGCCTCGGCCTGCCCCACTACCAGTTCGTCGATCGCATCGGTGACACCTTCCGCTGGAAGTCCGAGAACGTCGCCACCAACGAGGTCGGCGAGATCATCAACGGCTTTGGCCAGGTCAGGATTTCCAACGTCTACGGCGTCGAGATTCCCGGCGCTGACGGCCGTGCCGGTATGGCCGCGCTGACCCTGGAGGAAGGCGTATCCGAACTCGATCTCGAAGGCTTCTCCGAACACGTCAACCGGGAACTTCCAAGCTATGCCCGGCCCATCTTCCTGCGCGTCGAGCAGGACATCGAAGTCACCGGCACCTTCAAGATGGTCAAGAACAAGCTGCGCGACGAGGGCTACGACCCGGACAAGGTCAGCGACCCCCTGTACGTGATGAAACCCGGCAGCGAACGCTACGAGCCACTGACCCGGGAGTTCTTCGAAGTCATCAGCAAGGGCGAAGCAGGTTACTGAGCCATGGCTGCCGCGAGCGCAGCCTCGCGGGTGGCCGTGGTCATCGACCCCTGGGACCATCCCTTCAACGGCACGGTGGTCTCGGCCCGGCGCTTCGTGGCAGCACTGACCGCAGAGGGCTGGGATTTCCGACTGCTCACCATCGACAGCGAACCGGAAGCGGAGGGCTGTCAGCGCATCGGGTTTCCCGAGCTGCGCCTGCCAGGCGTCCAGCACCTGATCGACCGCATGCGCGCGCCCCTGGCCCGGCCACAGCGACGGCGGCTGCGGGAGGCCCTGCGCGGTTGCGACCTGCTCCACGTGCAGTTTCCCTTCCTGCTAGGCCATGCCGCCATCGGCGTGGCGCGCAGCCTCGGCGTGCCCGTCGTCTGCTCCTTCCACGTGCAGCCGGAGAATGTGCTGCGCAATCTCGGCATCGACAACGCAGCCCTCTGCCGGGCGCTGTATGCCTTGTTCCTGCATCGTTTCTACCAGCGGGCAGATCACGTAGTCGCACCCTCGTCCTTCGCTGCCGAACACCTGCAGGCGGCCGGTCTCACCCGGCCATGGAGCGTCATTTCCAATGGCGTGCCCGAGGCCCTGTTCGGACTCCCGCGGTGCCCCGGAACGGATGGCCGATTCCACATCCTTTCCGTGGGCCGGCTGGCGACGGAGAAGGATCAGGCCAGCCTCATCGAGGCTGTGGCGCGAAGCCGGCACAAGGCAGACATCACCCTGCATCTGGTGGGCATCGGACCGCTTCAGGAGCGCCTCGTCACCCGCGCCCGCGCCCTGAACCTCGACGCCCACATCGGTCCCGCCGATGATGCGACCCTGCTCGACCACTATGCCCGGGCGGATCTGGTGGTCCACTGCGGGCGGGTCGAACTCGAAGGCATGGCGGTGCTGGAAGCCATGGCCAGCGGCAACGCCGTGCTGGTGGCGGAGGCCGAGAGCAGTGCGGCCTCGCGCCTGATCGGAGATGCAGCCTGGCGCTTTCCCGCCGGCGATGTGGACCTGCTCTCATCCCGCATCGATGAAGCCTTGGCATCGAGCGCAGAGCGGGCGCAGGCCGGAGCGGTCAACCGCGTCGCCGCGGCTCCCCACAGCCACCCGCGATGCGCCCAGGCCCTGGCCGATCTTTACCGTGCAGTCATGGGAGCGCCGCAGGCGTGCCGCACCTGATCGAAACCGGGCTCGCCACGGCCCTGACCCGCTGGGTGGCCCTGGTGGTCAGGCACCCGCTGGCCTTCCTGCTGGGGGTGCTGCTGCTGAGTCTGCTCGCCGCAGGGGCGAGCTGGCGCCATGCGGGCATCGACGGCGATCTCGAACGCCTGATCCGGCCCGGACCGGAACAGACGTGGTATGACCATGACCGTGCCTTCAAGGCTGCGTTTCCCGACCTGCAGCAGACTGCGGTCGTGGTCGTCTCCGGCGAGGACCGCAGCGCGGTGGTTGCCCACGCCCGAATGCTGGAGCGCGATCTCCGCGACGACCCGGCTTTCGCCCGGGTGCTGGCACCGGAACTGCACCCCTTCTTCGCAGAGCATGCGCTCTACTATCTGCCCTCTGATCGCCTGGAGACCTGGCTCACCGCCATCGCCTTCGATCCATCCAGTCTGGAGCGGCTGCTGGCCAGAGGGCCGGGGACGGCCTCCAACGCGACGCACTACGTCAGCATCCTGCTGCAGGGCGCCGCGGGCGGCAGCGGCAGCCTGCCCCACGGCAGACTCGTCGACCACCTGCGCAGTACCGTCACCACCCACACGCCGGCAGACGGCGTGCAGGTGCGACTGACCGGTGAGATCGTCCTCGAAGACGAGGAGATCACCATGGCCCTGACCGGAATCGGCCTTGCGGGCACGGTGTCGCTGCTGCTGTTGGCAATCATTCTGGGCTTCGGTGTCCGCTGCTGGCGCACCACCCTGGCCATCTTCACCCTGCTCGCCTGCGGCACCGCCCTCACCCTGGGCTGGGCGACCCTGGCCATCGGTGACTTCAACACCCTGGCCCTGATCTTCGTGGTGATGTTCTTCGGTCTCGGCGTGGACTTCGCTGTGCACTTCGGACTTCGGGTCCGGGACACCAACGTCGTGGAGGCCGCCTCCGCCATCGGTCCGGCCCTGCTGCTGTGCATGCTCACTTCCTCCATGGCCTTTCTCGCCTTCGCTCCCACCGCCTATCGGGGGCTGGCAGAACTCGGCGTGATCTCGGCCGGGGGCATGGTGGTCGCCTTCCTGCTGACCCTGACCCTGATACCGGCGCTGTTTGCCCTCACCGGCCCGCCCCCTCCAACCGCCCGACCCCGGCAGGCCTCGAGGGCGGCCCGGCTACCGGCCCGCCCCGTGGTGGCCGCAGCCCTGATCCTGGCCCTGCTGGCCGGTTGGATCGCCAAGGATCTGCGCTTCGACTTCAGCGTTCTGGCCTTGCGCGACGCCGGGACCGAGGCCATGGCCACCCTGCTCGAACTGCAAGACGCGGGACAGACCACCGACTACAGCATCGCGGTGCTGGCACGCCCGCAGGACGTGGCGTCGCTGCGAAAGGCTCTGCTGTCGCTGCCGGAAGTGGGCCGGGTCACCGCACCCGAGGACTGGGTGCCCAGTGGGCAGGACCGGATGCAGACCGAGCTGCAGCAGGCGGCAGCCGCCTTCGAAGGCTTCGACAGACCCGATCTGGAAGCGCTGAAGAGGCTGCTGGCAGCTCAGCCCTTCGGCCTCGACGACCTGCCCGACGACGTGCAACGCGTGAGCATCGGCACTGACGGCCGCCACTTGCTGCGGGTGGAGCCTGCCGGGCGCCTTACTGATCGCGCTGACATCGCCGGGTTCATCGAGGCCGTGGCCGCCGTTGCGCCCAACCATGCCGGGCGCGCCGTGGTGGAGTGGGGGGTGGGCAACGTGGTGGTCAAGGCCTTCACCGAGGCGGCCATCCTGGCTCTGACGGGCATTACCACTCTGCTCCTGCTGCACTTCCGGTCCCTGCTGTGGCCGATCCTGGTGCTGCTGCCCATCACCCTGGCGTTGCTGCTGACCTTCGCCATCGCCGAACTCACCGGACTGACCCTGAACATGGCCAACATTCTGGTCGTACCGCTGATCTTCGGCCTCGGCGTGGACACCGGGATTCACGTGGTCCACCGCTACCGCAGCACTGGCAGCGTCGACGGGGTGTACCGGTCGAGTACGGCCCGGGCCGCGGTTATCAGTGGCCTGACCACCATCGGCACCTTCATCGCCTTGGCCGCGAGTCCCCACAAGGGGGCGGCCTCCGTCGGCCTGCTGCTGGCCATCGCCATCGGCACCATGCTGGCTGTGACCTTTCTGCTGCTGCCCGCGCTGCTGCGCCTGCTGCCGCACCGCCAAGGTCTTCCATCCCCTGCGGATGCCCGGTAACTTGGCCTTCGAGACCCATGACGGCCTCCGGGCCCACGGAGACCCGGCCTTGCCTGCAGTTCGCCTCGTTCTGCCTCTGCTCGTCGCCATCCTCACGCTGACCCTGCTGGCACCGGCAGCGGACGGCCGGCTGCGTGACGCCGTGGATGCGGAGTCCCGCACCCTGACCCTGGTGCTGGAACAGGACCCGCCTCAGCTCGACTCCACCCGTTCCACCGATGCCGTCAGCATTCGTGTCCTCGGCCACGTCAAGGAAGGCCTGACCCGCTACGACGAGCGCAACCAGCTCATCGGCGGCGTCGCCGAACGCTGGGAGGTTCGCGAGGACGGCGCCACGTTCTGGCTGCGTCAGGATGCCCGCTGGAGCGACGGTCAGGCGGTCACGGCCCACGATTTCGTCTATGCCTGGCGTCGGGTCCAGGATCCCGCCACCACCTCCGAATACGCCTTCATCATGTACGGTATCGAGAACGCCGAGGCCGTGAACACCGGGGCGCTTCCACCTTCGGAACTCGGCGTCCGTGCCGCCACCGACCACGTCCTCGAAGTGAGCTTCGAACGCCCGATCCCGTTCTTCGCGCGCCTTGCGGCCTTCGCCGTGTTCCTGCCGGTGCGCGAGGATTTCGCCGCCACCCGCGGTGATCGCTACGGCAGCAGTGCCGCCGACATGCTCTACAACGGCCCCTTCGTGATCAGCCGCTGGAGCCGGGGCGCCCGGCTGACCCTGGACCGCAACCCCCACTACTGGGAAAGCGACGCCATCTGGCTCAATCGCATCGACTTCGGCTACATCACCGCCGACACCCGGGCCGAGCTGAATCTCTTCCGGGACGGCAAGGTGGCCATGGCGAACCTGGATTCCGAGACCATGCACAACGCGCTGCAGCAGCGCTGGCGCATTCACCGCTTCGATGACGGCGTGCTGTTCTACGTGGGCTTCAATCACAGAGGCGACCGCCTGACCCGCAACCGCAACCTGCGCCGTGCCTTCGATCTCACCTTCGACCCCCACGAGTTCGTCAATCGCATCATCGCCACGCCGGGCAACCGGCCTGGCGTCAGCCTGTTTCCGGCCTGGATGCAGGGCGCAGAGGGCCGGCTCAGGGAAGAGGTGCCGCCGCGACCGAGCGAGGTGGATATCGAACGCGCGCGCCACTATCTGGAACTCGCCCGCGAGGAGCTGGGCCTGGAGCGCTTCCCGCCCATCGTTCTGCTAACCGGCGACAGCCCCACGGCCAATAAGCAGGCCGAGTACCTGCAGTCCATGTGGGGCCAGACCCTGGGTCTCGACATCCGCGTCGACGTGCAGATCTTCCGGCAACGGCTGGCCAAGATGACCGCCGGGGATTACGACCTGGTGCTGGCAGGCTGGGGGCCGGACTACAACGACCCCCTGACCTTCGGGGATCTGTTTGCATCCTGGAACCTCAACAACCGGGGCCGCTATGCCAGCGACGAATTCGACCACTGGGTGCGTCGGGCCCAGGACGAACTCGATCCTCATCTGCGCGTGCAGGCCTTTGGCGAGATCCAGCGCATCGTCGCCGAGGACGTGGTGGTGATTCCCACCTACGAACGCGCCCGGCTCTATGTCATGCACCCGCGGCTGCGGGGCGTGGTGCGGCGGCAGATCAGCCCCGACCCGGACTTCAACCGGGCATGGATCGAATAACGTGTGGCGTTACACGCTAAGACGACTCATCCAGGGCGTGATCACCGTCTGGTTCATTGCGACGGCGACTTTTGCCGCCATGCACATGGTGCCGGGCGATCCCCTGGGCAGCGAACGCGCCACCACCGAGTCCATCCGTCAGAACCTGGAGGCCCGCTACGGTCTCGACAAGCCGGTGTTTCCCGATCAGTACCTGATCTTCTTGGGCAGCATGGCCCGCGGCGACTTCGGCATTTCCTTCACCCAGCAGAACCGCAGCGTCAATGACATCATCCGGGAAGCCTTTCCCGTTTCGGCCCAGCTCGGCCTGCTCGCGGTGCTGTTCGCCGCCCTCGGCGGCGTCCTGCTCGGCGCCTTGACGGCAATCAATCGCAATCGCCTGCCTGACGTGATCATCATGTTCCTGGTCATCCTCGGCATTTCCATCCCGAGCTTCGTGTTCGCGGCCTTGGGTCAGCTCGCCGTGGTGCGTCTGAACGACTGGTCCGGACAATCCCTGCTGCCGGTGGCAGGCTGGGGCACGTTCCAGCACATGCTGCTGCCGGCGCTGGTGCTCGGACTCGGCACCATGGCCTTCTTAACCCGCCTCATGCGCTCGTCCATGCTCGAAGTCGTCAACACCGACTACGTCCGCACCGCCCGCGCCAAAGGCGTCCCGCCTCTGCGCGTGTTCTGGCGTCACCAGCTGCGCAACGCCGTGCTGCCGGTGATCACCGTCCTCGGGCCGGCCATTGCCGCCATCACCACCGGCGGTTTCGTCGTCGAGCTGGTGTTCGCCATCCCCGGCCTCGGGCGCACCTTCGTGGAAGCGGTGCAGCAGCTGGACTACACCCTGATCATGGGCACCACGGTCTTCTATGGCGCCTTCCTGGTGCTGATGGTGATCCTGGTGGACCTGATCTACGGCTGGGTGGACCCCCGGGTGAGGCTGAGTTGATGAGCAATCAGGCCCGGCAACTGTCAGCGGCGGATTTCAGCCCGGTTTCGCTGCGCCCCGACGCCCAGGGTATTGCCCGTCCCTCCCAATCGTACTGGCAGGACGCCTGGCGGCGGCTGCGCCGCAACAGACGCGCCATCGCCTCCCTGTGGATCGTGATCTTCCTGCTGGCCTTCACCCTGATCGGCCCGCTGCTGTGGCGGGTGGACCCCTACGCCCAGAACTTGGATCGCATCTCCCAGCCGCCGAGCCTCGCCGCTCAGACGCTGCTGGTGGAGCGCGGTGTGCAGTGGGAGGGCGTGACCCTGGACGACTGGCCGGCTGGTCCATCCCAGGCATGGCTGGCGGATCCGGAGCGGGGCGAGCTGCCGGCTCCCGAAGGCTTCGAAGTCGTCGGTGATCCGCACACCCTGTCCGTGCGCCTGACGTGGCAGCCGGTGCCCCATGCCGCCGGCTATCAGGTGTATCGCAACACCTACCGCCCCACGGCCATCAACGAGCTCGGCCTGCCGCTGGGGGAGACCTGGGCCGGCAATGACGTGGGCTATGAGGATCAGCTGGCGCTGACGCCGAGCACCTACTGGTACTCCATCACCGCCAGCGATGGCCTGCGGGAATCCGAGCAGTTCGTCTCCATCCCGGTGGACGTGCAACTGGCCACCACCATCGACAGTGCGCTGGCCCGGGGCCTGATTCCGAGCCGGGACGCCGCTCAAGCCGGAGACTACGTGGCCATGCCCGCCAATCCCTTCGGCACGGACTACCTGGGCCGGGACATGCTCGCACGCCTCATGTACGGCGCACGCACGTCATTGTTCATCGGCATCGCCGCACCGCTGCTGTTCGTGTTCTTCGGCACCGTCTACGGCGCCTTCGCGGGGTTTGCCGGAGGCCGCACCGACGACTTCATGATGCGCATCGCCGACTTCGTCATCGCGCTGCCCTTCCTGCTGTTCATGATCCTGATCCGGGTGGCGTCGGGCATCGGCCCCGGCGAGAGCGGCATCATGCCGCTGCTCCTGGCCCTGGTGGTGCTGTCCTGGCCGGCCACCGCCAGGCTGGTCCGCGGGCAGATCCTGCAGATCCGCGAGGAAGGCTACGTGCAGGCCGCCCGTCTGCTCGGGGCCCGGGACCATTACCTCATCCTGCGCCACATGCTGCCCAACACCTTGGGCGTGATCCTGGTGACCCTGACCTTTGCCATTCCCACCGCAATTTTCACCGAGGCCTTTCTGTCCTTCATCGGCATGGGGGTGGCGCCACCGGTGCCGTCCTGGGGTTCCATGAGCAACGAAGGCTTAAAGAGCATGCTCAATTCGCCCCACGAGCTGTTCTTCCCCGCCCTGTTCATCAGCATCACGGTCCTGGCCTTCAACATGCTCGGTGACGGCCTGCGGGATGCCCTCGACGCCCGCATGCGGTCCCGGGAGTGATGCCGGTGAAGGAGCAGCACGACTACGCCCTGACCGTGGACAATCTCGAGGTGGAGTTCGACACCTACGGCGGGACGGTGCATGCGGTCCGCGACGTCAGTTTCGGCCTGCGTCGAGGCAAGACCCTGGCCATCGTCGGCGAGTCGGGCTGCGGCAAGTCGGTGACGGTACAGGCCCTGATGGGTCTCATCCCCATGCCGCCGGGGCGGATCACCGGCGGCTCGGCCAGACTGCGTTCTGCCGGGAGCGGCCCTGCCGGGAGCGGCCCTGCCGGGAGCGGTGCAACCGAACTCATCGGCCTGCGCGAGCGCGAGCTGAACCGCATTCGCGGCAATCGCATCGGCATGATCTTCCAGGACCCCATGACGTCCCTGAATCCCACCATGCGCATCGGGGATCAGATCGTGGAGACCCTGCGGGTGCACCGGGGCATGAGCATCCGCGAGGGCTTCAAGGAAGCCGAGCGCCTGCTCGACCGGGTGCGCATTTCCGAGGCCAGAGAGCGCGCCCGCCAGTATCCCTTCGAGTTCTCCGGCGGCATGCTGCAGCGAGTGATGATCGCCGTGGCGCTGGCCTGCTCACCGGAAGTGCTGATCGCCGACGAGCCCACCACGGCCCTCGACGTCACCATCCAGGCCCAGATCCTCGACCTCATGCAGGCGCTGCAGCGTGAGGAAGGCATGTCCATCATCCTCATCACCCACGACCTCGGCGTGGTGGCGCGAATGGCGGACGATGTCGCCGTGATGTACGCCGGACAGATCGTCGAAAGCGGCAGCGTGGAAGCCATCTTTCACCGCGGCGGGCACCCCTACACCCTGGGGCTGCGCCGGGCCACGCCCTCCAACGACCCGGAAAACAGGCAGCAGCTCGAACCCATCGAGGGATCGCCGCCGGATCTTTTCCATCCACCCGTCGGCTGCGGCTACTTTGCCCGCTGCCCTCATGCCATGCAGATCTGCGAAGGAAGCATGCCCGACCCCTTCGACCTGCATCAGCCATCCGCTGCCGCCGAGGGCATCCGCCACAGCGCCCGCTGCTGGCTGCAGCATGCCCAGGCGCCACGCACGGCAGGCCTGAACCAGAACGACGCCGGCAGGGAGGAGCCATGACCGCAACCCTGGGCGACGTGCTGCTCGAAACCCGCCACCTGAAGCGCTACTTCCGCCTCGACAAGCACCGTCAGGTCCATGCCGTCGACGACGTCTGCCTGTCGATCCAGGCCAATGAGATCCTCGGGCTGGTGGGCGAGTCCGGTTCCGGCAAATCCACCTTCGGCAAGACGGTACTCGGGCTTCACGACAAGACGGCCGGCGAGGTGCTGTATCGGGGAGAAGTGCTGCCGGCCCGGTACCGCAGCGCAGACTTTCAGCGCTTCGCGCGCAGCATGCAGATGATTTTCCAGGACCCCTACTCGTCCCTGAATCCACGCATGACCGCCGGCGAGATCATCGCCGAGGGCTTGCGGCTGCACAGCGACGCCAAGCCCCGGGCCGTCCGCGAGGAGGTGGCCCGCTGGCTGCGCCAGGTGGGGCTCAGCCCGGACCATGCCTCCCGCTACCCTCACGAGTTCTCCGGCGGTCAGCGCCAGCGCATCGGCATCGCCAGGGCCATGATCGTGGAGCCCGAGTTCGTGGTCTGTGACGAACCCATCTCGGCCCTCGACGTGTCGGTGCAGGCCCAGGTCATCAACCTGCTGTCCGAACTCAAGCGCGAGTACGGGCTGACCCTGCTGTTCATCGCCCACGACCTGTCCATGGTCCGCTACGTGTCCGATCGCATGGCGGTGATGTATCTGGGCGCCCTGGCGGAGATCGGGCCGGCAGATGATGTCTTCTTCCGTCCCATGCACCCTTACACCCAGATGCTGGTGGCTTCGAACCCGGAACCGGACCCCATCACCGAACGTCAGCGCAGCGCCGAGCCGATTCACGGCGAGATCACCTCGCCCGTCAACATCGGTCCGGGCTGTCGCTTCGCCGGGCGCTGCCCCAAGGTGATGGATCACTGCCGGCACACCACGCCGGAGCTGCTCCCGGTCCGGGACCTGACCAGCGACGCCACCCGGCAGGTGGCCTGTCACCTCTACGGCTGATCGGTGCCCCAGGGCTCCATGTGATCAGGGGGGTGCCCAGCCAGCGATCCGGGCTGCAATAATGCGCCCTGTCGGAAACCGATCACCGAAGCAGCAAGGACCCTTTGCCATGCTCCAACGACTCTTCACTGCCGCGACCGCCTTCTGGCTGCTGGCTGCCTGCGGCCCGGTGCTGGTGGCGGATGACGCCAGCAAGCGGGAGTTGATCAATCGGCAGCACATCGAGGTCTGGAGCCGAGGCAATCTGGCCGCCATCGATGAGATTTTCAGCGAGGACTTCGTCGGTCACTTCCCCGGCACCCTGGTGGAGGGCCGGCGCGCCCTGAAGGCCTACGTGGACGATCAGCGCAGTGCCTATCCGCAATGGCGCGAATCCGTGCAGAACGTCATTGTCGAAGGGTCACGAGGTGCGAGTCAGGTCCTGCTCCACGATGGTGCAGTGGCGGCCCTGCTCGGAGACGGCAGTCTGGATGGCGCTCTGGTTCTCGAACAGGGCAGCCTGTTCCAGTTCGAACGGGGACGCATCAGTCGCCAGTGGGTCTACCCGGACATCACCCGCCCCCAGCAGGCCAGAGGTCACCCGGGCCTGCAGCCCTGACCCGACTCAATCCCGATGCTCCTCCGCCAGCATGTGCGCGTTCATCCGCGCCAGCCAGATCTGACCCTCACCGGTGTACTTGAGATAGCTCAGCGCCACCTCGATCTGCGGCAGGATGTGTTTCCAGAACCGCTGGGGATAAGTATCCAGAACGTCCTGGGCGTTGCGGTAGTTCATGATCTCCGCCAACCCGGCTTCCTCGAGCTGGCAATAGAAGCGCTTCAGGCGCTGATGGAAGCGCGGATCCGCCGCATGACCGATCAGCTGCGCCGCTCCGAGCAGGGCACCGAGTGTGTCCCGGTCGACCACGTCTTCCTTGGGTATGGGAAAGCGCATGTAGTCCAGGTAGTCCGCGATGCGCTCGGCTTCGATCAGCGGGTCGGTACGAAAGTAGTGGCGAACGAAGAGTTGGCTGCGTTCGATGTAGACCGGATAGAGACAGCCGTCGGTGCGGCCCCGGCCGAGTTCGAAGCGCTTACCGTCCGCACCCACCACCAGATCACGGCCGCGGTCACCCGGCACGACACCGCGGGCGAAGCCGGTGAACACGCAGAGTGCGGAGACCATGAAGTGCAGCCAGTCATCGGCGCTGACGTCGAAGCGCTCGATCTGTCGTCCCTCGATGATGCGCAGGGCCACTTCCGACGTCAGCAGGCAGCCATCAATGTTGGTGTACAGGGCATTGGTGCGTGCGGTATGGGTCAACGCCAGACGCCCGCAGCGGCGCAGCGTCGTCTGTGCCGCCGGGGTCGCCTCGGGATGGGCACGACGAAACTCGTCGCTGAGGCGATCGAGGTAGGCATCGATGACGATGTCAGACGGTTTGAACATGCGGACCCGGACTCCCCCTTGAATCAGTTGCCCGCGCCCAGGTCTGCGCGCGAACCCTTCCTCGCCCCAACGGTCAGAGCGCGCCCCTGTGCTCCTGATAGAACACATGGGAGTGCAGCCCCGAGAGCCAGTCCCTGCCCTCCTGGGTCAACTTCAGATAGTTGATCCCCGGTTCGATGTGACGCCGCACCATGTTCCAGAAAAACTCCGGATAGGTGTCACGCAAAGACTCGGGTGAGTCATTGCCCATCTTGGAATTCGCACCCGTCTCCTCGAACTCGTAGTACAGCGCGGGCAGCTTGCGCGGATAGTCCGGATCCGCCATCTGCCCGATCAGGTCTGCTGCCTGAACCAGCACCGCCCAGTCCACCACGCTGGCCGCGTCCGATTTCTCGGGTACCGGGAATCGGGTGTTCTCGATGGTGGCAGCAATCAGTTCGGCATCGATCTGCGGGTGATCACCAAAGCGCGAGCGGACGAACATCTTGCCGCGCTCGACGTGATAGGGAGTCAGAAATGCATCGGTGGCCCCGGGCGGAATGCGAACGGTGTTGCCGTCGCTGTCGATCACGGCCAGATCGCCATCGTCTCCCGGACAGATCCCCCGGACGTAGCCGATGTCATGACACAGCAGCGCAATGGTGAAATGCGCCCAGTCGCGCGGACTCACCGTCCCCTCGGACAGCAGCTTGCCGCGGAAGATCTCCTGTCCCACCAACGTCACCATCATGGTGTGCTCGACGTCGTGGTAGAAGGCATCGGACCGATTGATGGTTTCCACGGCCAGATTCGCAGACGCACGAATGATGTTGCCGTATTCGTGCTCGCGACCCCCGAGATTGCCATAGGCAGCGCGATAGGCCTCAGAAATCCGGCTCAGGAATGCCTGATTGATGGTATCGATCGGACTAAAGACCATGGACACGCGCTCGACGCCCAGCAATGACCGCTTCAGGCCACGATTCAGTCCCCGCAGAGTATGCCCGCGCGCCGACAACGGTCAACCTGCGCGCCGTCAGAGCGGCTCCCGGACGACGGCCGCGTGGACCAGGTCACACTCCGGGAACCTTGGCCTGCAGCTGCTGCCATTTGCCCACCATGCGGACAACGCTGACGTCACTGGTGTAGCGATGGACCTCCTCCACAGGCACCCAGGCCAGGGCATGGGACTCGTCGCTGGTGATGACCGCCCGGGAGTCGGCCCGGAAGGCATAGCGCACGTCGAAGTGAAAATGGGCCGGTTCTGCCCGCCGCGCCGGAATTTCGTGAATGTCCACGTCGAAGGGCACGGGCAGGTCGACTCCCGAGGAGAAGGCCGGTTCGATCAGCTGCAGGCCCTGCAGGCCGGATTCCTCGAGACCTTCTCTGCGCGCCACCGCCAGCACATCCGGATCGCCATCCGCGTGCCCACCCAGCTGAATCCAAAGATCGAGCTTGCGGTGGTGGGTCAGCAGCACGGCCTCACCGGCAGGGTCGACGATCCATGCAGATCCCGTCACATGACCGGGAGCTGCCAGGCCACGCTCGAAGCAGCGCGGGTTCGCCTCGACGAAACGCTGGAAGCGGGTCACCATGTCCGCCTCGTCGGGATGGCACTGTCCGTAATGTGCGAGCGCAGTCAGCAGGGGTTGTCTGTGCATGGAACCTCAACCGATGAATCGAGCCTGTCCATTGTAGCCGAGGGAGACCCACCATGATTGCAGTCATCGCCCGTCTGAAAGCCAAAGCCGGCAGTGAAGCCGACTTCGAGAGCGCCATGCTGGAACTGGCAGGACAGGTGCGCGCCAAGGAAGCCGGCAACCAGCTCTACACCCTGTGCCGGGACGCCGACGGCGGCTATGTCATGCTCGAACTGTACGAAGACGAAGCGTCATTGGCCGCCCATGGCCAGTCGGACCACTTCAAGGCACTCGGCCCCAAACTCGGCCCGCTCAAGGACGGCCGCCCCCAGATCGAGAAACTCGAAGTGGTCGGCTTAAGCGGTCAGGGGCCGGCATCACATTCGCCGGCCGCGCAGCGACTCCACTTCAAACAGCGCAGCGAGCTGTTCGGTCATGGCGTCGCCGAGCTGCTCGGCATCGGTGATGGTCACCGCCCGCCGGTAGTGATGGGTGACGTCATGGCCGATGCCGATGGCCACCAACTCCACCGGCGAAGCGGTCTCGATCTGCTCGATGGCGTACTTCAGGTGGCGTTCGAGATAGTTGCTCGAGTTCACCAGCAAGGTCGAGTTGTCCACCGGCAGCCCGTCGGAAATCACCATCAGCAGCTTGCGCTTCTCACTGCGGGTGACGATGCGGTTATGGGCCCAGATCAGGGCTTCACCGTCGATGTTCTCCTTGAGCATGTCCTCGCGCAGCATCAGCCCCAAGTTGCGCCGCGCCCGCCGCCAGGGATCGTCCGCCGCCTTGTAGACGATGTGGCGGAGGTCATTGAGCCGCCCGGGTGCGGTGGGCTTTCCCGCCGCGATCCACTGCTCCCGCGCCTGCCCGCCGCGCCAGGCACGGGTGGTGAAGCCGAGCACCTCCACTTTCACCGCGCAGCGTTCCAGGGTGCGACCGAGAATGTCCGCACACATGGCGGCAATGGTAATGGAACGGCCGCGCATGGAACCGGAGCTGTCGATGAGCAGGGTTACCACGGTGTCCCGGAACTCGGTCTCCCGTTCCTGCTTGTAGGCCAGCGGATTGGTGGGATCAGCCACCACGCCGGCGAGACGGGCGGTATCGAGAATGCCCTCCTCGAGGTCGAAGTCCCAGGTCCGGTTCTGCTTGGCGAGCAGTCTGCGCTGCAGGCGATTGGCCAGCCTCGATGTGGCCAGTGCAATGGTCTGCAGCTGCTGGTCGAGCAGTGAACGCAGCCGGTCGAGTTCGGCCGGCTCGCACAACTCCGACGCCCGCACCACCTCGTCGAAGCGCGTCGTGAAGGCCTGATAGTCGAAGTCCACCTTGATCCGCCCAGCCGGATCCCGGGTCTCCCGGGAGGCCTCATCGGACTCGTCCTGGGTTTCCGTCTCGCCCGCTTCCTGGTCGGCATCCACTTCCATCAGGGCCGCATCGCCATCGGCGCTGTCGTCGCTGGCGTTCTCCTCGTCGAGGGCGACCTCCTGGGGCTCCTGATCGCCGCTGCCGTCGAGTTCCTGTTCTTCACCCTCGGTGCCTTCGTCGCCGTCGAGGTCCTCGGGTGGATCCTCCATCTCCGAAGCGATGCCGAGATCCTTGATCAGAGCCCGGGACATGCGGGCAAAGGCCTGCTGGTCTGCCACGAGTTCGACCAGATCATCGAGGTCACTGCCGGCCCGCTCCTCCACCCACTCCCGCCAGGGCTCGACCACCGGATGGGCGGCGGCAGGCAGCGCGCGGCCGGTCAGGCGCTCGCGCAGCAGCAGGCCCACGGCCAGACCGAGGGGGGCTTCGTTGCGGGTTTGAATGCGATCGAAGGCTGCCCGTTCGCAGTCGCTGGTCAGGCTGGCATCGAGGTTGGCCGCAACGCCCGGCAGCTGGCGGGAACCGATGCCGGCGATCCGGGCATCCTCCACCGCTTCGAACAGCTCCTGGGCGATCCCCGCCGCCGGTCGCAGGCGCTGATGCAGGGCTTCGTCATGATGGGCGAGGCGCAGCGCAAAGGCGTCGGCGATGCCACGGACCGCCGAGATTTCCTCAGCCGTTGCGCCCGGCTGAGGCAAGGGAACCCGGGCCCGGTTGCCGCGCAGGCTGGGCGTACCCTGGCCGAAGGTGACTTCCAGCGCGTCGTCTCCGGACAGGACGCGCATGGTTGCCACCGTCGCCCGCTTGAACGGTTCGACAGCGACCTCGTCCGTCACCCCCGCCGACGTGGAAGAGGAGCGCTCACTACCGCCATCCCGCGCCACGCCATCACCCCGTGGACTGCATGGTGATGCCGCGGGTGGCGTCACCGAGATCTTCTCCCATGCAGCGCTGGTAGTACTCAGCGACGATGGGACGCTCGGTCTCGTCACACTTGTTCAGGAACGACACCCGGAAAGCGAAGGCCAGATCATTGCCGAAGATGGATGCGTTCTGGGCCCAGGAAATCACGGTCCGCGGCGACATGACGACGGACAGCTCGCCGCTGATGAAGCCTTTGCGGGTGAGATCCGCCACCGCAACCATGCCCTTCACCAGACGCCGGCCCTCCTCCGTCTGCCACTCCGGTACCCGGGCGCAGACGATGTCCACCTCCGCCTGCTGGGGCAGGTAGTTCAGCGTGGTGACGATGTTCCAGCGGTCCATCTGGCCCTGGTTGATCTGCTGGGTGCCGTGATAGAGCCCGGTGGTGTCACCGAGGCCAATGGTGTTGGCCGTGGCGAACAGGCGGAAAGCCGGATGCGGACGAATGACCCGATTCTGATCCAGCAGCGTCAGCTTGCCTTCCACTTCGAGAATGCGCTGAATCACGAACATCACGTCCGGGCGGCCGGCATCGTACTCATCGAACACCAGCGCCACAGGATGCTGCAGCGCCCAGGGCAGCATGCCTTCCCGGAACTCAGTGACCTGTTTGCCGTCTTCCAGGACGATGGCGTCCTTGCCGATCAGGTCGATGCGGCTGATGTGGCTGTCTAAGTTGATGCGGATGCAGGGCCAGTTCAGCCGCGCCGCCACCTGCTCGATGTGGGTGGACTTGCCGGTGCCGTGGTAGCCCTGAATCATCACCCGCCGGTTGTGGGCAAAACCCGCCAGGATCGCCATGGTGGTGCCACGGTCGAACTGATAGGCGGGATCGAGATCCGGCACGTACTCGCTGCGCTGGCTGAACGCCGGCACCATGAGATCGAGATCGATACCGAATAGGTCGCGGACAGCCACCGTGGTATCCGGAAGGCTGTCGGCGGAAAGCGCTGTTTCATGAATCGTCATACGGTCCTCATCGGACGGACTGCCCTTAGCAGACGGACGCCGGCCGGCAGGCGGGCGCCCTATTGAGATGCTGTCGGATGCACGACTGCACATCCGCGCCAGCACGCGGCCAGCCCAGACCCGGCAGAATCCAAGATGATGGACGGCCAACCCGGAATGGATCGCCAGCGCCCAGGACAGCGGTCCCGATCGACTGCCCACTCGATTGGCTGCAAGGCCGGGACGCCGGTGCACCGCGACAAGGCGCTATTCAGCCGGAGTCGCCCCGGAAACTCAAGCCGAGCGCGCCGTCCCCGGTAGACCGATCCCGGCAGGCCGACCCCGACAGATCCGGGATCACCCTGCTATCATCCGCATCTTTTCGCTCCGAGTCCGCCCATGCCCCGCATCTACCTCGTACGTCACGGCAAGGCCTCTGCCGGTTGGGACGGTCATCCCGACCCCGGCCTCGATCCCCTCGGCGAAACCCAGTCCCGCCTCGCCGCGGATCTGCTCGCCCCCATCGGTCCTCTGGCCATTCTGTCGAGCCCCCTGGCGCGGGCCCGGGAGACCGCAGCCTTCCTGGCAGCGCTGTGGGGCCAGGAGCCGGTGATCGAACCCCGCATGGCGGAGATTCCCTCACCCAGCGACGATCTTGCGGCACGCACCGCCTGGCTGCGCAAGGCCATGGCCGGCAGCTGGTCGGAGCTCGCACCCAACTACCAGCGCTGGCGCGACGAAGTGATTCACTGTCTGACGTCTCTGACCGAGGACACCGTGATCTTCAGCCACTTCATCGCCATCAACGCTGCCGTGGGCCACGCCCAGGGCGACGACCGTCTGGTCTGTTTCCGTCCGGACAACGCTTCCATCACCCGCCTCGTCACCGAGGCCGGGAAGCTCGCGATCGAAGAACTCGGAACCGAAGCAGAGACCGAGGTCCGCTGACACCCCTGTTCGGGCTGCCGCAGCAGCATTTCGGCAGCCGACAAAAGTTACCGAGGCGCAAGGCGTGATGACGCTCGAACCCGTTTCCGCCAAGCAGCCCGACCCCACCCGTCGCGCCTTCATGGTGCTGTTTGCATGCATGATCGCCCTGGGCATGGGCCAGACCGTGGTGTTTGCCGTACTGCCGCCGCTGGGTCGGGAGATCGGTCTGGCCGAAATCCAGGTCGGTGCCATCGTCTCCGCCTCCTCCATCGCCTTCTTTCTCGCCAGCCCCATTTGGGGCCGCCTGAGCGACCGCCGTGGCCGCAAGGTCGTGATCCTCATCGGCCTGATCGGCTACACCGTCGGCACCGTGCTGTTCGCCTCCGGCTTCTACGCCGCCATGCTCGGCCTGCTCGCGCCCACTGCCGCCTTCATCGTGCTGACGCTCACGCGTATGGCCCAGGCCATGGTGATGTCCGCCACCCCGCCGGCGGCCAGCGCCTATGTGGCCGACATCACCAGCGCCAGCAATCGCACCCGGGGCATGGGCGGCATGGGGGCGGCCAACAATCTCGGCGCCATCATCGGACCCGCGGTGGGCGGGCTGCTGGCAGCGGTGTCCCTGCTGCTGCCCATCTACTTCGCCGCGCTGATGACCTTGATCGCTGCGATGCTGGTCTGGCGCTGGCTGCCGGATCTGCCTCGGCAGACGCAGACCCTGCGCCGGGAGCGCCTGCGGTTTCTCGATCGCCGGATCCTGCCCTTCGTGATCGTGGGCGTGCTGATGTTCGCCGGCTTCGCCATCGCCCAGCAGACCCTGGCCTTCCGCTTTCAGGACCTGCTCGGTCTCACCGGCCGCGAGACGGCGCGCTTTTTCGGCTTCGCCATGATGACCGCCGCCAGCATGTCGCTGCTGGCCCAGGGCCTGATCGTCCAGCGCATGGAACTGGCTCCGCTCACCTTGCTGCGGATCGCCGTGCCCATCCTGATTACCGCCTTCATCCTGCTGACCCTGGCCGAGAGCCGGCTGCCCCTGTTCGTGGGCATGGGCCTGATGGGGCTCGGCATGGGCATGGCCGCTCCTGGGTTCATGGCCGGAGCCTCGCTGGCCGTCTCTCAGGACGAACAGGGAGCGGTGGCGGGCGTCACCGGCGCCTGTCCGCCCCTGGGCTTCACCATCGGCCCCCTGCTCGGCACCGCGCTGTATCAGGTGGACCCCCACCTGCCCTACATCGTGACCACCCTGCTGTACATCCCGCTGGCCATCTTCACCTGGAGGGTCAGGCTGCCGCCGCGAACCATCTGACGCTACTTGTGGGAAGGCTCCCGTAGCGAAGCGAAGGGGGCCGATCTACCGGACCCTCGCTGCACCCTCACTCCACCCAGGCACGTGCACGCAGGCCCAAGGGCGTGGTGCGGACACCGGCCAGACGCAGGCAGAGGCGGTCGAGTTCGTCCCAGGGTTCGATGCCGACCATGCCCTTGACGGCCTGATCCACCACCGCCAGATCGCGCAGCGAACCCTCGATGAGGGGCAGGGACAGTCGCGGCAGGGCGCGCTTGAGCAACTCCTGCCGTTTCGGAATCAGCCGCATCTGCCCCATGGCCGAGCCCAGACTCTCGCCCCGGTCGCGGGCCAGCAGCAGGGTCCGGACCTGACGCAGGCTCCAGGCCAGCGCGGCGACGATGGCCAGGGCATCCACCCCTTCCTGGCGCAGGGTCCCGAGCATGCGGTGGGCATGCTCGGCATCGCCCATCAGCACCGCATCCGCCAGCTCGAAGGGGTTGTAGCGAGAATCATCGTCCAGGAAGGCCAGCAGTTCATCTGCGGACCAGGCACCCGGCTGTTCGGCCAGAGCAAGCCGGGTCACGGCCTGGGACGCCGCCAGCGGATTGCCTTCCACGCGCGCGACCAGGATGTCCAGCGCACCGGGTTCCAGACTGACGCCGGCACGCCGCAGGCGCCCACCCAGCCAGCGCGGAAACGCGGCCAGATCCAGCGGCCAGACCGGCAGGTGAACGCCAACGGCATCCAGGGCCTTGTACCACTTGGTGTTTTCGCTGCGCCGGTCGAGGCGCGGCATGAGGATGAGGAGGATGTCGTCGTCGGGCAGATGCTCCGCATAAGCTTCGAGCACCTTGCCACCGGCAGCACCCGGGCCACCGTTGCAGCGCATCTCCACCAGTCGGCGCGATGCGAACAGCGACAGACTGTTGGCGGACTGCAGCAGCTCGTTCCAGTCGAAGCCGGCCTCCACATGGAAGACTTCGCGTTCGTCCACGCCAGCCTTGCGGCCGGCGGCACGCACGGCATCGGCCGCTTCCTGCACCAGCAGCGGTTCGTCGCCGCTGATGAGATAGACCGGATCGAGGCGATCGTCCAGGCGGGCCTCGAGATCCTCGGGCCGGCGCAGCTTCACCCTCAGCTCGGATCCACGGCGGACACGGCGATCAGGATGCGCCGCACCAGTTCATCGCGAATCTCCTGACGCAGGCGCGCTTCCTCCTGACTCGATCCGAGCAGCCGGCCCGGGTCACGCAGGTAGACGCCATCGGCCATGATGCTGCGGGCCGGAATCAGTACCCGCCCGTCGCCTCCGAGCAGCTCGAACTCTGCGCGACCCACCATTTCGTACTCGGCCGTCCGGGCCTCCGACGTCAGGGTGAGGGGGCGACGCTCGAAGGTCTCACCGAGCACGCGCAGGACGCGCCGGCCTTCACCCTCGCCGGCAGCCGGGACCCCACGCAGCTTGAGATCCTGTTCCAGACTCCAGGCCAGTTCACCGCCGCCGGCGCGGCTGGCGTCCACCACCCGGGTACCGGCCAGACTGGCGCTGTCGATGGAGCCTGCCAGGCGGTAGCCACAGCCTGCGACCAGCGTCAGCAGGAGGCTTGCGAGGAGGAGTCGCTGGATCATGGGGCTTCCTCAAAATTCACGGGATTACGCATGGGCTGATTCACGGGGAACTCAGCCAACGACCAGGTTGATGAGCTTGTCAGGGACGTGAATGGCCTTGCGCAGCTGCTTGTCGGCCAGATTTTCGGCCAGGAAACGCTCCACGTTGCCGTCCGCCATGGCAGCCGCCACAGCGGCATCCTGATCGAGGCCCGCGGCGAGGGACAACCGCGCACGCACCTTGCCGTTCACCTGCACCACCAGTTCCACAGTGTCACGGGTCAGGGCGTCCGGGTCCACCTCAGGCCAGCGGGCATTGATCACCGGTTGCTCATGACCCAGCGCCAGCCAAAGTTCATGGCAGATGTGCGGTGCGATGGGCGACAGCACGAGGACCGCCACCTCCAAAGCCTCCTGCCGCACCGCCCGTCCCTCCTTCGAATGGTCATCGAAGCGTGCGATGTCGTTGCCGAGCTCCATGACGCCGGAGACCACGGTGTTGAAGTTGACCCGGCGGCCATAGTCGTCGTCAGCCCGCAGCAAAGTCTCGAAGGTCCGCCGTCGCAGCGCCCTCTGACCTTCGTTCAAACCTGCCTTGTCGACAGCCGGCGCCTTGCCGCCCGTCACGTGATCAGCCACCAGTTTCCACAAGCGGCGCAGGAAGCGCACCGAGCCCTCGACCCCGGAATCGCTCCATTCCACGGTCTGATCCGGCGGTGAAGCGAACATCATGAACGTGCGCACCGCGTCGGCACCGTGGGCAGCCACCAGGGCGTCGGGACTGACGATGTTGCCAGCCGACTTGGACATCTTCCGGCCGTCCTTGTTGACCATCCCCAGCAGCAGCAGCCGCTTCACCGGCTCATCGGAGTCCACCAGACCCTCGTCCCGCAGCAGCTTGTGGAAGAAGCGCGCGTAGAGCAGGTGCAGGACAGCATGTTCGATGCCGCCGACGTAGTGATCCACCGGCGTCCAGGCTTTAGCCCGTTCATCGAGCATGGCCTGATCGTTGTCGGCACAGGCGAAACGGGCGTAGTACCAGCTCGATTCCATGAAGGTGTCGAAGGTATCGGTTTCCCGCTCGGCCGCCCCACCGCAGTTGGGACAGGGGACCCGACGCCAATCGGCGAAGGCCTCGGTCTTCAGCGGCGAGGCCACCCCTTCGAAGGTGACGTCAGTGGGCAGCACCACCGGCAGTTCCTCGTCGGGAACCGGAACCGGCCCGCATTCAGGGCAATGAATCATGGGAATGGGGCAGCCCCAGTAGCGCTGCCGGGATACGCCCCAGTCCCGCAGGCGGAAGTTCACCTTGCGCTCACCGTAGCCCTTGGCTTCCAACGCGGAGGCAATGGCATCGAAGGCCGCAGCAAAATCCTGGCCCGAGAATTCGCCGGAGTTCACCAGCCGGCCTTTCTCCACGAAGGCTTCCTGCGCGAGATCGCAGGGGGTTTTCGCGTCGAGGGGCTCGATGACCTGCACGATGGGAAGATCGTACTTGCGGGCAAACTCCCAATCGCGCTGATCATGGCCAGGCACCGCCATGACTGCGCCGGAGCCATACTCCAGCAGCACGAAGTTCGCCACCCATACCGGCAGTTCCGCCCCGGTGAGCGGATGGATGGCCACCCTATCGGTGGCCACGCCGAGCTTCTCCATGGTGGCCACGTCGGCCTCGGCGGTCTTCAGATTGCGGCACTTCTCGCGGAAAGCCGCCACCTTCGGGTCGCGCTCCGCCGCCGCACGGCTCAGCGGGTGCTCCGCGGCCACCGCCACATAGGTGCAGCCGAAGAAGGTATCCGGCCGGGTGGTGTAGACGCTGAGGCGCTCCGGCAGCGGACCATCAGGTCCACGAACGTCGAATTCGATCTGCACCCCTTCGGAGCGGCCGATCCAGTTGCGCTGCATGGTGCGGACCTGCTCCGGCCAGCCGTCCATGGTGTCCAGGGCGTCCAGCAGTTCCTGGGCATAGGCGGTGATCTTCAGCGTCCACTGGGGCATCTCCCGGCGCTCGATCAGGGCGCCGGAGCGCCAGCCACGGCCGTCTTCCACCTGCTCGTTGGCGAGCACGGTCTGGTCCACCGGGTCCCAATTGACGATGGTGGTCTGGCGCTCGACCATGCCCTTGCGATACAGGCGCGTGAACAGCCACTGTTCCCAGCGGTAGTACTCCGGATCGCAGGTGGCGAACTCCCGTGACCAGTCCAGGGCGAAGCCCAGGCGCTGGAACTGCGTGCGCATGGTGGCGATGTTGGCGCGGGTCCACTCGGCCGGCGGCACCCTGTTCTGGATCGCCGCATTCTCAGCCGGCAGACCAAAGGCATCCCAACCCATGGGCTGCAGGACGTTTTTGCCCTTCAGCCGCTGATAGCGGGTGATGACATCACCTAAGGTGTAATTGCGGACATGGCCCATGTGCAGCTTGCCGCTGGGATACGGGAACATGGACAGGGCATAGAACTTGTCCCCGCCATCATCCCGTGCCTGAAAGCAGGAACCCTGCTCCCAGAACGCCTGCGCGTCGCGCTCCACCCGCTCAGGGTCGTAATGTTCGTCCATCCGCAAAATCGTCTCGCCGGGTAGGGTTGAGGAAGCGCGCAAGAATAGCATGGGGAAGTGGTGATCAGCCCAGGATCAGCGCCTCCCCATCCACACCGCAGGACTCCGGCACCTGACAAAACAGTCAGGCGTGACGAAAACAGACCGAAATGCCTATACTGCCGCCATACAAGTGCTGAAACAGTGCCGAATGGAGAGCGAGGACCATGGTCGAGACCAAGACAGGACACAACCGATCCAACGGGATCTCCTACAACGACCTGCTGAAGGGCGATGCGGTACCGCCGCCCGCGGTCTATCTGGAGGATTCACCCATGGAGCCCGGCGTCACCCGGGTGCCGGTTGAGAGCTACTACTCCAGGGAAGCCCACGACCTGGAAGTGGAACGGCTGTGGAAGCGGGTCTGGCAGATGGCCTGCCACGAGTCGGACATTCCCAACGTGGGCGACACCCACGTCTACGACATCGCCAGCCTGTCCTATATCGTCGTCCGGGTATCCGAGGACGAAGTGAAGGCCTTCCCCAACGCCTGCCTGCACCGGGGCCGCGCCCTCTGCGACAACCACCGCAAGGAGCTGAAGGTTTTCCGCTGCCCCTTCCACGGCTGGTCCTGGAATCTGGACGGCAGCCTGAAGGAAATCCCCGGCCACTGGGATTTCCCATCGGTGACCGAGGAGGAGTACTCCCTGCAGGAAGTGCGCGTCGGCCACTGGGGCGGCTTCGTCTTCATCAATCCCGACCCGAACTGTGAGCCCCTGGAAGATTTCTTGGGCGACATCGATCGCCACTTCCGCATTCCCTTCAAGCGTCGCTACAAGGCCGCGCACCTGATCAAGCGCCTGCCCTGCAATTGGAAGGTGGCCCAGGAAGCGTTCATGGAGTCCTACCACGTGGTGGCGACCCATCCTGAACTGCTCGGTTCCTTCGGCGACGTCAACTCCAAGTACGACGTCTTCGGCAACATGTCCCGGGCCATGTCCCCGTCAGGCCCGCCGAGCCCCCATACCGGTCTCGAGAACCCTGACATGTCCGTCTACCCGGACGGCAAGGCCTTCCAGAGCGTGAAGCACCTGCTCAGCGGTCACGTCTATCGCCGCATCGAGGACGACCTCGTGGAGGTGACCACGCCCAACGGCAAGACCGGCCGCTTCACCTCTGCCGCCGAGTACGTCGAGGGCGAGGTGAAATCCGCCGATATCCAGATGTGCAGCTGGGTGGGGGGCAAGATCTGCCCCGGAGAGGAAGACACGCCCATGCTCTACGACACCTCCTCGCCCCATGGCTATCGCAGGGCCAACGCCAAGCAGCGCAGAGAGCAGCTGCGGCCGGCCTTCGGCGACTACGTCGACACCATCAGCGACGCCGACCTCAACGACTCCATCTACTATTCGGTGTTCCCGAACATCAGCCCCTGGGCGGACTTCAATCCGATCTTCTATCGCTTCCGCCCGGACGGCGACAATCCGGAGCAGTCGCTGCACGAGGTGATGTACATGATTCCGGTCCCGGAAGGCGTCGAGCCGCCGCCGCCGGCCAAGTGCACCTTCCTCGACATCGACGACGACTACACCTTGGCGCCTGAGTTCGGCAGCCGCCTGCTGAAGATATTCAATCAGGACTACGTCAATCACCGCATGGTGCAGAAGGGTCTTCACACCCACCCCAAGGGTGAGACCATCTACGCCAGCTATCAGGAGCAGAAGATCCGCCACTTCCACGAGACCCTCGCGAAGTGGCTCGAAAGTGACGAAGCTCCGAAGACCGCAGCCGCGCCGAAGAAACCCGCCCAACGGCGAGCAGGCTGAACCACGACGCGGGGTCCCTGCAGGCTGCTGCAGGGGCCCCGTCCACCTTCATGCGTGATTGTCTCTGGCAGAAAACAGTGCCAGCATGGCGCACCCTCATGTCATGGCCGCGAAGATGACTGAACAGCAAGCATCACCGGAAGGACGCCCGGAAGCAGGCCCGGAAGCACGCGAGTTCCGCGAGTACTGCCGCCGATGGCTCGAAGAGAACCGCCCACCGCCCACCGAGACGCCGCTGCCCCAGGCCTCCTACGAGGTCACCTACGACGACCATCGGGCCTACCTCTGCGACTGGCAGGCCAAGTGCTATGAGGCCGGCCTCATCGCCACCGATGTGCCCAAGGTCTACGGTGGCCACGGCTATGAGCACTTCCAGTCCATTGCCAGCGACGAAGTCCGGCGCTCCAAGGTGCCCTACTTCCTCAACTGGATCGGGCTCGGCATGGTGGCCCCCACGCTGCTGATCCACGGCAGCGAGGAGCAGAAGAAGCGCTTCCTGAAACCCATTTTCAGCGCCGAGGAGATCTGGTGTCAGGG